>SUYX01000061.1 GCA_015060225.1 Bacteroidales bacterium | reverse complement strand
CTTGGTTCGGGTTCGAGTCCTGATATCTCAACACTATGTTGGCGCGATAGCTCAGCTGGTTAGAGCGCATGATTCATAATCATGAGGTCCCCAGTTCAATCCTGGGTCGCGCTACAAAAAAGAATAAGACACTTGCAGTTTTGCAGGTGTCTTTTTTTTGTGGGCATCTTGAAGATAACTGATTGATAATCAAACATGTGATTGTCTAAGGGTGTTTGTCTATATGTCCATAAAAACAAGCCCCGCAATCTCATCCTTTGGCTGCAGGGCCTGCCCGACTGCAACCTTCCCTTTACCCACACAAAAAACTGCCGGCAGAAAGGATATCTTCTGTCGGCAGTTATATATACATTAATAATAATATAATGAGCACCTTACACTAATTGGACCCAGGCATAGGCTGAGACTGTGTCATTCCTTCACGCAGCGGACAGAGTAGCCACAAGCACGAGACCTCTCAGTTGCCTGTAGCGTCAGATTTCCACTAAAAGTACTCAAAGCCATCATCAAAACTTCAGACATTGCATTATTGGAATTTCCTGCTGTTGAAGACCAATATAAACTATTATTACCTCCACCAGTATAAGTTCCTGTAGAATCGTAATTAAGAACATAATAAACTGGGAAAAAAACTTTATTTACTCCAACTTCGCTTTTTGCCCAAAAGCCTTTAATACCATCTGTTTTCTCGACTTGATCACTAGGTGCTGTTTTCGAATCAGAAGAGACTTGTGTACCAACCCATAAAGTAACTAACTCATTGTTTGTTGGAACCCTCCATCCTTCTGGGCATGGGTCGTATTCTGTTTTTACAGGGGATTCTTCATTTCCTCCATTCCATAATTTGGGTGATCTATCTTCTTTTGCTAACCAATCGCCATAACCGCCATTAGAATTAAACGCATCCCCTTTGTAAAATTTATTTCTATTCGCCTCTGCTGCACCTGTAGCAAGAGTTGGCCTTTCATCAATAAAATTGACAACATCTCCTTTATCTGTATACCCTTGTCCATATTTCCTTCCCCATTGGTACAGCAAACCATATTTGTGGTTCGCATCATACCCACAATTCACAGGGGCCCAAACTATAACACTTCCATCTGTTGTTACTAAAGGAATACCATCACCTAAATCAACACCATTCTCTATGTACGGATTTAAATGTTCAGTCAAATCTAATACTGGCATTGCCAAAATACTACCTGCTACTACCTTATTTTTGTCATCCACAGGCACCTGCTTATAATAAGATGCTTTGTCTGTATGAATCATCAAGCTTAAGCCTGATTCTGCACCTGCTGGCAATGCAATATGAAAATATGTTGCTGTTTCCGGATTCAATGCAACTCCTCCAGTAGCACTGCAATCCAATGTTACTTTTTTATTTTCAGGTGCAGTTCCTTGTAGTACAATGCTTCCCCACATAAGTATTGCCTCACCACTCAATGGATCATTTGAAGTTACAACTATACTTGTAACCTTTTCATCGGCAGCACCCTTAAGCTGCAGTTTAAGTACTCCAAACGCATTAGTAAACGACAAAGGACATTCTGTTCCTATACACATACTTGTTTGCATTGGCATAGCGCCTACACCAAAACTGTTTTGTACGTAGGACTGTGTATCTGAGAAACTGTACCCATCAAACTTTCCGTCTGATAGAACAACTGAACTCGCAGGATAAACAGCACGATATTCTAGGTCCGGATTAAAACCATTTGCGTTATTACATTCAAAAGAAGCCGATGCTTTACCAGCACCACCTTCAGAAAGTGTAAATATATAAACACTTCCATCATTCAAATCTTCTTGCTGTATCACAGCAATAGCATCCCCCTCACTCCACAGAACAGGATATTTATCATCTGAGCCTTTTTCTCCTCCCAACGAAGTCTTTGTTCCACCATTGTTGATAGAAGCCTTTAAGGTTACAACCTTCCCCTCGGAGTTATTGTCGGGAAGAACCTCATTTTTCTCGCATGATGCTGCAGCCAACATTACCAACGCCGCTGCAAAAAAATTAAACAGTTTCCTCATTTCACATTCCCTCCATTTTACCATGCACCTTCACTTTCTCCAAAACCCTTTGTAGTTCCGCTTGTAGCAAACCCTTGCTCTACCTGTACTTCTATCAGCTCCACCTGGGGAGTCTCATAGGCCATAAAAATTTGTTCCTTCATGTCTCTTATATCTCTTTTTAATTAATTTGATTTATGGGCACGAAGATAGCCAACCGGCACGGCATAGCCGTTCGGGATTTACAAAACCTTTGTTCGCCTTTTACAAATTGGCAATGAATTCTGATGGGGAAACGCCTGTAACCTTGTGGAAATTCTCCCACCCGGCAGTACGGGAACGGTAGCCTACATAATGGAACAGGTCCTTGATGTCTGTGTTGGGATTCTCCTTTAAAACAGAGACAACATAACCAATCCTCTTTTGGGCCATGTATTCACTGAAAGTGAAGCCGGCATTGCGCTTGAATGCTTCTCCCACATAGGTGCGGTTAGAGCATACCTGTTGGGAAAGGGCTGTAAGGGTGAGTTCCGGATTGCGCCATTGCTGATCCTGGTCAAGGGCAGAAAGGATCTTCTTCCAAAGTTCATCTGCCTGGGGCTGGTCCTCAACACCAATTTGCGCATTTTCTGCGGCCACCTCTACAGCAGATCTCACGTCAGCCTTGGGGGTAGAAACAAGACGCTCCTTCAGCTCATACCGGGCAACCGCCAGAAAGAAGGTTATCCACGTTAACTGATGCAGGATTACAAATAAATATGAATGGGTTATCTGAATAAGGAAATGGAATACTCCAATCAACATGAATCCCAGAGCGTATGAGAGGATAAATTTCCTGGAAACGGTGCTCGAGTTCCAGTTATATGGTACAAGGAACAGTGCAAAGGCGTAGAACAGCATTACTGTAAGGGTAACCAGACGGAACAGCACATTTGGCTCCCATATATGCTGCCACAGATCTGTATAGGTATTTATTGTGGTATATTCTATTCCTGCAAACATTCCAATACACAACAGGGACATAAGCGGAACAAACAGGAATGCATATACTTTTGTCTTGCTCACTGCAGGTCTTATTACCTCCAACGGATACAGGAAAAATGTCATTTGGGAAATAAGGGGGATAAAGGTGTGTTCCGGCTCAAAGAGCGCACCATCTGCCGTAGTTGTTTCTGTCCAGGTACGGAACAGGAAGGTCACAGCAAAAAATGCAGAAACCCAACTCAGCACAGCATGGATATAACGGGAAAAATCTCCTGTCTCACCTCGGCGCCTCCATAAAAGAATGCCGCTGAATATAAGGCTCGCGGTCATCAGCACCAATATTATTGTGGCAATATACTTCATAAAAATTCTGAAAAATACTTCAATCTTCAAATATAGTCACTTCCTGCATAACGGCCAAAAGCCTATCAACTTTGCGCTTCGTAGAGAAAAATTTAGCCATTCTTCCAGTGCACCTCCGGCGAGGATAGTGGGGAATGCACAACCCTCAAGGCTAGCAAAATCCCCCGCAAGAAGGTTAGCAATCTTATAGAACCTGTCTTGCTTACAGAGGATTTGAATAATCCGCTTTGTTGTGATGTAGCCAAAACGGGGATATTGATTTAGTTCAATTCTGGGTCGCGCTACAAAAAAAAGAACAAAGCACTTGCAGAAATGCAGGTGCTTTGTTTGTATCTATGCAATAAGACTATCAGGATTTAAGTTGCGGATGGATTTTTGATTTTCAAAATGAGGGAGTGGATAAAATTGCAGGTCTAAAAAATTAGACCTATATTTGTAAAAACTAAACAAAAATTTATGCCAACAGTTTTATTGATATTTGGATTGAGGTTCTTTTTCTATGCAGATGAACATAAACCTATTCATGTTCATTTGGAGAGCAGTGATGGAAGGGCAAAGATAGCATTGGAGCCGGAGGTTGAATTGGTGGAGAATAAAGGGGTAAAGCCAAGGGATATTAAACGGGCATTGGATTTGGCTGTTGAGTTCAGAGAGGAGTTTATTCAGAAATGGAATGAGTTCCACAATTAAATAATATTTATTATGGCAAGGATTGAAAAACTATGGTTTGAGGATGGGCGGATTTATATTTGCACAGATGAGAAGCAAGTTTTAAGTCGCCCGCTGGAAGCTTTTCCGTCATTGAAGGATGCCACAGACCAGGAAAGGCAAGATTTTAAAATTGACCGTTTTGGTGATGCTGTCCGTTGGGAGAGCATAGATGAGGATATACATATAAGCAGTTTTTATGAAACAGTTGAGCCTGATTATGATAATGAGATTGCAGAGATATTCAGGCGTTTTCCTCAATTGAATGTATCAGAGGTTGCCAAGTCTATAGGTATTCACAAGAGTTTGCTCTCCAAGTATATTTATGGAGTAAAGAAGCCAAGTTTGCAGAGGAAGATGCAGATAAAGGAGGCTTTGAGAACTTTGGGGAAGCAATTGATAGCAGTGTAAAATATATACTAATGAACTCAGACTACTTATTTTCTATATTGTTTAACCCATTCCGAGTTTACTCAGTTATGTAAACCATGGTGTAAACCAGAGAGAAATATAGAGCAAGGAAGTTGTTTAACTGCCTGATTCAGTGGCTTAAGAGAGATAGCTCAGCTGGTTAGAGCGCATGATTCATAATCATGAGGTCCCCAGTTCAATCCTGGGTCGCGCTACAAAAAAGAATAAGACACTTGCAGTTTTGCAGGTGTCTTTTTTTTTTGTGGCCGGGTGTGTGTGGACTGTTATAATGGTATTGGAGGCAGCGAGATTGATAATATCAATAATATCATCGCTTTTATCTGTTTGATAAATATATATGGTTGTTATATTTTTGTAAAAACAAAATAATTAAAACTTATTGGAATATGGCAACTATAAATTTAACTAAAGGTGGTTTTGAGAGGAGGATAGCCA
>SUYX01000023.1 GCA_015060225.1 Bacteroidales bacterium | reverse complement strand
AGGTTACTTCACTTAAGGTTAAACTTAAAGACGGTAGCTTCCACCCAGTAGACTCTGATGCCCTTTCATTTGAGATTGCTGCAAGACAGGCATTCCGTAAAGCGCTTCCTAAAGCAACTCCAGTAATCATGGAGCCTATTATGGCTCTTGAGGTTGTAACTCCGGAGGATTATATGGGAGACATCATCGGTGACTTGAACAAACGTAGAGGTCAGATCACCAGCATGGATGCCAATGGTAACGCAAGAATTGTTAAGGCAAATGTTCCATTGTCAGAGCAGTTCGGTTACGTAACTATCCTTAGAACAATCTCATCTGGTAGAGCAACCAGCACAATGCAGTTCTCACACTATGCAGACCTTCCTGCAACTCTTGCTAAAGACGTTATCGAGCAGTCTGGCAACAAGAGACTTGGTGAGGATGATGAGTAATAATGAATTATAAATTGGTTAACAATTATATACAATGAGCCAAAAAATAAGAATTAAACTAAAATCTTACGATCACGCATTGGTTGACAAGTCAGCTGACAAAATCGTAAAAACAGTAAAAGCTACTGGTGCTGTTGTTAGCGGTCCTATTCCACTTCCTACAGACAAGAAGATCTTTACTGTAAACCGCTCAACTTTCGTTAACAAAAAATCACGCGAGCAGTTTGAGCTAAATTCTTTCCGCCGTCTTTTGGATATCTACAGCTCTACTCCAAAAACTGTAGATGCTCTTATGAAACTTGAGCTTCCTAGCGGTGTTGAGGTTGAGATCAAAGTTTGATGATATAGCTTGCACGGCCCTCAGAGATCCCTTTGGGGGCCCGGCAGGCATATAATAAATTTTGCAGGTGTAAAAATTTTAATTACTTTTGCACTCTCATTCGGGTCCTATAGCTCAGTTGGTTAGTAGCACCTGACTCATAATCAGGGGGTCGCTGGTTCAAGCCCAGCTGGGACCACTTAAATGAGCAAAGAAAGCCTTGCAGCAATGCAGGGCTTTTTTTTGTTTCCTGAAAAGGTGTTACAAGATGCAAAAATGATTATCTTTACAAATGGGTAGCAATATTTGAAAAAGTATGAAGAAATCTATTAAAGTACTGGCGTTTTTGTCTGCAGTTGTATTTATGGCAGTTTCATGCGGAGTGGTATCATTTACAGGCCGCAAGCAGATGCTCCTTTTTTCAGACAGCGAGATTATGGCTTTGTCGGACCAGTCTTATGCGGAGTTCAAGGGTACAGCAGAGGTGTCTTCCAATGCTGCTGCAACCAGAATGGTAAAGGAGGTAGGAGGAAAGATGGTGGCTGCCCTTGAGTCATATCTCAAGACTAATGGACAGGAGAGTGCCCTAAGGGGGCTCGTATGGGAGTTCATGCTGGTAAAATCCCAGGAGGTGAATGCCTTCTGTATGCCTTCGGGAAAAATAGTGTTTTATGAGGGGATATTGAAGTATGCGGATACTCCCGATTATATTGCAGTTGTGATGGGGCATGAAATGGCGCATGCCATTGCCAAGCATGGAAATGAGAGAATGAGTCAGCAGTCTGTGATGAATCTGCTTGGACGTGTTGCAAGTGAGGCAATTGGAGAAAAGAAGGGGGCGGGTGCACAGGCGCTGTTCAATGTAGGTTTTGGAATAGGTTCCCAGGCCGGAGTTCTCCTCCCGTATTCAAGGAAGCACGAGTATGAAGCGGACGAGATTGGAATGTACATAATGAATATTGCCGGTTATGACATCAATGCTGCTCCTGCATTCTGGGAAAAGATGCTGGATGCCAAAAGTGCTGGCCAGAGCGATTTTTTCAGTACCCACCCGAGTGATGCCAAAAGGATAGCGGCCCTTAGGGAGGCTATCAGTTCCTTTACCCCTTGACTGCAAAGAAATAATCCGCCGCAAATGAACCGGGTCCAAGAACATACATGATTATGAAAATGAACAGGTAGAGCATTGCCAGTTCCTTGGCGGAAAACGGATCTTCTCCATGTATGAACAAGACAGCAACAATCATTGTAATTATCATAGGAATCATTGAGAGCCTGTAGAGGAACCCTGTTATAAATCCCAAGGTACAGAATACCTCGGCAAAAATTGCCAGCATGAGGGAAAGGGTACTTCCCAGCCCCATTATGCTTGGGAAATTTGCAGACAAAGCCTTGAAGTTTGCCAGTTTCTGAAGTCCGTGGGTGAGGAACATTGCTCCAAATGCAATTCTGGCAAACAGGAGCATTATAGAGAGACCGAAATTGTGGTAAGCCGGGAAGAGGAAATTCTGTAACATGGTTGAGCTTTTTATTCTCAAACAACTCAGAAGTGGGATTGTTCGGAATTATTTGTATCTTCAGACTCCCAAATGCAGAGGTTATGAAGTTTTTTCCTGAAAATATAAAGTTTATTGCATTTGATGCAGATGATACACTTTGGGTGAACGAGCCTTATTTCCGCAAGGCAGAGGAGGAGTATTGTACCATTTTGAGGCGGTTTGCCCCAAAGGAGGAGATAATCTCAACTCTATATAAGGTTGAACTGAAAAATCTCGCCCCATATGGATATGGTGCAAAGGCGTTTACCCTCTCCCTTATGGAGACTGCAATAAAGTTCAGCAACGGGAGCAGTGAATCCCCTCTTACTCCGTCAGAAATGGGTAGAATCATTGAAATAGGGACTTCTCTTATCACTATCCCGATAGATATTCTTCCAGGTGTGGAAGAGCTGTTGCGTAAATTGTCGGGAAGCGGGAAATATACTCTTGTGGTGGCTACAAAGGGGGATTTATTGGATCAGCAGAGGAAGCTTGAGCGTTCGGGTCTTGCAGGGTATTTTCATCAGATTGAGGTGATGAGTGACAAAAACCGTGATGCGTATGTGGGGCTGCTGCAGAAGTTGGGGTGCACTCCCGGGGAATTCCTTATGATTGGCAATTCTATGAAATCAGATATCCTTCCAGTGCTGGAGGTTGGGGGATATGCACTGTATGTTCCGTTTTATTCCACATGGGAGCATGAGAAAGTTGAAGGGGATGTAATACATCCCAATCTGTTTACATGCAGTGGGAGTGAGGAGCTGCAGGAACTGTTCTAGAATTTGAATTCTACACCAAAGTTCACTACCCAGGCTGTGTTCTTCTCTCCAAGATGGTTTTCTTTGTGGTTGAGGCGCCAGTAACTGTCTATCCTGAACATCCTGAATATGTTGGTAATGCCTACACCGGCCTCAAAGTAGGGTTTGTTTACGCCACTCATTCCGGCAGGGAACAGCATGTATGGAACAGGTATTCCCGGATTCAACTCCCCTGTGGCAGGGTTTGTATTTGCAGCAATATATTTGGAACTTCCGTTGTTCTTCTCTGAGAGAGAGCCTACAACTCCTCTGAACGAAACCACTTCTCTCCATTTGAGCTTTTTGAGCAGAGGAATCTTGCCCAAGAAAAATCCCTTGAAATTGTGCTCATAGAAAAGCTGTAGCCAGGTATCGGATGCAAACTCATAGTAATCCATACAGGCAAATGCATTTGGGGAGTTGAAATATGTTCCGTTCCCTTCGTGGAGCTTTAGCAGAGGATAAGGGACCTTTCCCCAAATTTTCCCGGCTTTCAATTTAAAGTATGAGGTACCCAAAGGTGGCATTGCCAGATCATAATTTATACCAATCTCTCCGCGGTAGTATTCATGACTTCCTTCCCAGACATCTTTCAGTCCCATCTGGAAATCGGCAGTAATTATGGGGTAGTCAGAGCCCAGGTAAATCTTGTCAAAGTGGTCCCTGTTTACCATTTCATTCCAGCTGAGTCTGGCCCCTATACCCAGTGAGGCACTGCGTACTGCCCCAATATGTGTACTGTCGGGAGCAAACATCTCCACATATCTGTTTCCGTAAATCTTGTTGGTCTGTGCGGAGAAGATTGTGGTTATCCCGTCTGTCCATTCATGTTCGTATGAAATGTACCCTCTGTTTACCATGCTCAGCCGTTGGCTGTTCCCTTTGGAAAGGAGTGATCCCATGATGTTTCCCTCGGTGAATGCGTCATCGGAAGCTCCCAATTGCAGTGCATCCCTTTTGAAAGAGGCTGTCAGTTTGCGTGTGGGTTGTTTCCTGAACATATACTCAATGGTTCCCCCACCTTTAAATTCCTCATCCCTGGTGCCGTATGCAGCATACCCTCCAATCCGTATCTTTTTGCTCAGACCTTGCGTAGTGCGGGCTCCGAACTGGAATCTGGCCCCTTCAAGATTATTGAAACTGAACAGTTTGTAATAGGGCCCTATTTCCCATTTGTCAAACTCATAGTATCCTCCCAATATTGTGGAAACAACATTGTACAGAGTGTTGTAGAGTGGGACATTTTTTATTGAGTCAACCATGTTGTAGATGTTCTGTTCCCTTTGGGTAAGGGCATATGGACGCTCTCTCTCCCAGTAGGCCGGGTCATTTTCCAGTACATCCTCGTTTATGACCACATTGGTGTTGTATCTGAGTATTTCCTGCGGAATCTTCCTGTTGAGCACCACATCTGAGTAGTTGACCTCGCGGTGTCCCAGGAATGAGACAAGTTTTGAAGAGTCGTTCATGGTGACAGAGAAATCCACATATAGCTTCTCCCTTTTGTTGAACCAGGTTGTGTCATCTATCATCTGGTTTTCCACATCTATAGCCATATCCCTTACCCAGTTTACATTGAGCCCTTTTACCATTTTTACATGGGCATCTCTCAGTGCCATTGTAGTTGAGTCTATGGTGAACTCTCCGTCCAGTACAGGTGCCGATTTCATTTTGGGATGGAACCTCAGCTTATAAGTTTTGCGTCCGTCCATATGCAGGCTGTCAATGAGGTAATAGTTGTAATACATGAAGCCGTGTTCGTTCAGCGGACTTGCAAACTTTACATAGAAAATGTCAATGTAATTGTCGTAGAGATTTACATTGGCATGCAGATGTCCTGTAAACTGTGCCAATGAGTAATCTTCTTCTATTCCCGATATCCTGCTGGCATCTATAATCTCCCTTGACAGTGGGGGATTCTTTCTTTTGTAGTACCTGGCGTTGGATTCGGTAATCATTATAGGGAGATATGGTATTCCCGATATTGCAGAGGTGTCCATGTACTCTTCCACAAATCCGAAATTCTTTTTCAGAAGTTTGTTTTCCAGCAGTGGATCTACATTTGCAATGTCGAGTTCCATTTTGGTGTAAATCCTGTATTGTGCACTCTCTTTACTGTCGGGATTATTGAGAGGTTTCTTTTCAAATACCTTTTCCATGAACCTCCTGATCCTCTTGTCATCTGCCTTTACTGTTACCCCCTCCAGCATGAGGGATTGTGGCTTGAGGGCAAAATTGAGTTCTGTGAATCCTCCTACGGTAACTTTTCCCTCCTTGCTTTCATATCCCAGAATTTCCGCTTTTATTACAGATGGTACACTATGACGGGTATCTATTGAGTATTGTCCGTCAAAATCGGTGGTAACTCCAACTGTAGTGCCAGGGAACCAGATGTTTACAAAAGGTAGCGGCTCGCCGGTGGTGGAATCGGTTACAGTACCCTTTACTTTGGTGTTCTGTGCCGATGCTGCTGTGCAGATGAGCAGAAAAGTGAATATATATATAAAATACTTTTGCATCCTTTTTGAAAAGAACTGCAAAAGTATTCCAATTTCTTTAAACTGGAGTAGTCCCAAAACTTATTTTATTGGTGAAAGTTCTGCCAGGAGTTCAAAAAACTTGAAATCGGGCTGTCCCATTTTGAAACAGTGGGCAGAAAGCTCGCATATGGCCCCTGTCCCCTCCTTCTCTTTATGGTTGAGGAAGATTTCCAGCATAATGCTGGGATGTTCCAACGAGAGATCCCTTATATGTCTGTAACGTTCAATATGGCTGAAGAGGAGCTTTTCATGGGCCATGGCCTGAGCGCTCTCTTTAACCATATGCAGGGCATATGTGGCTGGCCTTTCAAAGTTCTGTTGTAAAAGGTCTATCTTCAGTTTCCCATGGTGGGTGTTGGAATTGGGATATGAGATTTTCCTTATGTTAAAGTATGTTCCCTGTATCCTCATTTTTCTCCTCCTTGTAAAATTTTACTTTGCATTTGGCAGCTGTTTCACCATCAACCGATATCCTCGTTTGAACAAGCAGATTCCTCCCCCTTTTGTAGACAATTTCACCGGATGTTTCACACCTTTCTCCAATTTTTGGGAGGAAACAGAGAGTGAACTCCTTTATTTCACCAAAGGTAATCCGGCAATTCCTGTATCTTTCGGAAGCCATTACTGTTGCAAAATGGACCAGGTTGTCCAACAATGCCGTATCAGAAATATGGTTGTCCTGGCAAAAGATGTTTTCCATGGTATATTAACTCTCCAATATGCAAAAAAAGCTCTCATACTTGAGAGCTTTTGTACGGGATAGGAGAATCGAACTCCTATTTGAAGAATGAGAATCTTCCGTCCTAACCGTTAGACGAATCCCGCGTCTTGTTGTTTGAGGTTGCAAAGATACGGATATTTTTTAAACTTCCAAACTTTTTTATTGAAAAATGAGTTTTTCTAGAAAAAATTATGATTATTAAATAAATATATTTAATTTTAACACATAATAATTATAAACTGAATAGGCAATGAGTACAGATATTAAGATAGCTAGAGAGCATAAATTGCTTCATATAGAGCAAATTGCAAAGAAATTGGATATAAATGGAGAAGATTTGGAACTGTATGGAAAGTACAAAGCAAAGATTCCATTAAGCTATAAGGGAAAGCAGACAGGTAAAAAGGGGGCCCTGATTTTGGTTTCTGCAATTTCTCCCACCCCGGCAGGAGAGGGAAAAACTACAATTTCCATAGGTCTTACACAGGCAATGAACAGGCTGGGATACCAGTCTACAGTAGTTCTGAGGGAGCCTTCGTTGGGGCCGGTTTTTGGAATAAAAGGTGGTGCAACTGGTGGAGGTTACTCCCAGGTTGTCCCGATGGAGGATATAAACCTCCATTTTACGGGGGATTTTGCAGCAGTGGAAAAAGCCCATAACCTTCTTGCAGCAATTATTGACAACAATATACAAAGTAAGAAACGTTCCCTCAATATAGATCCCAGAACAATAACCTGGAAGAGGGTCATGGATATGAATGACCGCTCTTTAAGGCGCATTGTTGTTGGATTGGGGGGGACTTCGTCGGGAATACCGAGAGAAACAGGGTTTGATATAACAGCTGCATCTGAGATAATGGCAATTCTTTGCCTGAGTGAGGATGTACAGGATTTGAAGAGACGTCTGGGGAATATTTTCATTGGATATACTTTTGACAAGAAGCCTGTATATGCACGGGACCTTAAAGCGAATGGAGCCATGGCAGCACTCCTTAAGGATGCCATCAAACCAAATCTTGTACAGACTCTTGAGCAGACACCGGCCCTTATCCATGGAGGTCCGTTTGCAAATATAGCCCAAGGTACAAATACTGTGATTGCCACCAAAACATCGCTGGCGTTAAGTGATTATACAATTACAGAGGCAGGATTCGGATTTGACTTGGGGGCAGAGAAGTTTTTGGATATAAAGAGCCGTTTTGCAGGACTCAATCCTCAGGCAGTGGTGCTGGTAGCAACGGTGAGGGCTCTAAAATATCATGGAGGAATGTCCCTGAAGGCTCTCAAGGAGGAGACTACCGCGTGTGCAGATGGTGTATGTTCAGTAGAGGAGATAACAGGAAGACTGGAAGCTGTAAAGGCCGGGATAGAGAATCTTTATAAACATGTGGAAAATATACGGCAGTTCAATTTGACTCCCGTAGTTGCCATAAACAGGTTTACAACTGATGCGCAACAGGAGATAGATTTCATTAAGGAGTATTGTGCGGGTCTGGGTGTAAGATGTGCAGTAGCAGAGGTATGGGCTAAAGGTGGGGCAGGAGCAGAGGAACTTGCAGAGAAGGTTGTGGAAGTGGTGGAGGAATCTTTGAAAGGAAACCGCCAATTTGTTCCAATGTACAATCTGGAGTGGAGTGTTGAGAAGAAGATAGAGACAATTGCAAAGAAGATATATGGTGCTGAGGCTGTAGATTATACCGCCAAAGCAAAGGCAGACCTGAAGAAAATATATGATTTGGGCTTGCAGGATCTTGCAATATGTATGGCAAAGACACAGAAATCCCTTTCAGACAATCCGGATCTTCTGGGCCGTCCTAAAGATTTCGTAATTACCGTAAGGGAGATAGAGATTGCATCAGGTGCAGGCTTCCTCATCCCAATTACAGGTGAAATAATGCGTATGCCTGGGCTCCCTGAGGTCCCATCTTCAGAGGCCATAGACATAGATGAAAATGGAGAAATAGAGGGGTTGTTTTAAATTTACAAACCTCCAACCAAGTTTTTCATTAACTTTGTGCAATTAAGCACAATTTATGAACAACAAGGCCAAAGGATATATTCTTGCAGCGTTTTCTGCTGCTACATACGGTATGAATCCGCTCTTCTCCCTGCCGCTTTATGCAGATGGGATGGGGGTGGATTCCGTCCTTTTTTTCAGGTATCTTTTTGCAGTGCCTATGGTGGCGCTGATGGTAAAGAGCCGGGGGAGGAGTTTTGCCATTCAGAAAGGTGAGATGTGGCCCTTACTTATGGTGGGGGTATTCTTCGTACTCTCCTCCATTACACTTTTCAGGAGTTACCTGTATATGGATTCCGGTATAGCCTCCACCATCCTGTTCATTTATCCTGTAATGGTTGCCCTAATTATGGCAGTATTCTTTAAAGAGAAGGTCTCTTTTCAGACATGGGTGTGCATTGCAATGGCTTTGGCCGGAATAGGTTTGCTTTACAAGGCTCCCGACGGTGCTGTACTGAGTACCGTTGGAATCCTCTTTGTATTGGGATCTGCACTGGCATATACGCTGTATATAATCACTGTAAACAAGACAATACTTAAGGATGTGCCATCTGTAAAGGTGACCTTTTATGTGATATTGACAGGATTCATTATTTTTTCGGTTATGGTACTGCTTGGCGGTGGCCTTCAGACACCTACAAAATGGTGGTTGTGGCTTGATCTGGTGGCATTTGCCCTCTTTCCTACCGTAATATCGATGTATTGCGCAACAAAAGCAATAGTTTATATAGGCTCCACTGCTACCGCCATTTTGGGGGCGCTTGAACCGGTAACAGCGGTACTCTTCGGGATAACATTGTTTGGAGAGACATTACAGGGAAGAGGTGTGGCAGGATTGTTGCTTATTATAGTATCAGTAACTATGGTAGTTGCAGGGGGGAATGTATCATCCTCTCTTGTAAGATTTAAAAAACTTTTCCCCAAACTTAAAAAATGACAGAATTCCTGATAATAATTGGCCTTATCCTTTTCAACGGCATCCTGTCGATGTCCGAAATGTCCATTGTCTCATCCAGGAAATCCCGTTTGGAACTGGAGGCTAAAAAAGGAAGTATCTCTGCACGCAAAGCGCTCGACCTTTCCAATAATCCCGACAATTTTCTCTCTACCATACAGATAGGTATAACGCTTATAGGTATTCTGACAGGACTGTTTTCCGGAGAGGCATTTGCAGCAGATCTGGCAAAATACATAGAGAAAATCCCATATTTGGGAGAATATGCTTATGGAATATCTGAAACTGTAATAGTAGTTGCTGTAACATATTTTACACTCATATTTGGAGAACTCGTTCCAAAACGTATAGGTCTGGTAAAGGCGGAGGGGGTGGCAAAAGTGATTGCTCAGCCAATGGGCGTGCTCTCCAGAATTGCATACCCTTTTGTATGGCTGTTGGCCAAGAGTACAAAGTGTGTTGTAGGCCTTATGAATATGCAGGAATCGCAGGAGAGTAAAGTTACGGAGGAGGAGGTTAAGGCGGTAATCAAGGAGAGCCTCTCAGATGGGGAGATTGAGGAGGTAGAACATGACATAGTGGAGAGGGTCTTCAATCTGGGAGACCGTAATGTGAGTTCAATAATGACCCATAGAAAAGATCTTGTCTATCTTGATATCAATGACCCGGCCGGAGAATTGGCGCAGAAAATAAAGGAGAATGTATTCAATACATATCCGGTAGTGGATGGAGATATAGACAATATAATTGGAGTGGTACATCTTAAGGCAATATTTGCAGTTGCCGGAACTCCAGCCTTCAACCTTGAAAGTATAATGACAGATCCGTTTTACATTCCTCAGGATATGAGCGTTTATGATGCATTGGAAAAATTCAAGGCAGCAAGGATGAAATCTGCAATAGTGACCGATGAATTTGGAGGAGTTATGGGAATAGTTACCTTGAAGGATATTATGGAGGCCCTTGTTGGCGCAATGCCGGAGGAGAATGATGCAGATGATTGGCTGGTTAGGGAAGACGGTTCCATACTGGTTGACGGACAATATCCGTTCTATGATTTCCTGGCGAATTTTGACATGGAGGAACTGTATCAGGAGAATGATTTCAATACAGTTGGAGGGTTGCTCATAGCCCTCAAGAACGAGATACCTCGCATAGGCGAAAAGTATGAGTGGAACGGATTTGCATTTGAGGTTGTAGATATGGACGGGGCAAGAATAGACAAGGTTCTGGTTGTTCCCTACAAACAGTAAAATACCATAAATTTGGTATTTCAGAATAAATTGACAGGGGTTATCTTTGCACTGAAGATAGAGATTTTAAGCCATTTATTATTGTTTGTAGCACAGACTGCCCCTCCAACAGACGGCGGTCTGTACTGCATATAGGCAAGACAAAAAACAATATATTATGGAATACAGGGATTACAGGATCTTTACAGCAAGGGACAGGATGGAGTCTCTCATAACAGCAAATTACCACCTTTTAAATATTCTCAGCAGATTTGGAATTCCGTTGGGAGTGGGTGACAAGAGCATAGAGGAGGTATGCAAACTCAATGGTGTTGATTGCAAAACTTTTCTTGCAGTTGTAAATCTTATAAATAATCCCGACAACCAGCAGAATAATCCTGATTTCTCCACAGAGGAGCTTTTGGTGTATCTTCAGAAATCCCATACATATTATATTGACTATCGCCTTCCTTCTGTAAGAAATGCATTGGAGAAGGCAATTGACGGAGGGGGAAAAGAGATGCAATACCTCATCCTCAACTATTTTGACGATTATGCAGCAGAGGTTGCCCGACATATGAATCAGGAGAATGAGGAGGTATTTCCTTATGTGCAAAAATTGCTGGAAGCATATAAAAACGGAGAGAATCTGTCGGGAGGAAAGAACCCGCATATCTTCAGTGAGCAGCACAATTCAATAGATGTGAGGTTGGGTGAGCTGATAGACATTATTGTAAAGTATTATCCCGGAGGGGCCACCAACGAACTGAATACCGTATTGTACGATATTTTTGTGTGCCAGCAGGATCTGGAGAGCCATAACCTCATAGAGGATATTCTTCTTGTACCGCAGGTAAAGAAAATGGAGGAGACGCTCCAAAAGAAATCCGAAAAAAAAGTTGATGAGGAGACATTGAGCGACAGGGAGATAGATGTACTCATACATATTGTGCACGGCCTTACCAACAAGGAGATTGCTGCCAGGATGTTCCTTTCTGTACACACTGTGAACACCCACAGGAAGAATATTATGAACAAGTTAAAGATACACAGTTCTGCCGGTCTCACAATTTATGCGATAGTGAACAAACTTGTATCAATAGAGGATCTGGATATACAATAACAGGATCAGAAGAGCTCCTTAACAAGGGCATAGAATGAAATTGCCAGCAGAATTGCAGTGGCAAGCGGCGCAAACCATATTCCGCGGATCCTGTTCTGCCCTTCGCGGGTATTGCATATACCCATCTTGAGGGCATCATGCCTGCACTCCCTTACGCACTCTCCACACAGGTTGCAGTCTATATCAACAACCCTTTTCACACTCTTTATATCAACAGCAAAAGGGCAGGCCTTTGAGCAATCACCGCATCCTGTACATTTCCGTACATCCCTGTGTACATGCAGCAATGAGAGATTGTACTCCGCCTTCTTGAAATAAATCTCCAGCATATATCCGCCAACGGCCATAATTATAAGTCCGGTTGTTCCCAGAGAGGGGAAAATGACAATTGCTGCAATTGAGATGATGAAGAACACTGTAAGCCTTACAACATTGCTTACGGCATTTATAAAGCAGAAGTATTTGCAGAAGAACATGTCATCAAAAATGCCTCCTATTATAATTGCAGCAAGGAGAAATCCAATTACAAAGCAATTGCCGGGCATTTGGAGCGGGTAAATAACGGCAATAAGGAACAGATACTTCAGGGAGCGGAGGATATTGTCGGGGAGGGACCATCTCCTTATACCCCATCTGTTGCCAAAAATCTTCCTCTTCAATTTGAATACAAGTTCAGAAAGGAGTCCTGCAGGGCACAGATGGCTGCAGAAAAGTTTACCCATAAGGAAATTTCCCACCACAACCAGCCAGATGAAGAATGGGACCGCTGCATGCATCCCTGCAAGGATGTCTGTAAAGAGAAAAAGGTACACCATGGCAACAAGGAATCCCCACTGCATAATACTTCTCAACTTATCCAGAAATGAACCTTTCATACAAGACACCCTTTACTACAAAGGTATAAATTTTCTATCTTTGCGCCATGAAATTTTTTGACAACCATAATCACAGCACTTTTTCTCCCGACAGTGTATCATCTGTTGAGGCAGCAATAAGGAGGGCAATGGAACTCGGGCTTGCCGGGCTTGCCATAACAGACCATTATGATATTGATGCCCCTTCCAGAGACCAGGAGTTCTACTTTGATCCTGCAGAGCAGCAGGCAGAGATTGACAGAGTGGTTATGGAGCTTGGTGGAGATATGCTCAGGAACGGTTTCCAGGTGATGAAGGGAATTGAGGTGGGGTTGCAGCCGGGAATTATGGATAAGATAAAGAGTTTCACCTCTTCGTACAATTTTGACACCGTAATAGCATCCATCCACTTTGTAGATGGAACAGATCCCTACATGGGAACCTATTATGGCGACAAGGAGCCTTTTCAGGCATTTAGCCATGTTCTGGAGGTTATGTATCAGACAGCAGTGGCCTACAGGGATTTTGATATCCTTGGACATTATGACTATGTTGCCCGTTACTCTCCATACGGCCCAGGCAGCAGGGATATTACCATGGCAAAATTCGGCGACTGGATTGAACCTATCCTCAAATTCCTTGCCCAGGAGGGCAAGACCTTTGAGATAAACACAAAAACATACAAGAACCACAAAGGGTATGTTCCCACACTTGATACCGCCATCCTGCGCCGTTTCCGGGAACTCGGCGGCGAGGCCCTGAGCCTTGGCTCAGACTCCCACAATACAGACCGTATTGGGGATGAGTTTGAGAAATACGCCCATATAGCCAAACAATGCGGCTTCCGCTACCTTGTCTATTTCAAGGAGAGGAAACCGCAGTATTACAGGATTGACTTATAGTGCCCTTATTTTTACCACTGCATTACAATAAAAAGGGGTAGGATGCTGTTCCAGTGTCCTGCCGTCGGGAAAGAGGAATGTCCGTTTCATCTTCCCGACAATAGGGTTGCCCTGAGGCATATAGATAATGCTTATGGGAATACTGTTGTATATGGCTCCTCCAGCTGATGCAGCCTTTGAAGGAACCCAGTCCTTATCAACGGTAAGGAGTCCGGTGCGGGAAAGGTTTATTTTGGAGCAGGTGTATCTTTTCCCCTCCTCTGCAAGGAGAGGATTGCCAATCCCAACCATGAATGCCTCCTCGACAGAGGATGCATCCAGAGGGTATATGGAATTGCCGGCCCACCCTTTTGACCATTCATAAACAGTGAATTCAGACGGTGCTGATACATTATGTTCCAATTGGACAGAATCCCCCGGGCAAATTGAGATGGTATCCGGCAGAACAACTTCATTTTCCCTTTCATAGAAAGGTACAGAAAATCTGTTTTTCCCTTGTTGTTTGAGTACAATTTCTATCCTGTACAGACGCAGTTTGCCATAATCCCGCCACCATATGGTATGAGGGCCATCTTCCTTTTCTACAGAACACTTGTCATAGCTCCTGTTCACATAATTATAGAAATTGACAGGCGTTGAAATGTCAGCCTCAGCTCCTGTGAGATCATCAAAACTGCTTCCGGAAAAGAGGAGATAATGATTCCGTGGCCCATAATATTTCCCGTCCACAATATGAATGGAATCCCCCGAGTAATTGAAAGAATACAGATCCCTGTAAAAATTTATTGAGTCAATTACAGGGGGAGAGGCATTTTTTGGCTCATAACCTATAATCTTAAACCTTCTCAATCCCTCTTCCTGCACAATTATGGTATCCCGTATACCTGTGCAAAGGGGTACCTTTTGTACAATCCCGTCAAATGATACAATCAGAGCATCTGCAGGGACAATCTCCGGCGAATTATTGTCGGGAGTGGCAGGAGATTCCTGTGGATTGACACTCTTTTCACAGGATGCAGACAATACTGCAATCAGCAGACAAATAAAAAAACCTCTTCCCATAGCTTTTTTTGCTGCAAATTAGGGAAGAGGTGTGACTTGTACCGTAAACGGCGTAAATTTCTACCTTACAGGGCGCATATTTCTGTTTGTCCTGTCATCATTTCTTCTTTTTCAGCTCCTCCTTGAGGTAATACTTGCCATCTTTCCCCTTCTTGTACTCTTTCCCTTTACCTATAAGTTTAAGGTACCTGATATACTGCTGCTCATCCAGATAAGGCTTCAGCGCGTTGCAGATTTTCTGTATCCACTTCTCACTTACAGCTTTATATGTATTCATATCCTGGCTGCCTCTCTGTTTGAGGGCCTCAACATCTTCGTACATCAATACAAAATCGTGCCTTAAAATGGAATCTACATAAAACATCTGGGTGCCTGAAAGCTTCAGTTCCTGTTCAAGTCTCTCAGCCTCCTCAATGGCCATCTCTTCAGGTGATTTCTCAGGCTGTTCCTGGGCAATGGCATTATTGAAGCACAAAAGTGCAGCTATTGTAAGGAAACAAAATAGGGCGTGTTTCATAATTTCGTGGTTTTAACTATATTTACACCGCTAAGATAGTAAAAACAGATAAAACACAGAATAATGAAACTACTTTTTAAACCTTTATTGGTTCTGGCAGCCCTCCTTATCTCTGTAAATGCATCAGAGGCCTGCAGCAACCTTTTGATTACCAAAGGAGCGAGTAAAGACGGTTCAGTAATGGTAACCTACTCGGCAGATTCACACGTCCTTTATGGTGAACTCTATTTTACCCCTGCAGGAGTATTCAAAAAAGGGAGCAAACTTAAAGTCTTTGAGTGGGACGGTGGCCATTTTCTTGGAGAAATTGCACAGGTACCCCGCACATATTCTACAATGGGCAATATGAATGAGCACCAGCTCATCATTACAGAAACAACTTTTGGCGGCCGTGAGGAACTGGTTGATACTACCGGTATCATAGATTACGGTTCCCTCATCTACATTACCCTCCAGCGTGCAAAAACTGCCCGTGAAGCCATTAAAGTAATGACAGACCTTGTTGCAGAGTACGGATATTGCTCAGGTGGAGAATCATTCTCCATTGCAGACAAAAATGAGGTATGGATAATGGAAATGGTTGGAAAAGGGACAAAATTCAATGCTAAAGGGGAAAATGAGAACAGGGGTGCCGTTTGGGTTGCAATCCGTATTCCCGACGGTTATGTGTCTGCCCACGCAAACCATTCACGCATAGACAAGATCCCTTTCAACGATACAGAAAACTGTTTATATGCAAAGGATGTTGTTTCATTTGCAAGGGAGGCCGGACTTTACGAAGGTACAGATGAAGAGTTCAGTTTCTGCGACACCTATGCACCCGCAGATTTCAGTGCGTTGAGGGCATGTGAGGCCAGAGTATGGGCAGCTTTCAATATCCTTGGTGGAGGAATGATTGGCGACAAACCGGCAATGGATTATTTCGATTATGCAAATGGGGAAAATCCTGAGAACAAAATGCCGCTATATATCAAACCTGCACATAAAGTTACCGTTAAAGAGGTGGCAGATGTAATGAGGGACCATTTTGAGAATACACCTCTTGATATGAGAAAAGACATTGGAGCCGGCGGATTTGAACTTCCATACCGTTGGAGGCCATCTTCTTTTGAAGTAGACAGCACAAGATATACAAACGAGCGTGCCATTGCCACCCAACAGACAGGATTCTGGCTACTTGGCCAGGCCCGCAGCTGGCTTCCCGATGAGATTGGCGGTATCCTGTGGTTTGGAGTAGATGATGCGGCAACTTCCTGTCTGACCCCAATCTATTCAAGCGGTTTGAGAACCCCTCACTGCTTTGCAGTAGGTAACGGCCACATGACGCAGTACTCACCAACATCGGCATTCTGGCTCTTTAACAGAGTGGCACAGCTTGCATATTTGAGATATAACCTCCTGGCTCCTGAAATACAGAAGGCAGCAGCCGAGCATGAGCTTGGAGCCATGAAGATTATCCCTACAGTAGACGAAGAGGCCTTGAGGATATATAAAACCAAACCTGGAGAGGTAAAGGAATACCTTACATCCTGGAGTGAGAAATTTGCAGACCGCATGTTCAAAAAATGGAAGGAACTGGATGAATACCTTCTTGTAAAATACATAGACGGCAATGTAAAACGCCAGAATCCTGACGGTACATTTAAAGACAATGGAGCAGGCAAGAATATCCCCGCCAACCCAATCCAGCCAGGCTACAGCGAGCACTGGAAACGCAAAGTTGTTGAGGATGCAGGAGAAAGGCTCAAGGTGATACCTTTGGAGCAATAAAACAAAAAAGAGGAGAAAAATTTTTCTCCTCTTTTTTTATCAAGGTTCTATAATTACAATCCGAATACCTCTTTTACTTTCTCTACGGAGTCCAGTTTTTCCCATCCGAAGAACTGAACCTCTTTTTTCACCCACTGGCCGTTGACCCTTACATCAACCTCTTTAGTGTAAGGAGCCCTTCCAAAGTGTCCGTATGCTGCGGTCTCCTCAAAGATAGGGTTCTTAAGCTGGAACTTCTCAATGATCTTTGCCGGGCGGAGGTCGAACATTTCACCAATTTTGCGGGCAATCTCACCGTCGGTAACACCGTTCAAAAGGCAAGTGCCGCGGGTATTTACAAAGATACTTACAGGTTTTGCAACGCCAATTGCGTATGCCAGCTGTACAAGAATCTCTTTGGCTACACCTGCTGCAACAAGATTCTTCGCAATGTAGCGTGCTGCGTATGCTGCAGAGCGGTCTACCTTGCTTGAGTCCTTGCCAGAGAATGCTCCACCGCCGTGTGCACCCCTTCCACCGTAGGTATCTACGATAATCTTGCGTCCGGTAAGACCGGTGTCACCGTGAGGGCCTCCAATTACAAATTTTCCTGTAGGATTCACATGAAGGATAAAGTCATCTTTGAACAATGCGGCAGTCTGCTGTGGAAGTTTCTTCAGCATTCTTGGGATAAGGATGTTCTTTACATCACTCTTTATGCGCTGCTGCATTGCAATGTCGGTATCAAACTCGTCGTGCTGGGTAGAGAGCACAATGGTATGGATTCTTACAGGCTCGTCGTTGTCGTTGTACTCAATGGTAAACTGGGATTTTGCATCAGGCCTCAAATATGGCATTAAAGTGGTATTCTTCCTTATGTCAGCCAACTCTGTAAGGGCAAGATGTGAAAGGTAGATTGCCAAAGGCATATATTCCCGGGTATCGGTACATGCGTAGCCGAACATCATACCCTGGTCACCGGCACCCTGCTCATCTTTCTCCTCAACTACAACTCCGCGGTTGATGTCTGGAGACTGCTCATGAAGTGCAGAAAGGATGCCGCATGAATTGCCGTCAAACATATACTCAGCTTTGGTGTAACCAATTTTGTTTATAACCCTGCGGGCCACCTGTTGGATATCAACATAAGCATCCTCGCTTCTCACCTCACCACCAACAACTACAAGACCTGTACTTACAAAGGTCTCACATGCAACTTTGCTCTCACTGTCCTGGCGGAGGAACTCATCCAGGATACCATCTGAAATCTGGTCTGCAACCTTGTCGGGATGCCCCTCTGATACAGACTCTGAAGTAAATAAATAAGACATTACTCTAAAAACTAAATTAAATTAATACTCCCGATAATTCCCTGCACCGCAAAGAATATACCGATTAACAAAATTTAGTGTAAGTTTTTGACTTTGTGCTGAAATGATTGGAATCGTTTTAGCATTTTTTAATGTGGTTGCAAGCAGTCAAATCCTTCCACTATAGCCTAAGCGGGCGCAAAGGTAATATAAAATGTTGATATACAAAATTTGGAATCATTTTTTGGCGTGGTTTATGCATTTGGAAGGATGTACAATTTATCAACTGTCGGGAAGATGAAGTGGTGGAGATTATTGTTTGACCTGCTGTTTCCAAAGGAATGCGCGGTTTGTGGCAGAGTGCTGAACTATCACGAGCAGCACTTCTGCCTGGAGTGTTTTGCAGACATGCCCCTTACTTATTTCTGGAGTGTGAAAGAGAATCCGGCAGAGAGGGTGTTCTGGGGAAGAGCCAGGGTGGAAAGGGTATATTCCCTCTTCTATTACACCAATAACTGGCGAACGCCGGTACATCTGCTCAAATACAAAGGAAATATTCCGGTAGGAAAATATATGGGAAAGATGCTGGGAGAGAAGATTGCTTCTGCGCAGGAGGCAATGCCGGTAGATTACATTGTGCCGGTACCGCTCCACTGGAGAAAAAAGATGAAAAGGGGGTATAACCAGTCTGAAATAATTGCCCGGGGAATAGCAGAAGGAATGGACTCCGCCGGACTTCTGGCCCCCACCGGCCCGAATGGAAATATTCCTTCCCAGCCATACGGCAACCTGCCTGAAGTTATTCCCAACCTGCTCAAAAGGGGGGCCTTTACCGCAACACAAACGGCAAAAGACCGCCTGGAGCGGTGGCACAATGTATCTTCTGCCTTCCGTTTCAACCCCAAATGCCGTACCCTTCCCACTCCAGGCAGCCATATCCTCCTTGTAGATGATGTCCTTACCACCGGCGCCACCCTTGAGGCCTGCGCCTCAATTCTGGTGGAGCAGTTGGGGTGCAGGGTGAGCATTGCCACGTTGGCGTATGTGGAGTGACCGGAACTTTTCTTTATTCCTTTTGCTCGATTCCTATTATACTTGTAAAATGATTGTTCCATTCAGATTTCCTGTACTTCTCCACACTTGCAACAGGGACTTTCAGTAACTTATTCTTTGGGGTATTCATAAATGTTGATTCACTGATTTGTGGAGGTTCCAAGGCATATGCAATTACCGTTTCAAGCTTCGTACACTCCTCAAAACAAGCTGGTCCAATGCTCTCTACACCTTTAGGAATTTTAAGTTCCTTCAATTCTTTACAAAGGCGGAAGGCTTTTTCGTCAATTGTTTTCAGACTTTCCGATAACTCAACAGTTTCCATACATACACAAGCATTGAAAGCTTCTACGCCAATATAAGTGACACCTTTTGGGAGTTTGACAGATTCTAATTTCCGGCATCCTGAAAATGTATAGTTATTAATGGATGTTATCTTCTCAGGTATTTCAATATCCCTAATATGTGTCCCACTTAAAACGGCTGCAGCTAAAAATTCCAGATTCTTTGGCAGTTTGATTGATGTAATTTCTGTACCTTGAAATGCTCCGTTCCCCACGTATGTAACAGTTTGTGGCACATCTATGTTTCCATACATCTTGGTGCCGCTAAAAGCCCAATCTCCTATATATGTCAGTGACCTTGGTAAAGATATTTCCAGGAGTCTCTTGCAATCATAAAAGGCATATGCATCTATATGGTAAATTGAGTCATGAAGATTAATTGTTTCAAGATACTGGGAATAACTGAAGGCTTGTTCTGGAATCCTCTTCAGGGTATTCGGTAATCTTACTTGTTTGAGATTATGCCATGCTTTGAACACTCCCTGCTCAAGCGAATCTACTCCGTCGGGAAGATACATATGTGTGATATTGGAATGATCATTAAACGGCCAGTAGCCTACCCTCGTAAGCACTCCGTCAAATGTTATGACCCACTCATCTCCTTTTAGGATATGGGATTTTACAGGAGCGTCAAAAGCAGAATAATTTATACTGGCAGAGTCACCGGCTGACACTTTGTATTTTATCTGTGAATTCTTGAATTCTAACGGCGGAAGAGCTCTTGAAACATTCCTCTCTACCTTCACAGGCTTATTAATGGATACAGTATGTTCCTTCCCTTCAGTACTATTCATTTTAAGGGTAACCCCTTCCTTGAACTCAACAGGAGGCAATACAAACCACAAATCAACGGCGTTATCAGCTAAATCTTCATCCAATGCAAGACCATTGGCTTCACAATCCATTACAATACTCTCCATGGCAGCCTGGGTGCTGTTCATTTCCGGCATAGTCCCGGCCTTGGCCTGAACAATAAATTCTCCGGAAATTTTCTCATTTGCATTACCCCTCAGTTCTACACTTGAAATATTGACAGCAGTACCATATACCTTCACAATCAAAAAACCACATACATTCATGAAATGCAGAACTGAATCATCCCTGTCATCAGAAGCGGCCACCATTACAGCTGCTTCATGTCTGAAGGAATCAGTTACATATTGTTGCTTATGAGGAAGTGTAATAATCAATCTTTCCCCGGAGTCAAGCCCCTTGGATGCTACATATGGGAAAACGCCATAAATGGTCTGGATTTCATCTGAAAAAGATGAACCAGCCTCTATCGGTTCGCTCTGAGCAGAAACTTTAGAAATGGTCCCTCTGGTTTGACCGGTTTCGCCATCATAACTGAATAACTGCTTTTGTCTGGATTCAAATACCGCAAACTGGTCTCCTCTACACCACAAGAACTGAATCTGTTTCTCATTGCCCGACGGCTGTGTGAACTTATCTGCTATATATACATCAAATTTCTGTTTTCCTTCAGATGGCGCAGGATTAGCCTCTTTTTTGCATGCAGAAAGAACAATCAGCGATATAATAATAGATAACCATTTCATTTTGTGCGGTATTTTCAACTTCTGCAAATATAATTATATGATTGTGTAAAATCAAATTTACTCCTTGAGTCCTGCGCCTCAATTCTGGTGGAGCAGTTGGGGTGCAGGGTGAGCATTGCCACGCTGGCGTATGTGGAGTGAAACACTTTGATGGATTTTTTTGTTATGTATTACAAATGATATATATTTGCAATTAAAAGTATTATAGGAATGGGAACGACAGTTGCAGCAAAAAGAATTACAACATTCCGTTTAAGTGAGGAGTTGTTGGAGAGACTCAAGGTTCTAGCCAAGAAGGAGAACAGGAGTTTGAATAATTTTGTGGAGTATACTCTTATGGAGATTGCTTATAATGAGCCTAATGAGGAGACAATAGCAGCCATGAAAGAAGCGGAGAGTGGTGTTGAATTGGAGACTCTGGATGTGGATAATTTCAGGAGTTTTGTAAAATCCTTATGAAAACTATAAAACTGACTAGCCAATTTAAGAAGGACTTGAAGAGGTACCAGAACAATCCACGCAAGATGGATAGTTTGGAGAGGGTGGTAAAATTGTTGCGTGAGAGTGGAATAGTGCCAAATGAGTACAAGCCACATTTCAAGAAGTGATATAATATATATTTTTTTATATCACTCTCATATTGAGCCCTCACCATCGGAGACACTTTGGAGGCCCGCTCCTCTGTTCCGGTGGAATAATGGGGAGCAGGGTGAGTATTGCAATGTTGGAGGATGTGGAGTAAAGTATTACAGCACTTCCAGAATGGTAAGCCCGGAATTGGTTCCTACCACATAGCGGAACATCTCAGTAGAATTGGCCTTGCAGAATTCATCCAAATGCAGAGGAGCCCTCTTTTGAAATTGAAGGCAGGAAAATGTATCACCTGGCTGCATGGTAGAATTGTGGGTCTCTTCCGCAATGAATCTGTTATCTCCCAGGTATCTGATTATGCAGATTCTGTCGGGAAGCCAACCAAGTTTTATGTGTGCCCCCACTGGAAGATCTTTTGTATTTACGGTATTGGCTTCAAACAGTTGCGATTCCGTAGATTCTGCACAAAGATATTTGCAGAATTCATCCCAACTGTGGTATCCTATAAATCTGGAAAGGACATTAAGGGTACGTAAAGAAACAGAGGAGTAGTGCCGTGTGGAGTATTCCCACAGGCGTTCAAGGGTGCTCTCGGAAACATGTTCCCTCAAGGTGAAAGAGATTCCGGCAGACAGGCGCAGAAAATCTCCATGTGTAGATAGGGGAAAATCTATACACTTCTCAACCTTCTCTTTAAGTCTTGCTATTTCCGGTATATCACTCTTTATATTCATAGTACGACAAAAATAATGATTAAATTTGGGCTTGCAACAAATTGGAATATCAAGACATAAAAAGACAAATTGATGAGCCGGAATTCAGAACTGAAACCTATGGGAACTGCCATTATATATGATGGAGGGTATTCAGATCCCATATTGTTGAAGGAAAATGCTGTCTGCAAGTTATACAGAGTAAGTAAAGCGGGCAAATATTTTGTTATAAAGAGAGCAGCAGACAATTCCGGAAGAAACATTTCCCTCAT
The DNA here is from genome assembly GCA_015060225.1 of Bacteroidales bacterium. Classification (GTDB taxonomy): domain Bacteria; phylum Bacteroidota; class Bacteroidia; order Bacteroidales; family UBA932; genus Egerieousia. The sequence continues at coordinate 9,733 of SUYX01000023.1, read as the reverse complement.
AAGAAGGGAGTATGAAATTGGGGTAAATCTCAGCCATCCGCACATAGCAAATATCTTCACTTACGAGACAAATACACCTGTAGGTGAAGGGATAGTTATGGAATATATTGATGGGACTCTCCTCAATGACTTTCTTACCACCAACCCTTCCGCCCAAACCCGCAAAAGGATTGTTTCCCAACTTTTGGATGCCGTAAGGTATCTGCACATAAAAGGAGTTGTTCACAATGACCTCAAACCTGAAAACATACTCATCAGCAATAATGGTGAGAATGTTAAACTCATAGATTTTGGATTAAGCGATACAGATGCCTTTTATTTGAACAAAACCCTTGGATGCACACCGGCCTATGCATCACCGGAACTGCTGGCCCAATCAGACATAGATATTCGCAGCGACATTTATTCCTTGGGACTCCTCATAAAGGAGATATGCGGCAAAAGGTACAGGCATATTGCAGAAAAATGCTGCAAAGAAAACAGAAATCACAGGTATGAAAATGTTGAGGCCATTCAAAAAAGAATATCCCTTTTAAAGTATCTCAACATTGCAATAGCCCTAACCATAATGGCAACAGCCATCTTTATCCCGACAATTATTGGCAATATCAAAACCCAGAGGGAGAATGAACTTTTATATGAATCTGTAGAAACAAGACTGGACTCCCTATATATATCACTGGAAAACAAACTGGACACCATTCCGTACAGGGATGCAGCATTCCAGGAATTGAACAATACTCTTGAACAATTGCCTTCTATATGGCAACCGCTCCTAAATGCATCAGAGGACAAGGAAGTGGCAAATTCCTTAATGTTGCACTACACTACTCTGCAGAACAGGCACTATGAAAGGCTTGTTAAACTGATAGAGGCAAAACCGCTGCCTCCCATATAACTGAAAGACAAGAGAAGACAAACACAAGAGTTTTGTTAATTTCATAAATTTGCATTGGAAGTTTTGTATTCCGGTAAGCAATGGCCCACAAAAGAGGAAAAGTGTTGTTTTGAGCAAAATAATTGCTTAAATTTGTAGGACATACAAACTAACACGGAAAGTGTTTGCTTAATTCTCGTCAGTGAACCTGAGAAATTCTACTTGGTATGAGAATGAGCATACATCCTCACCTGTATCTACTCCCCAAAAAGGGTTCTGATATCGGCGTGGGCTGTTGCTTATTTTAATACCACGGCAATCTCAGGGCCTACTGACTAAAATAAGTGATTGTCTCACGCTTTCTTTGTTTATTATAGTAACAATCCCTGAGACAGGATATACATAGGCTATGGGATTTAAAAAACTTAATAAGGAGATTGTACTTAATCTTGAGCAATAGAAACAATAGATGGAGAACCAAAAGTTAAGTTAAATATACTTTTGGATATATCTAAACTAAAAGAGAGAGTGTTTAGTTCTATTCGCTCTGGTGTGCCTAGAAAATTCAATCGACAGAATAGGTCGAAGTGCTTCACATTTGTCCGTATCCCCATACTAGTTTGTGGGCTATCGCTTATTTTCTATCAAATGTTATTTCAGGGACAACCAACAAGGATGAACTAATTGGCCCACACTCCTTTTTACCGAAAACCAATCCTTGAGAGCCAACAAGGGTGTATAATTAAAGTTATGAAGTTATTACTACTAACAGCAGTGTTCCTATTTGGAACGATTGGAGAGTCTTTTGCACAACGCCAAAAGATTACGGAGTCCTATTTAATGCGGACGGATATTAATAATGTCGTATTTGAGGGTAACAAGACCTATTACTACATCGTAGGAGAAGATGGCGGGCAGTTAAAGGATGGCCAATATACAATTAGTTGTCCGCAAGCAAGTTATAGTGTTAGTGTTTTCCCTTACACTTATAAACTTGTCGGCTCTTATAATATGACGGCCAACCACTCCAAAGGAAAACTCAATGGAGCAATAAGTTCAAACTTCAAGATGACTGTAACCAGTTCCAATGGTCAATCAGACAATGAATACCAAACCATTACTGGTAATTTTATCAATGGTGTACCGAATGGAACATTTATAGTAAATGCAAAGAGAACCTTAATCACAAAGTTAAATGCGACTTATAAAAATGGAATTTTGGTAGGAGCCTTTTCCTGCGATGTTTTAGGGTGGGATAATCTGCCTCACAAATATAGCGGGACGCTTACTCAAAGTGGCAAATTGAATGGTACTTGGACTTATCTAGGTGGTACTATGCTCTTCCAAAATGGCGTATTGATTAGCGACAATGACACAGATAAAGGTAAGTCTACACCACCGGCCATTTCGGCTTTGGCCAAACAATATGCAGCCGGCTCCATCACCAAAGATGCCTTGGCGGAGAAAGGATACACCGTGTTAAAAAGTAAGATTGAATTGGGTAAGTATGCCAGCACTTGCATTTTGAGAGATTCTGGCGTAGATTTTGAAGATTTAGGTGGCTGTAATTTTGAACAAGAGGCCGTTGAGTACGAATATTTGAAACAGGTATGTTATCTAAATAAAGAAGGCGTTGAGCAGTTAATCGCAGATTTAGAAAACGAAGGTGAGTGTGGCTTTGCTTATGACAGCTATCGTGGATTCAAATGTATACAAAAAGATGGCGACAGCAAACCATATGTTAAAATACATCAACAATACAAGAACTATGTTTCGGGCTTTTTTGATGATTTTTATGTAAACGCTTATATCAAAGATGAGGATATGACATATATATCTGATAGAATTGCCGAGATTGCCAAGCCTCTAAAAGAGTATGCAGAGTTGATTCAATACTCTGGAAATAGTAATACTGAATCTGATATAAACCTCTATAAATTAAAAAAACTATTAGATATTATCAAGCAGACGGGCGAACAAATTACAAAAGATGTATACCAGGTAGATATAAATTACTCTAAAAAATTTATTCTTGCGGAATCTGTCAAAGAGGTAGAAGATTCTATTACAAAGTTAACAACAAAGGTTCAACAGGAAATACAAGCAAGAATTAAAGCCCAACTGGAGCAAGCACTTAATTTCATTCAGTCGCAAGGCAAGGCTTTCTCAATAGTATATGATACGGATTTTGAGAAATATTTGTGGTACGACAAGAACTCGGAGTACTGGACGTTAGATGCAGAAAAAGTATTAAAGCCTTTCTGTCCGATGGTTGCCTATGAAATTATAGATGCAAATGGGGAAACTATCACCTGCAAATGGAGTGTACAAGGGAAAAAGAAAGTAATTTCCACTTATGAACTGACACTAAAACACAAAAATGGGAAATTGGTGATTGATGCTGAGAGTTTTAACGTCAATTTAGTTAAAAAAACGGAATAGATTATGAATATTGCAGATTTAAGCATAGCGATCAACAATCTTTCAACCCAAAGAACCGCCTTCTGGTCAGAGGCAGACTTTCAATTTTCGCTTGCTTGGGCGTTGCAACGCCTATTGCCCCAATCGAAAATTTACCTCGAAAGACGAGCGTTAATTGGTGGCAAAGCGTGTTATATCGATATTTGGGTTGAGGATAATGGTTATATTTATCCTATTGAGTTAAAGTATAAGACTAAGAGGGATAAGATCGGTGTTGTGGAACTGAAAAACCAGTCAGCTGTAGATTTTGGTTGCTACGACTATCTGTACGATGTGCACCGCCTTGAGCAGTTGAAACAGCAGAAGATGTATAATCTCGACAAGGGTTGGGCGGTAATGCTTACCAACGAGCCTTTGTACTACAATAACACTAATCGACCTTCGGCTTACGACAACTTCAAAATCTATCAGGGCGCTGTGCGTGGAGGATTTCTCTCGTGGGGAATGACCAGTAAGGGTATACCCTTTAATTACGACAAACGCTATAATTTTTCGATTGTCGGCACCTACACAATGAATTGGGGAACCTATAACAATCAAGGTTTCCGATACCTGATTTCAGAGATTGCTTGATACGGAATCTTAAGTCTTGTAAGAGTCTGCCTTTCTCTTGATTAGGCAGACTCTTCTATTTGTTGTCATGCTTTCAATACTGTCAATCTGGAATTCCATTTGCGAGTATATAGTGGGCTTAACGTGGCTTATTTCGCTGACGGTGAACGGGAGTGGGGATTTGCTCGTTCACGATATGAAGAGGTATAGCACACTCGTTTAGTCCGTTTCGGCGGCCGTTGAACAGGAATATGTTTTTTTTGCAACAACCAGAAGCTCCACGATACCTCGCCCCGAAACTCTAACCCTAAAAATCGCAACTGTTCTAATTACCAATAATATGATTTTGCGCATCTTTTGGCAATTGTTTATGAAGAGTATTGCCACGCTGGCGTATATGGAGTGGCCCTAGAACCTGTACCCCAATGCAATGCCGAACGATCCGTCGAGTGTTGAGTTCTCTCCGCCGCCGAACAGATATGCGGCATCAAGTGAAAGTCTCCATACTTTTACTCCAAGTCCAACGCTGCCGTATGAAGGGATGACTGTCTCATCACCTATGTGATATCCTGCCCTTACATTGAATTTGTCATTGTATGAGTATTCTGCTCCAACTGCAGCCATAAATGCAGAGGGTTTCATAACCAGGCCCCCCTCTACATTCAATGCAAGAGTATTTTCAGAGGCAAGTTCCAATGTGTAGTTTGCTCCAAACTTGGCCATTGAAGGGAGTTTGTATCCTCCATAACCGTAATCCATCTCTGAACCTATGTTTGTAATGGCAGCGGCAAGTTTGAGGGCATCTTTCATATATGTTACGGAGATATCTGCGGCTATGCCTGAGGCCGATGCATCCTTGCCCAGGTCAGAAGAAATGTACCGTAATGTTACACCTGCAGCAAGATTCTCATTTATAGTATAGGCACCGCTCAAATCAAAAGAAGACTCTTTTGGTGTGTAGGTGTCGCTGATACCTCCTTTGTCATTTGTAATTTTGTAGGATTCGTATCCGAATATTTTGGCACTTACGCCCCATGCCCATTTCCCCACTTTGGAGAATGTTGCAATTCCCATATTGGTGTTGTTGAGGAAATCCGGCTGCCATGTATTGTATGATAATCCTCCATAAACCTTATTTGGGGCAAAAACCATTGCTGATGCATTGTTTGTTGCCGTAAATGCATTCTGCTCTAATGTAAGGGTGGCACCACCCATACTGTGTGAATACGGATCTGAGTTTATATTGAGGAATGGTACGCTTTGTCCGTTCATTTGTACAGCCATAAACAGAAAGGCTGCGATTATTATAGATACTCTTTTCATACTTCTCAAAACTTACAATTTCACAATGTTTGTCTTATACTCATTGCCACCGCTCTTCAGAACAACGGTATAATTCCCTGCACCCCATCCGGTTGCATCAATCTTGAACGGATTGAACGGACCTGTTGAAATTGAAGGGTTACTGTATATTGCCCCTCCGTTTGCTCCAATAATGCTTATTTCATATGTGCCGTCCGCACCTGCCCTTACATAAACATGGTCACGTACCGGATTTGGATATATGTCGGCAGGAACATTCTTGTCCCTTACCAGAACTGAAAATGACGTGCTGGCTTTCTCTTTCTGGGCATCCATTGCTGTAATGGTAATTTCAGATGTGCCAAATGATCTTCCCGACAAAGTTAAAGTATTGTCTATAATGCCGTAGTCTGTAACAACAGATTCAGAGGATTCAACAGTATACTTCAATTTCTCCCCGTCAGCATCTGTAAAGTACTGGGTAAGGTCAATGGTGACAGATTCCCCTTTGCCAAACACCATATTCTCCAACTCTTTTACAACAGATGGAGGTGTATTTGGAAGAATGGTATAGGTTATAACCAGTTCAGACGAAAGGTTGTATTCATCTGTAGCTTTCAAAACAGCATCATATGTTCCTGGAGTTGCTTTTGAGGCATCTATACCAACGGTGATTTTGCCTCCTGCAAAAGTAAAGGTATGCGTAGCAGCATCGCTTCCTCCGTTAAAGTTGAACTGACCTATATTATGTCCGTCAGGATCAGAAACAGTGAATTCATATTCTCTCTTTTCAAAAGATTTCAATGATATTTCAAGCGGCTCTCCAGGGGTAAATACAGGTGCATTGTTTGCCTGGGTACGTACTATTACCTGCTCAGAAAGAGGTGCTCTTGACCCGAATGTATTTACAGCCATTATCCTTATATAAATATTTTGATCGAATACCGGAGCTTTAAATGTATGTGTCAGTTCAGTTCCTTCCTCAACTCCATTACCTGATATGTATATTGAATTCACATAGCCATTGTCATGCGGATCAAAATTGGACAGGTCGGTTGTATGCCAGAATATCCTGTAACCGGCAGTTGGGAAACCTTGTGTGGATGTTGTTTTCCATTTTACTGTAATAAAGTTTGATTTGGCGCTTGCTTCAAATGTCTTAACAGCATCAGGTACATTTGCAGGCATAAGGGCAGCAAATGCGTCCAGTGCACCGGCTCCCAGTTTTTCCCCCTCTCTGTAGGTGGCATTTACGGAGTAGAGCTTCTCTACATCAACAGATGTGAGAAGCCTTTCCTTGAGATGCTCATTGGTAAAGCCGGGTCCGCCATACTTTGAAACTATCAGAGCTGCCACTCCTGATACATGTGGACACGCCATAGAGGTCCCCTGAATTCCGGCAAACTCGTTGTCAGGGAATGTGCTGAATACACCACCGTTTCCGCCGCCGTCTCCGCCGGGAGCGGCAATATCAACCCATTCACCGTAATTTGAGTATGATGCCTTTATACCGTTGGGACCTGTTGCAGCTACCGCTATCAGATTCTCTTCCATACCTGGATAACTTACTGTGCTATTTTCATTGCCTGCAGCAAAGATTGTAACACCTCCGGCCATAGGGCCAATCTGATTCTCACCATTGGCATCCATACCTGCATAATGATTGAAATAATCTATAGCTTCAATAATGTGCAATGGGGTTTCATATACATCAATCAACCCCCAGCTGTTCTGTGATATTACTGCTCCATTGTCTGCTGCGTATACAAAAGCAAGACTGATGTATGCGCCTCTATTTTCATCAACTGTCTGGCATGACATTAGCCGTACACCTTTGGTAGTGCCGTTTCCTCCGGCTACACCAGCACCAAATTTGTTGTTGTTGTTGATGGCACCTACTGTTCCGGCCACATGGGTACCGTGGCTGTCTGCATATATGGCACCTATCATATTCCCATTGCCGGTGCCGGCATCAATGAAGTTGTATCCGTAAATATCATCTACATAGCCGTTGTTGTCATCATCAAGTCCGGTGTTGCCACCTGCTTCAGACTCATTCTTCCACATGGCATCTTTAAGATCATCGTGCCTATAGTCAATACCGCCATCAATTACTGCTACAATAACATCTTCACTTCCTGTGGTTATTTCCCATGCTTTCTTCAGGTTTATGCCAATGTCGCTACCTTCCTTGTAATAGTGCCATTGGTAGCTCAGGTACGGGTCATTGAACGGAGTTGAAGTTTGGGCAGATTTTATAACTGGAAAATAATCCACTTTCTCTATTGAGCCAATTTTTGATAGCTCACTATGAACTTTTGCCACAGAAACTTCAGGGTTGAATGAAACTATATGCCAACGGTCAAGCCCTGCTTTCTTATGCCTTACTGCATATTTCCCGTTGTGTGGGAACAGTGGCTTTATGTTGGATATTCCCAAATCAGGCAATGAATTTGATATTGATTTGGTAAGAGGTCCCTCCCCTTCATTCATCTTAACTATAACGGTGCCATTATAGACACTTCCCACACCCATTAAAGCAGTGGTAACAGGGGGGGGTGGCTGCAGGTGAACTTCCTCCTTGCTGCAACTTGCAAAAAGGAAAGCTGCCGCAATAGATGCAAATAATAATCTGTACTTCATTTTGTATAGTGGTTGTTTTTACAAATATAATATATATCTCTGGAAAAATCGAACGAATGAGGGAAAATAATGATGGCAGCACTGGTGTTCAATGACTTATGAGGACTTTTGATGAAAGCCTCGCCGATGCAAAAGTGCAAGGAAATGAAAGGTAATGAGGACGAACGGTTTTCAAATCATTACCCGATAAAGAGGTAAGTTTATAGGTCATTGGAGTTTATTTCTACTCTCTGCCATATTCTGCATAACAATGTACAACTCGCTGATAACTAATTTTGTAACCAAAAAGAATTGGATTATGCGAAGTACATTTAAGGTGCTGTTCTACGTGAACGGAAGCAAGGAGAAAAACGGTATTGTCCCCATCATGGGACGAGTTACAATCAATGGCTCGGTGGCACAATTCAGCTGCAAACTGATCATTGCAAAAACAATGTGGGATGCCAAAGGCAATCGAGCCAAAGGTAAGAGCAAGGAGGCACGGAACATCAATTTGGCTTTGGATAACATCAAGGCTCAAATCATCAAGCATTATCAGCGCATCTCGGATAGAGAAGCGTTTGTAACTGCCGAAATGGTACGCAATGCCTATCAAGGTATCGGAACAGAGTATGAAACACTACTCGGTGCATTTGATAAGGACAACGAGAGTTTCAAGAAGCGTATCGGCATAGACCGTGCAGCAAGTTCCTACAAGGTGCGTGTAAGGTCACGAAATCATTTAGCAGCATTCATCAAAAAATGCTATAAACGCAGTGATATTTCTATGCTTGAACTTACTCCCGACTTCATAAAGGAGTATGAAATCTATCTCTCTACCGATGCTGGACTACATAATGGCAGTGTATGGTCGCATTGTATGTGGCTGAAAACAATCGTGTCAAAGGCTCATTACAATGGACTGACACCGAGAAATCCATTTGCTCAGTATCGAGTAAATCAGAATATCAAGGAGCGTCAATACTTGACCGAAGATGAAATCAAGGCTGTAATGACACACGAATTTGCAGATAAGAAGTTGGCTTATATCCGAGACTTGTTCGTGTTCGCAAGTTTTACAGCCCTGTCATTCGTGGATATTAAGGAACTAACTACCGATGATATCGTAGAGATAAACGGTGAGAAGTGGATTCTATCCAAGCGACACAAGACAAAGGTCAATTTCCAAGTGAAGTTGTTGGATATTCCATTACAGATAATCAAGCGATATGAGAGATTTCAAGAGGACAAACTCGTATTCCCAAATCTCAACTATTGGAATATCTGTAAACCGCTGAAAAAGATGATAAAAGAGTGCGGTATCTCAAAGGATATTTCCTTCCACTCTGCTCGCCATGGGTTCGCGACATTGGCTCTCAGTAAGGGTGTTCCCATTGAGAGTGTGAGCCGAGTATTAGGGCATACGAATATTACCACGACACAGCGATATGCGAAGATTACCACCGAGAAAATAGACAAGGATTTGACGATGTTCGGCAACAGACTTAATCAATCTTTTAGTGAAATTTCAATAGCAATGTAACTATGGAACGAGCAATTATAACAATTAACGAGAATGGTAATGTGAATATCCCAAGCGGTAATGTTTGGATGTCGGAAATGGAGTTGGTGGAGTTGTTCGGGGTGATAGCCCCGACACTCCGAGCTGCCATAAAAGCAATATACAAGAGTGGAACACTTTGCTCTGTAAGCACCCAACGATGTGATTTGGCTACACCTAAAAGTTGGGCTACATTCTACAATCTTGAAGCGGTTATTGCCCTTGCGTTTAGGTTGAACACATACGAAGCAAGTAGGATAAGGCAAAAGGTATTGGAGAGTTTATGCCAGCGGGAAGAGAATGGGGTCAACATATTCTTATCAATAGGCGATGTTTTT
>SUYX01000060.1 GCA_015060225.1 Bacteroidales bacterium | reverse complement strand
GGGGGATGCATCTGGATGTTGCAAGGCATTTTATGCCGGTGGAGTTTGTGAAGAGGTATATAGATTATCTGGCTCTGCATAAGTTGAACTATTTCCATTGGCACCTTACAGATGACCAGGGTTGGAGAATTGAGAGCCGCAAGCACCCACGCTTGAATGAGGTGGGTTCGTACAGGGACGGTACAATAATTGGCCTGTATCCGGGGACAGGGGTGGATTCTACAAGATATGGCGGCTATTACACTGTGGAACAGATGCAGGAGGTTGTGGAGTATGCTGCCAGGAGATACATTACCATTGTGCCTGAAATTGACCTTCCTGGGCATTGTATGGCGGCTCTTGCTACATATCCCCATTTGGGTACAGAGGACAATGCCGGAGTGAAACCTGCAATTACTTGGGGTATCTACAACAAACTCAATAATGTTATGGCTCCAAGCGAGGAGGCTTTTGCTTTCCTGGAGGATGTCTTTGGGGAACTGATGGACATTTTTCCTGGGGAGTATATCCATATTGGAGCAGATGAGTGCTGCCACAGATGGTGGAAAGAGTCTCCAAAGACTCAGAAATTCATTAAGGAGCACGGGCTGGGAAATGAAAAAGGGCTGCAGAAATATTTTGCCCAGCGGGTGGCCGCTATGGTTGCTGCACGGGGGAGGACTGCAGTAGGTTGGGACGAGATGGTTGACAACGGCCTTGCAGAGGGGGTTGCTGTGATGGTATGGAGAGGGGGGCAGAGGTGGGTACCTGCGGCAGATGGTGGACACAGAATCATTATGACCCCTAACGGGAGGAGTTATCTCAATTACAAGCAGCGTCCCGACGAAACCCGTCTGGCCCACATGTTCAGGTTGGTATCACTTGATACCGTATATAACTTTGATCCTACTCCCGATACCCTTTCTGTTTCTGTTCTGGAACATATTATTGGAGGACAGGGATGTATCTGGACAGAGTATTATGCTACCCCTTCTGAGGTGGAATATGCGGTATTTCCACGTATGTCTGCTATTGCGGAGGTGTATTGGACCCGTGAAGATCTGAAGGATTACAAAAGGTTCCTTGCCGCTATGCCGGTGCAGTTTGCCCGTTATGCCCTTTGGGGGGTGGAGGATCCTTGCAGATATATTTTTGAAAAAGAAGATTCACTTTCATCTGGTGCTGGGGCTATTAAAGTGGCCAGAACCGCCGAGGATGGTGATTAGAATTGCTAGGTTATGGAATTGCCAGTAGAATTTAAGGAATATGCCATTTCAGCCCTTGGCGAGGAGGTTGCCTGTGGATTGTTTGATGCCATTGGCTCCGGGGAGGAGATAACCTCTGTGAGGGTGAATCCGCTTAAAGGGGTTGACGGTCAAGTTAGAGGTGGTGCCTCCGCATCATCGGATGCCTCTATGGAGATGTTCGGGGAGTGTTTATCTGACTGTATTCCCGACAACTTTCCTGATTGTTTCCCTGCCCAGGTGGAAGATAGGGTTCCGTGGTCAAGGTTAGGGTATTATCTTAAGGAGCGTCCGGTATTCACATTGGATCCCCTTTTCCATGCAGGTGCCTATTATGTGCAGGAGGCCAGCAGCATGTATATGGAACTGGCCCGGTCTGCCATAGAGAAGGATTTTGCCGGAAGGCGCGTAGGGGAGGAGTTGTCTGGAAGAGGATTTTTTGACCATGATATTGCCGCACTGGACCTTTGTGCCGCCCCTGGAGGAAAATCTACCCATCTGGTTTCATTGTTGGGAAAGGATTCCCTGCTGGTTTCCAATGAAGTAATAAAAAGCCGTTCGGTTGTTCTTGCAGACAATATAGCCAAATGGGGTTGCGACAACGTGGTTGTAACCAACAACGACCCGGCAGATTTTGGTGCATTTGAGGAATACTTTGACCTTATAGTGGTAGATGCCCCATGCTCGGGCGAAGGGCTTTTCCGCAAGGAACCCGAGGCGGTGGAGGAGTGGAGCCCCGCCAACGTGGAACTCTGCGCCCAGCGCCAGCAGCGCATTTTGGCCGACATCTGGCCAGCCCTTAAACCAGGCGGATATCTCATCTACTCTACCTGCACATACAACAAATTTGAGAATGACAGCAACCTGTTGTGGATGGTAGAAACCCTTGGGTGTAATAATGAGACGTTGTCTCTTTGTACAATTGCCTCAGAATCAGGTATTGTTGAAACGGCAGGTGGAGGGTTGCAGTTTATTCCGTGTAAAATTAAAGGGGAAGGCCAGTTTATGGCTGTGGTGAGGAAAGGGGGAGATTGGGAGCCTTCACAGATGCGCAAGGGAGGGGCAAAACCTGCCCATGGTCGCAAGAACAAAGATTCCAAAGGGAAGAGCCAGCCACAGTTGGAGAAGGGGTGTACATATCTTCCCGACAACTATGTGAAAATCCTTCAGGGAGATCTGGTAAAAGCATACAGGAAAGAACTGTATGAACAAATAAATTACATTGAGGAGAACCTCAGGATAGTGCTGTCGGGAATAGCGGTGGCCAACAAGAAAGGGAAAGACTATGTACCCCATGCGGATTTTGCACTGCAGGGTGTGATGGCATCCATGGTGGCAACAGGCACCTTGCCGCACGGAATCTCCGCAGTTGAGGTGAGCAGGGAAGATGCCCTCCGATTTTTGGCCAAAGAACCTCTGGTGCTCCCCGGTGCCCCAATGGGCTATGTGCTGCTGGTATACCGCGGCCTGGGGCTGGGATTTGTAAAGAACCTCGGCAACCGCACCAACAATTTACTCCCTATGGCCAGAAGGATAAGGATGAGGATAGGGGATTAGTTTTTATTTAAGAAGAGAATGTGCTGACATTCGTCATCCTCACTCAAATTATAAAACCCTTTATGCAGTACCCTGTGGACTGGGTTTGCAAAAAAGATTAAGGACAACGATTTACAGGAAATCCATTTAACCAGATTCGCCGGATGGTAGTTTGCAGATCTCCTTCCCGACAGAACCATCCGGTACAAATAAAGAACACCCACATCTCTGCGGGTGTTCAAACGGGTGGAAGATGCTTCAAATTCATAGCCTGTTACCTGTTACGGTAATGGGGCTTAACATAAACCCTCTTGCCATTGATCACCCTGAAGTGACCTCTTACAAGTGACGGTTTACGTGGAGCATCATTGCAATTCCTGCATAGCGGCTCCATTACGCAACTATTGACACAAATTTTTACTATATACATAGTTTCTCAATTATAAGTTGAGAGCGAAGAGCGGCTTTCAAGACTACATCACCCGTTATAACAAAAAAACAGGGCTTGAATCAAAAATGAATCTTACCCTGTAAATGTTGCGTAGGAGCTTGCTTCCTATGCATATAGAATTTGTGTCTGGTGCAAAGGTAGAAATATTATCTGAATAACCAACTATAAAATTATGGGATAGTTGGCTTAATATCAAATCTATCCACCCATCAGCCCCCCGCCAGATTTACTGTTTGTTCAAAATTATAAGTGCAGCTATCACTCCCGACGGGTTACCACATATAATCCCATGCTGGAAGGACGATTGGGGTTTGTGCTGCAGCCTCAATCTCTTTCTGGCCAAGGTATTTTTTGTTGATTACAATACGGAACATGTACTCGTCAAACCATTTGTCGGTGAAGGTAAGGTAACCGCCATGGCCTGAACCGGCACCCCAACTGTTTTCAAACTGCCATTTTACCGGTTTGTCGTTCTCATCTGTGTCACATGCCATAATGAGCATTGCGTGTGATGATCCGCTGTAACGGGTAAGGATTCTTGCTTTTTTGTCCATATCAAAGTTTATTCCCAACAGTGACTCGTAGTCGTACATGTCAGGGTTGCATACACCAGCTCTGGTGTCGCTCTCTTTGCCAACGTCACAAGATGCGTACAAAGGCTCGTTGGCCTTGATTGATTTGAGGACAGCCTCTTTAATTACATCGTTAGGGAGGTTGAGGTAAACCCAGTTGATACCCTCAATTGTATTTCTGTAGTTTGCTATGTCGTAAACCTTGTAGTACTCACGGGTAGGGTCGTTCATAACCATTATGAATGTCTCTGGGTTGTAGTTCTCAGGGACAAGGCCTGCATAGAACTCTTTAGGGGTAGATTTTACAGTAACAACCTCACCCTTGTTGTTCTTGTATTTCCATGTGAACTCTGTTGGAGGCTCGCCAAGGCAAAGGGCAAGAACGCGGTAAACATCTTTAAGAACCGCAATCTTGGCCTCTTTCATTGTTGCTGCCAACTCCTCCTGAGCCTTCTTGTTGTTCTTCTTTACATTTGCTGTCTTCTGGGCATAAAGTTGTCTGATATCCCAACCTGCTTTCTTGAGGTAGCGGTTAAGGGTGCTGAGCAATTGGCCTGTATTGTTTGAATGTACAGTCTCAGGCATAACCTCCTGTGGAACAACACCATATTTCTCTCCCAAATTGTAGAACAGGTTCCATACGCCACCATCTGCTACAGGTGATTTAAGATACCATACAACCTCCTCATCAGTAATCTCTTTGCCGGCAGTGCGGATGATGTTCTCAAGATAAAGGTTAGCCTTCTCAAAAATATCCCAGAAATAGTTGTAATTGTGCGAGAAATCAAATCTGTTGTACTCGTACTTCTTCTGTGCAGCAGGCCTGAGGGCGTTCATGGAGGTGAACATCCAGCAGCGCCCGCTGCTCTTCTGGTCTGTGATACCCTTTACATCAACACGATACTTGAAGAAATGGTCAACCTCGTTAACCTTTGAAAGATCTTTTGTCTTGTTCTTTATATTGGCATCACCCAAAAGGATATTCTGCACCGCAGTAGTGTGTGCATCCTTTACAAAACTCCCCTTGATCTGGGCAAGTTCCTGCTCCCCGATACTCTGGGCATTTGCAGCTGCAGATGCACCGCATAGCAGCATTGCTGCAAGAAAATAACGTAGTTTCATATTACTTGTGTTTAAAATTTTACAAACTCTGCAAACACAAATATAATATTTTTCCCGACAATTCCTGCCATTACTCGCCCCAATTCTCCCTGCCCCCTGTAATGCTTCCCAGAACATTAACCAAAAGCGCAATAAAAACAAGTACTCCAAACATAATTCCTCCTTTTTTGTGCAAAGATATTCCGGAGGTTTGACAGGTTCTGACAAGGTATGTCCACAAGATGGCATTTCTTACAAAAAAACTCCCAAAGCCAGTGGCTGAGGGAGTTTTTTATTTATATGGCAGTTATCAATTAACCGCCAAAGTTGTCGAACAGAATGTTCTCTGATGCAACGCCAAGGCTGTCCAGCAGATTTACTACCGACTGGGCCATCATTGGAGGTCCGCACATCAGGTAAAGGATATCCTCTGGAGCCTCGTGGTTCTTCAGATATGTTTCGTACAATACGTTGTGAACGAATCCTGCTACATAAGGTACACCTG
>SUYX01000022.1 GCA_015060225.1 Bacteroidales bacterium | reverse complement strand
AGTGCCGAAATCATATACACCCTATCCGAATCCTTCAACGGTCTGTTGTAGGTTACAGAATACCACACCTGCGACGCTATCACATAAAACGCTGTGAACGCCAAAGTAAGTCCCAGTATATTCAACACCCCCGCCACCTTGTAGCGTTTGAGCGTCATCAAAAAGTTCTTAAGCATACCTTTTTTTATTTACGTTGTCTTTTTGTACAATATGCTGTATGTCAGCACCTTAAAAATCACCTTTATACATTTTCCTAAACTTTTCTTTTTACATACATCTGATATACAGCATATTGTACAAAAAGACAACGTAACTTTAAAAAATTAGTACTTCATTGTCACCAAAGTTGTCATAGCCGCTTACTACAACCCTTTCGCCAGGCTCCAGGCCTTCAAGTACCTCGTAGAATTGAGGGTTCTGGCGGCCGATGCGGATTGGGCGTTTTACGGCGCGGGTTCCGTCTTCTGAGACTACATAGATCCAACGGCCTCCTGTTTTCTGGTAGAATGTTCCGCGAGGTATCATAACCGCCTCCTCAGGCTGTCCCAACTGAAGGTTCAGGTAATAGGTCTGGCCTGTGCGGATATTGGCAGGCTGCTCCCCGCTGAATTTGAAATCGGTCTTGAACTTGCCGTCACGCACCTCCGGATAAACCTTGCGGATAACAGTATTGTATTTCTCGTCCTGTCTCTCAAACTGGGCCATGAGGCCAGCAGTTACCCTGTCTATATAATGCTCATCCACAAGTGCCTCAATCTTATATGAATCAAGATTGTTTATCTGCCCCACTTTGGTACCGGCTCCAATGCTCTGCCCAAGGACAACATCCAGCAAACCTAGTTCCCCATCAATAGGGGCCTTTATGGTAAGATTCTCCTTTCTCTTGCGGATCATCCTCATATTAAGGCGCATATTGTCCAGACTCTCCCTCATCTGGGTAATCTCAACATCCCTGTAAAGGCTGTCCTGTTTGGCACGTGTCTCCACCAGTTCCAGACGGTCCGACGCCAGCATGAAATCCTCCTCAGCCTTCAGCCACTCCTCTCGGGAAATAAGTTTCTCCGCATACAATTCCTTGGCACTCTCATACGCTCTGCGGCTCCTTCGCACCTCAATCCTCAACTGGAGCATCTCCTGATGCACGCTCAACTTCTGCTGCTCCATTGAGATCATGGTATTGCGTAGTATGTTCTCCTTCTCCGCCAGTTCAGCCTCCGAGTTGAGAATCTGCAGATCAAGGCTCTCATTGCTCAGCACCAGAATCACATCCCCCTTCTTTACCTTGGAGCCCTCCTCTGTAACAATCTCCTGCACTACTCCCCCCTCAAGCGGTGAAATCTGTATTGTAGTCATAGGCTGCACCTGCCCTGTAACCCTTATGTAGTCATTGAACTCACCCTTGGCCACATTTCCATACGAAAGGGTCTCTCCATTCACCCTCAAAGTACTTGAATTATCCCTAAAAACGAGCCATAACACAAAAACCACAACAAATGCCCCCAACCAATACGGCAAAGCCTTTCCTGTAAAGGCCACCGCCAAACCTTTCTTCTTTTCAATAATCTTATCCATATCTTAAATCTTATATTTTTTCAAATTATTTTATTCCCGACAAATACTCCTGTTCCAAGTATGGTACACCACTGTAATACTCCACAACACTTCTCTTCAAATAGTATATCAGCAAAGCATTTATCTGTTCTGCTCTGGCTGCCAACCAGTTTCCCGACGAAGTCTGATACTCTATAGGTGATATCAGCCCCTGTTCAAATTTCCGTGTATTGAATTTGTATGCTTCCTGCTGAACTTCTGCTTGCCTGCAGGCCTGCAGCAGAGCCGCCTGGGCACCTTCCTTGTCCTGAAGGGCTCGAGTTACTTCCGCCTCTATCTCCCTTGTTTTCTGCTCATACTGGGCAGTTGCCCTGTCATATGCATTTTTCTTGCGAGAGATATTTGCCTGTCTGTTCAGGCGACCATAAATAGGGATAGACATTGACAACTGTATATACTCACCCATGTTGTTGGAGAACTGGTCTCTGAAAGGGACAGTTTTGTAACCTTTTTCGTCGGGATAAGTGAAATAACTGGTACTCCAACCTCCGTTAAGGCTCAAAGAGGGGAGCAGCAGCATCCTTGCAGTGCTGAGTGCCCGTTTGGCATTCATCATCTCCCCTTTTGCCAATGCTGCAGCAGGGAGGGTATTCAACGCATTTTCAATTATATCTTCCCGACAATCATCCAATGAACCGCCATACACCAACTCTTCGGCTTTTGCAAGCAGGGAGTCATCCGCTATGGAAAAATCTATATTCAACTCCTCATCCAAAGGCCAGAACATTATATCTTTAAGGGTCATAAGAGCATCGTTGTACATGTTTCTGGTAGTGGTAAGCCTGTACTCCTTTGCTGCAAGATCTGCCTCAATCTGCACAACATCCGCATACCCCTTGCGCCCCAGTTCCTCTTCCCTTTTTGAAAGATGGGCCGCCTTGGCTGCAGCCTCTACCTCCTGGGCCAGAGCCCTGCACATCTGATGATGATAAATTACATTATAGTAAGCCTCCATTGTGGCCAGGCAAATCTCGTCCCTTGTCTGCTGCTCCCTGCTCAGCCCCATTGCGGCAGCTGTTCTGGATATTTTAAGATTGTTGAGTGCCTCAAACCCGTTGAAGAGGGTTATAGAACCCGAGGCCGAATAACCGTTCTGGAACGATGTTGTAGATTTGTAGGTATTGGTCTCCGGATCCACCGAACGTCCAAAATTGTAGTATGCATAAGTACCTGCAGAAACTGCCGGGGTAAACGCCTGAAGTATCGCACTCCTCCTCTCCAGCTGTGCATCCCTAGTATTGGCCTGCTGTATCCTCATTTGAGTTGAATTTGAGACGGCATACTCCATACACTCTTTTAGGGTATAAACCTTCTCCTGTGCATATGCTGCACCTCTTCCCGACAGTATAATCACTGCTATCACTCCCGAAACAACCGATATTATTGACTTTTTAATCATAATTGCTTTACACTTTTACCATTTTCCCCTCTATTGGCACAACGCCCGTGCCAAACATTACAACAACCTATATATGTGCTACTTACACAAATAATCACAAACTAAAAAGTGTAAAGAAACTTTACAGGTGATAATTTTTTTTACATTGTGACGTTGTCTTTTTGTACATTTTGCTGAGTATCAGCAAAATAAAAAATGAGGTGCTGGAAAATCCCACGCACCTCATTTTACAATTGTTTGGAAACCAAACAATTGTACAAAAAGACAACGTCACAATACACGCCAAACAGGATGAAGCTCATTGTTCTGATGGGCGCGTTTGCGGACGATATCGTAGAAGAAGCCGAGAATTGCCTGAGGAGAAGAGGCAAAGGAGCGGTCTTCACGCAATTTCTTTTCAAATTCGGCCTTCAGGGCAGGGTCTGCGGCAAGCATTTCGCGTCCTTTCACCTCCATATACTGGGGACGGATCCAGAACTCGTTGCCGGCCTGCACACATACATTAAAGAAACCCCAATAGGTAAGGGAGCCGGGAGCAGCAGGTTCCAGCAGCCACATGGCAACCCTGGAAGCAGGCTGGTCCATATCTATATAGATGCTCCCTGCAGGATACTGTAATTTCTCAATCTGGGTGGTATATTGTGGGGTTACAGGGATACGCCCTTCACTTTGTCGGGAAGAGAATTTTCCTCCTGTATAACGGTAGGTTTCCACCTCCACCTCTCCAGACTCAGGTAAAACGGAGTATTTCACCCCATGGAGGGCAAGCAGATCCACAACCTCTTTCCATTGTGGCATAAGAATATATGCCTTAGGGAGATACACAGAATCTGCCGGAGCGAAAGATGGGTAGAACGGTATCCTCATGGTTATTGGATCAGAATAGTCGTGAGTAACCCACTCCCCACCACTCAAATCACTCAAAACGGTATCGCGGCCCCAACTCAAATAATCCACCATCACAGGGGCGTCATCAGTAGATCTGTACCTGAACCCGAAAGGCTCCTTTCTGGAGGCAGGGGATGAAACAAAAGCATCAGCAGTAGCCAAAGTCTCAACCAGAGACTCTTTATTTTCTGCCAGAATGCGGGCACTTGCCCAAAGGGCCTTTACTGTAGCATCAACCCTCTGGCCGTAAGGCTTGTAGATATGGTTCTCAATGAGGAGTCCCAACCTGTTATGGGCAGCAGCATACCCCTGGGAATAGCGCGGATCAAAGGTATCCGGCACAAAACCGCTCTCAGGAGCATTATATTTCTTGAAGGAACCATACGGGAATATAGGGTATCCCGCCTGCTCCATCATTCCGCACAACTGCTTCTCATAAACATCACGGCTCCAACGGGTAATCCCAGGCTCCATATTGCCCGTCATGTTGTCAATAGCGTATGTCATCACATACTGGAAATCTGCACCATTTGTAACATGCACATCTATAAAGAGTTCCGGAAGCCAATGGTTGTACATCTGCAGCCATGCCCTCATCTCGGGAGCATCCGCCTTAAGGAAATCGCGGTTAAGGTTCAGCTGCTGCGAGGTGTTCCTGGTACCCAACTCGTCGGGACCATTCTGGTTAATTCTGTTGAGTGCGGTAAAATTCTCATGCCCGTCAACATTGAAGATTGGAATGAACAGGAAACTCACATCATCCAGCAACCCAATATTTTTCTTTTCCGCAACCAGATCCCTCAAAAATATCATTGAAGCATCCTTTCCATCCGGCTCACCTGCATGGATACAGGACTCCACAAGAATAATCACCCTCCCTTTTGCACGAATCTTCTCCGGCGAACGCAACCCATCCTTATCCACTATCACCAGGGGCAATTCCCTGCCAAGTGGAGATTCACCAAAGGAGGTTACATTAACCATTGGGGAATACTCCTCCAGACGTCGGAAATACTCAATAGTCTGATCATATTTTGGGGTCTTGCGGAACATTGTCGCCTCCGCATAAGTGAGAAATTCGGGAAGGCGGTCTATATACAGGACTCCTCCAAGATGATCGACCTCATGCTGGAAAATCACTGCAGTGAACCCCTCTATCTTCTCCTCAACCATAGCACCGGACTCAAGGGAATAATATCTTATTGTAACCCCTGTTGAACGCTCCACATCATGTCTGCGGCCCGGAACCGAAAGGCACCCCTCCGGCCCCAATGCCAGCGAATCTGAATACTCTACAATAGAGATATTAGGATAAACCTCAAATGGAGCACTGGGCTTGTCGAACCTCTGCACCGCCACTATATTCCTGTTTATCCCTATCTGGGGAGCGGCCAGTCCAACGCCATCTACAGTGGAATCTGAAACTGTCTCCACCATTCTCCTGGCCAGCAAACCATAAAGTTCACCCTCAAGTTCCTCCACAGAAAGATCTTCTGAAACCCTCCTCAACACGGAGAGTTCCTCTTCATTCCCGACAGTCAAGACCTTGAGTATATCATCGGGAGAAGCATTTATAATCTCCTTCTCTGCCTCCGTAAAACCACCTGCTGCAGTTCCACAGGATACCATAAGAAATGCAGCAAACGCCGCCAATGCAAAAACAAATACCCTTTTCATATGGTTTCCTCCAATCATTTCAGTTTAAGTGCCTTTTTCACTGCCTCCTCAATCTGTGGGCCACGCATCCCCCTCTGTACAATTGTGCCGTCGGGAGCAAACAGGATAAGGTGTGGGATTGCATTTATACCGTAAAGTGCAGAAATTTCCCCTCCTGCACCAATTATCTGAGGATATGGGATTCCCAATTTTTCTATTGCCTGTTCTGTGTTCTGGGGCTTGTCATTTACAGCAACTCCCAAAACATCAAAATTCTCCCCTGCATACTTCTTGTAAACATTTATCAGGTTTGGAATCTCCTGCATGCACGGTCCGCACCAGCTTGCCCAAAAATCCACAAGCACATACTTCCCTTTCCCCACATAATCAGAAAGGTTCTGCTCCTTACCCTTGTAATAAACGGTAAAATCCTTGAATTTTTTCCCGCTGTCTGTAGCTTTCATATTCTGTTCCATAAATGCATCTGCACGCAATTGTGGAAGCATGGACTTAATTGCCCAATGGTTCTTCACCTCCTTGGGGGCCTGTGCTATAATGGAGAATGTGTTGCCGGCCCCTATCAGTTCTTTTACTGTTGACAGCAATATAACAGATGCTGGTGCATTATCTGCCTGGGCAACAAACTTGCGGATTGTTTCAACTGCATCCTTCTCCTTCATTTTTGGCAGTTCCACCAACAATCCTCTCAACGCATTGTTCAATCTGCCCCCTTTAGGTGCAGGAGCTCCATCAAATTCAATTGTTCCCTCCTCCAGCACAAAAGCCAGACTTGTAGAACCTGTACCACCAGGTACAGTAAGATCTATCACAAGTTCCGCAACCTGAGGTTTCCCGTCAAAAACTCCATAATAGGAGATTTCACTACCTCCATTGCTGATAAGTTTCATATTTGGATATTGCCTTAAAGCCACCGACTCAATTACAGACCCATTGTCATACATTTTAAGAATATAACCGATATCTCCTTTAAGGGTAAACTTTGTAGGTTCCTGACAATTTGCGTTTCCTGCCAAACACATCACGGCTGCCACCAGCAGCATAAAAACTCTGAACTTTCTCATACTCATCAAATAATAATGCCCAAATATACTCAAATAACACCAAACGGCAAATTCCGCAGAACATTGCTACAATACCAACTCTGCATCAAAAAAGGGTATTTATGTGGCAGTTCTCCATCCAGTTGTCACAAGTGCATCAAAAAGGGCTCATATTGAAGCAGAAAGTTTGTTTGAAAGGGGAACTGCATCAAAAAGGGCTGAATTTGCAGCAGTTTGAAATCATCTGTCGGGAAGGGAATCTGTTTGATGAACTCAAGGTAGAAACATGATGCAAGAATTAGTATCTTTGCACCATGAAAAAGAGAATAATATTTGTCTGCCACTGCAATATCTGCCGCAGCCCAATGGCAGAATATGTAATGAAGGACCTTGTAGGAAAGTCCGGGCTGGAAAATGAGTTTGAGATAACTTCGGGAGCGGTTTCCACCGAGGAGATTGGGAATGACATCTATCCCCCTGCAAAGAGGAAACTCCACGAGAAAGGGGTGCAATTCTCCCGCCATGCAGCACACAAGATTACTCCCGACGAGTTTGCCCAGCAGGACCTCGTTATCCTCATGGACCGTTCCAACCAGAAGCTATTGGGCCACATTGTACCAAATTGGGAAGATACCCCTGCCGGGGCCTCACTCCAGGATTCCGGAATAAAGGGGAAGGTACACCTGATGATGGAGTTTGCAGGGAAAACCAGGGATGTGGCCGATCCTTGGTATACCGGAGATTTTGAACAGACCTACCGGGATGTTCTTGAGGGGTGCAGAGGATTGATTGAACAGATACGATAAATCAGGTTCAGTACCCTTATTAACCTATTTGACCACCCTGGCTGAGGACCTGGATTGAACAGATTCCTACGCAAATTGTATATGTATATATAATTCTTCCCTAATATGGATACGAGAACAGAAAACATCCAATACCCTCCTGTGGATATCCCCGCAACTGTAGAGGAGCAGCGCAAGTTCTTCAGAAGCGGTGCAACCTTGAGCATAAAATTCCGAAGAGAGATGCTGCACAGGCTCTACAATGCCGTAGAACAGTGGGAGGAGGAACTTTCCAAGGCCTTGTGGGAAGATTTGCACAAATGCACAGAGGAGGCATACCTCACAGAGATAAGCATAGTTAAAGAGGAGATAAAGGGGCACCTGAAAAACCTCCACAAATGGGCCCGCACCAAAAGGGTATCTACCCCTGCCACACTTCTCCCTTCAAAATCGTATCTTGTTAAGGAGCCATTGGGCACCGCCCTCATTATTGCCCCATGGAACTACCCCGTACAACTGCTTCTGGCCCCCCTTGTAGGGGCAATCTCGGCCGGTTGCACAGCAGTCCTCAAGCCTTCACCTTATGTACCAAATGTATCCAGGGTACTGGAGGAGATGATAGGGACAATATTTGAGGCCAAATATATAAAGGTTATCCAGGGACACAGAGATACCAATGAACAACTGCTGGAGCAGCGCTGGGATATGATCTTCTTTACAGGAAGCCCAGCCCTTGGGAAAACCGTAATGGCAGCGGCTGCCCGCAACCTCACCCCTGTGGTACTGGAACTGGGAGGCAAAAGTCCATGTATAATTGACTCCACAGCAGATATTGAAACCGCTTCCCGACGGATAGCGTGGGGCAAGACCCTCAACAGCGGCCAGACCTGCATAGCACCGGACTACATCATAATCCACAAAGATGTAAAGGAGGCATTCATAGATGCTTTCGGGAAGAGAATAAAGGAACTGCACGGCAACGACATCCTGGAGAGCCCACACTATGTGCATATGGTTAATGAAAAGGCATTCCGGAGGATATGCAGTTACATGAAATACGGCAAAGTGGCCTACGGCGGAAGAAGCAACCCAAGCACCCGCTGTATAGAACCCACCCTGCTGGAAGATGTTCCATTGGACTCCCCAGTGATGGAGGAGGAGATTTTCGGCCCCATCTTCCCTATGATTGTAATGGATGACAACGGTACCTCCTTCAACCAAAAGGCAATTGATTTCATAAGATCAAGGGAGAAGCCTCTTGCCCTATATTACTTTGGAGTTGAAGAGAAGGGATGGGAAGTTGTGCAGCACACCTCGTCGGGAGGAGGATGTATAAATGATGTGATAATGCACATAGCAAACGGCAACCTCCCTTTTGGAGGGGTAGGAAATTCCGGAATGGGGCACTATCACGGCCGGGAGAGTTTCGAATGCTTCTCACACACCAGATCCGTTCTGGTAAACAAACCCCGCCTCGATCTCCCTTTCAGGTACACCCCTTATAAGATGTTTTCCCTTATAAGGAGGATAATGTAAAACTCATATTTAATGGGGTAAAGAGGCGGCTCCTGTCTCCAGTCTGTACCCTATTCCCCTTACGCTTATAATCTCAACCCCTTGAGCCACTTTCAAATGCCCACGCAGACGGGTTATATATACATTGAGGCTCCTGAGGTTGAAAAAATTGTCGTCTCCCCACAAATCATTCAGAATAGCAGAAGCCTCTACTGTATTTCCCATATTGCGGCAAAGATATTCCAGCACAGCACTCTCTCTTGCTGCAAGTTTTATGCTGTCCCCATTTGCAGTATTGCCCAAGGTCCCCTTTGAGGGGTAAAATTCATAATCTCCCAATATGTACCGCTGTTTCTCCACAACAGTACCTGACACTCTGTTCTTGCCGGAGAGAGACCTTACCCTTACAATAAGTTCATCTATGGCAAAAGGTTTCTTCAGATAATCATTTCCACCCATGTCAAACCCCTTTACCACATCCTCAGTAGCACACCTGGCAGTAAGGAACAGGACCGGAACCCGGCACCCTTTCCCCCTGAGTTTCTTCACCATTGTAAAGCCGTCCATTTTGGGCATCATCACATCAGCAACAATTACATCATACTCCCCTTTGAATGCCATTTCCAGCCCCTGTGCCCCATCGTAGGCAAGTGATATCTCAAAATTCCTGTCAGACAAGGTATCCGAGAGAATTTCAGCAAGCATCCTTTCATCTTCTACAAGCAATATCTTAATTTTATTGTCCATCATGTTCAAAAGGTAAAGTTATTGTAAATACAGAGCCTTCTCCAGGTTTGCTTTCTGCTCTGATTGTACCCGAGTGCTGCTCCACAACCTTTTGGACATAATAGAGCCCGAGCCCATACCCGCGGACTTTATGCAAATCCCCCTGAGGCACCCTGTAATACTTCTCAAATATATGCTGCAGATGCCCCTTGGAAATTCCGGGACCATTATCGGCAATTGAAATGGCTACAACCTTCATATGCTCACAAACATCAATCCTTATTTTATCCCCCCCGTATTTTACAGCATTGTCAACCATTGTGGCAATTACATTCTGCAGATGGAACTTGTCTCCATAAACGCCAATTCCCTCCGGACAACACACCTCAATTTGTGGAGGGCTTTCCAATCCAATAAAAATCTCTTCAATTACAGAATTGATTATAGGGTAGAGTTTGAAAGATCCCATATCCATTTTTTCTTCCCTCCCATCAACCGAAACTGAAAGAATCCTCTCCACCATTGCAGAGAGTTGCCCCAACTGCTTACCGACAATTTCCAGATATCTCCCCCTCCTCTCCGGATTTGCCTCCGCAGAAAAGTTTGTGAGGGCATCTGTGGCTGCAGATGCTACTGCAATTGGGGTTTTCAGTTCATGGGTAATATTGTGGGTAAAATCGCGTCTCATCTGCTCCAATGACCTCTGGTGGAACATGGTTTTGAGAAGATATATAAGTACGGCAGCCAGAAGTGCCACAATTGCAACGGAAGACAATACTATCCATTGGAGCCTGCTCCAAAATTCCATGTAGGGGATTCCAATTGAAAGGCGCAGGGCGAACATAAAATCATCATCAATAATGATTTCTGTTGTATGAACCTTTCCACTGAGGATTTCACTCTCCCCCTTACGCATAAGGATGAGTTTTTCAGAATCACTCCCCTTCCCCTCACCTGCATCGGTCGGGAGACTCAGAATTTCCGCGTAATATGGCTCCACAATATCCAGTTCAAGCAGATTGGGAACAAAATGGAGGGCAAACTCTTCCAAATCTATATTTATCCGCTCCGCCTTGTGTATCCCGGGAACCGCATCCATACGGAACGCCTTATATATGCTCTTGTAGGCAGCAGACTCAACCCTGCGGCAAAAATCTGAAACCTGATCATTGTACATCCTTACAACCCAAATACATTGCACAGTTGCCAGAAGCACTAATGACACAATTGCCAGAATTGATATATTCTTGAAAAAATTTCTGTTCATACGATTCTCTTGCCATTACAAAAATAATCAAATTCAGGGCCCCTCATTTACAATTAACATTAGTTAACATTCCTTAACTTTGTGTTAACATGAAACACCTGCGCCGCAGATTACCTTTGCAGAGCAAAACCGGTTTAAGTTTTATGTACAATCAAAAAAAACATTGAAATGAAAAAATTGCTCATCATTGCCATCCTTGCAATATCGGCTGACATTGCAATGGCGCAGACACAGGAGAAAACAGTTTATATAATTGACGGCCAAGTTGCCACAAAAGCGGCCCTGGATTCATTGCCTTCTGATATTATAAAAAATATGAATGTAATAAAGAAGATAGAGAATGTTGTGGTTGTAAACACAAAGAAAAATGAAAATAAGGTAGTAGTAGTTAAAGGGGTTAGGAAAACAGATGTGGCTGACAGCACAGGATCTGCCGTGGGCATACAAAAAATACTTGGAGATAAAAGGGTAAAAAGTATCTCTATCCGGAATGCAGAAGGCTCTCCTGAACCTCTTGTAATAGTAAAAAGTCCAGACGGCAAGACAGAAGTCATTGACGACATGAAAATAATCCAGCCGCAAACAATCAAATCTGTTACTGTTATAAAAAATGAGGATGCAAAGAGGGATTTCAGCAAATGGGGAGACACCTCCGGCGGCGTCATTGTCATTGAACTGAAATAACCGCACTTCCCGTTGAGTCAATTTCTGCATCCGCTTAATCCTTCGATTTTTCTGCACATTCTCCGCGGGAACCAAGTACCTTCGTTCATGCCCGTCAGAGGCTGCTCGGCTGAAAAAATCATCTTGACGGCTAACTCCTCATTTTTAGCCATCCTCTGGATGTCTAACATTCGTCAAACACACGCCGTCACGAGACGATGATTTTTTCAGCCTCACTTACCGCCTCTTCCGGGAAATCTCTCAGGTACTTGTTCCCTCCACGAATGTACAGACCAATGGTAATGTTCAGTAAATAATATATTTGCATAATTTGCAACGGAAGGGAATAAAGGTCAGGTGACTCCTGGAACGGCGTAAGCAACCATTGCAGATGTGACGGCAGGTTCAGGCATGTTTGAGACAACGCAGTTGTCGAGTTCCTGAACCAGGCACAGATGCAATAGGTTGCCAGCCGGGTGAAAGGCGGAACCTGACCTTTATTTCTCTGCAGTGGAGAATTCTGCAAATGGAAAATTTAATCGAAGAAATCTTTTGTCGGGAAGCACAAGAAAACAAAACGGGGAAAGCATTTGAGCCTTCCCCGGATAATTATTTCTTCTGGTTCCTTTTCTTGCGTTTTTTGGCGTAGTACTGCCGGCGGTAATAGTTCCTTGTGTATTTTACAATAACTGCCGCAATAAGCCCTAGGAAGACAAGACAAATCAGAATGTATGTCCATGCAGAGGCGCTGTCACCTTTAACGCGGCTCCACATCCTCAGGAGTTTTTCGGTACCGGAATCGTGCATCATGGCACAACGTTCAATGATAGCCTTGTCGGGATACATTACAGGATTCACACATACGCTGTCTGCGGCAGGTCCAAAGAAATAGGATGCATCTATAGGGTCGTATTCCTCATCCTGCATGTTTTCCAGCACATGGTCTCCACCTACAGCACTTACATAGCCTGTCATATCCATATTGCGGAGGGCATTTTCGGGCATGCACATGAAGTTGATGAAGTAACTTGCCGCCTTAACATTCCTGGCATATTTAGGAATTACCCAACCGTCAAACCATACAGAACTCCCCGTCTGTGGGATTGCGTATCTGAGTTCCATCCCTATTTCTGCAGCCTCATCAATGGCCCACTGGGCATCACCGCTCCATGAAAGGTTTATCCAGGCAAGTTCCTTGGTCATCTGTTCTTTTCCAAAGTCTGCCTCCCAGCCGGCTACAGACTCCTTGAAGGAGTTCAAATACTCTTCCACCAGTGCAATGGATTCATCCGAGTCATCAAAAGCAATGGTACCCAGGTCCTTCTCGCCCCTGTCTATAGCCTCTCCATTGAGTGCTACAAGGAATGAGGTATATACATCCCTAAAGGCATCTTTCATAAGCACCTTGCCTTTGTATGCAGGGTTACGGAGCACATCCCAGGTAACCACCTCATGGTCCTGTATGTATTTTGGGTTGTATATAAGGCCCACTGTTCCCCACATGTAGCCCACGCTGTAATCGTTGGCATCCTTGCCGTCTGATTTTATCTGTTTGAACATCTGCGCTATGTATGGAGAGACATTCCCCATATAGTTTGGAGTATCCCCAAAATCCTTGTTTATCGGGATGAGGAGATCATTGCTGAGCATCCTCTCAATTATATAGTCCGAAGGGCACACCACATCATAATCTTCATGTCCCAACTCAATTTTTGAGAGCATAGTCTCATTGATATCAAAGGTCTGGTATATGATCTGCACCTTCTCGCCCGTCTGCTCATAGTACCACTGTTCAAACTCCCCAAGGAGCTCTTCATCTATATAGTCGGCCCAATTATATACTTTAAGGATATTGTCCCTGCCGCTTGAGCAGGATGCAAACATCAATGCTGCTGCAATAAAATATATAAGTCTCTTCATCATTGAGCATTGTTTTTGGCATTGCGCATTGCCCTAATGTTAATTACTATAAGCAGTACAAGTACCCCTACAAACATAAGTGTGATGAGGGGGCGGAGTTCAGGGGTAAGACCTCCCTTTCTGGCATCTGTATAAATGTAGGTTGAGAGGGTGTCCAGCCCCACTGTTCCACGGGTAAAGAATGTGATTGCAAAATCATCCAGTGACATTGTAAATGCCAGTATGAATCCCGATATCATTCCTGGTTTCAACATTGGAAGAAGCACCTTCTTAAGGGCCTGGAAAGGGGTTGCCCCAAGGTCAAGGGCCGCCTCATAGATATTTGGG
This sequence comes from Bacteroidales bacterium, assembly GCA_015060225.1. Classification (GTDB taxonomy): domain Bacteria; phylum Bacteroidota; class Bacteroidia; order Bacteroidales; family UBA932; genus Egerieousia. The sequence continues at coordinate 19,359 of SUYX01000022.1, read as the reverse complement.
TTCATCTGTGTAAGCCTCGGCAACACATTCAGCACCACATAAGGGGTGCAAAGGGTGATATGTGCCAGCACCACAGTAACATATCCCTGGCTTATGTGCAGGAATACAAAGAGGAGGAACAGGGAAACACCGGTAATAATGTCGGGATTAAGGATAGGAATACTGTTGAGGAAAGAGATGGCCTGCTTGCCCCTCCCCCTCATGTTATGGATTCCAATTGCCGCCACTGTTCCCAACAGGGTTGCCACAGATGCCGCTATAAGTGCAATTATAATGGTATTCTCAATTGCCGACATAAGGGAACCTGTCCCCTGCATGTCTCCTGTAAAAAGGTTGGTATAAAGTTTAGTTGAAAAACCTGTCCAGTTGCCCAACACCTTGCTCCCAGTAAATGAGAATATGCCTATAAAGACAATTGGGGCGTAAAGCACCACAAGGAGCAACCATATATAACACTGTGCAAAAAATTTCTTCATAACTATACAACCCCGTTAACTTCTTTCTTATTGTCCTGCAATAAGGATGTGATACCTATAATTATGAGCATTACCAGCGAGAGTGCAGCTCCGTAGTTCCACATTGAGGAGTTTATGTTCTCCTGGATTATGGTACCAAAAAGCTTTATCTTGTTGTTGGTAAGGAATTCAGAAATTGCGAAAGTACTTACGGTAGGCATGAATACCATCATTATGCCGCTTACAACACCAGGCATTGAAAGCGGTACCTGCACCTTCCAGAACACCTGCCATGGGGTAGCCCCCAAATCGGATGCCGCCTCTGCATAAGACTTGTCCATCTTGTTGAGGATATTGTAGATAGGATAAATCATAAACGGCAGATAGTCATATACCATACCCACAAGCAAAGTCCCTTTCCCCAACTGTATTCCCAACATATGGAAAAGCTCCGCTGTAGCCAAAGTACGCATAAGGGCGTTTATCCACATTGGCATTATGAAGAGCACCACGGTAATCGTACTCCTGTTGAGTTTCCTGTTTGCCAGAATCCACGCTGCAGGATATCCCAGCAGAATACAGATGATAGTATTCTCAATTGCCACCTCCAGAGAGAGGGCAAAGGTTCCAATGGCATCCGCATCGGTGAAGAACTTTACAAAATTTCCAAATGTGAAGTTTCCCGACGAATCCTGGAATGCATACAGGATAATTATAATCAGAGGAAGGGCAACAAACAGCAACAGAAAAATTGCATATGGCAATGCCCAGGTACTCCTTTTAGTCATTATGCTCATTGCACTTCACAATTTTTATGTCCGCAGGGGCAATGTTAATACCAACAAGGTCTCCCTTGTCCCAAATATCTGTTGTATCCACCCAAATATGGTATCCTTCGTCGGTAAGGATGGTAAGGTGATAATGGTCTCCCTTGTAAATTATGAAATGAACATCTCCTTCAAGCATACCATCCTCCACATGGTCTATAAGGTCAACTTTGGAGAAGTCCACCTGTACCTGAACCTTCTCGCCCTCCTTGAAACCCTCCAGAGGAAGAGACTCGAATGTCTCATCCAGGAACTTGACATGTGTTTCATCAACAATCTCACCCTCAAAGGTATTGCATGTGCGCTCCTTGTGCATAACCTGTATATCAGCCGGCCTTATGATCAGACCCACCTCCTGCTCCGGAGCAAATGCATTGTAATCCTGGATCATAAGTTCATACCCCTTGTCTGTATCTACATACATCTCATAATGGACACCTTTAAAAGTACATGATTTTACGGTAGCGGTAAACTGGGCGCTCTCAAGGTTCCTCACAATATAGATATCCTCCGGACGCACTACAACATCTACAGGGGCATTCTCACCGAAACCTTCATCAATACACTCAAACTCGTGCCCCACAAACTCCACCAGCTTATCCTTTATCATAGTACCGTTAAGGATATTTGACTCTCCAATGAAATCTGCCACAAACGAGTTCTGAGGCTCATTATAGATATCTGTAGGGGTACCTATCTGCTGAATCTTACCCTCATTCATAACAATAATGGTATCTGAAAGGGTAAGTGCCTCTTCCTGGTCATGGGTAACATATATGAAGGTAATGCCCAACTTCTTGTGCATCTCCTTAAGTTCAATCTGCATATCCTTGCGCATCTTAAGGTCAAGGGCTGCAAGCGGCTCATCCAAAAGGAGCACCTTAGGCTGATTGGCAATAGCCCTTGCAATGGCAACCCTCTGCTGCTGTCCTCCCGACAAAGACTCCACATCCCTATCCTCATAATCAGTCATGCTCACCATCTTGAGCACCCTCCTCACACACTTGTCAATCTCAGGAGCAGGAACCTTCTGGAGCTTGAGTCCGAAAGCAATATTCTCATACACATCAAGATGAGGGAACAGGGCATAACGCTGGAAAACCGTATTTACGGGGCGCTCATGCGGAGGGATATCCGTATAATCCTTTCCGTTGATCTTTATCTCACCTTTGTCTGCCTGCCCGAAACCCGCCAGCAACCTGAGCAGGGTAGTCTTTCCACATCCCGACGGTCCCAGAATAGTGACAAATTCACCTTTTTTAACCTTAATGCTCACATCATCAAGGATTACTTTATCTCCAAAGCTCTTGGAAATATTATTGAGTTCAATAATATACTCTTTGTTTTCCATTTCAGGTGCAGTCTATGCAATATAAATAAGACCAAAAGTAAATAAAATTTCCATAAAAAATGCCCTTTCTGCAAATAATTGGTAAAATAATTTACAAAAAGGGCATTAAAATATAACAGATGTACCGCTACGAGTTCGATGCAATATCTGCAAGCTCATCAGTAATGGCCTGCTGGCGCCGTTTGTTGTAGGTGAGTTTGAGCTCATCAAGCAGCTCTTTTGCATTGTCTGTAGCTGTCTGCATTGCCACCATGCGAGCCGCATGCTCAGAAATGGTATTATCAAGGAGCGCTGCCCTAACTTTTGTCTTTACACAATACGGAACAACAGAATTCATAAGTTCTGCTGCAGAAGGTTCAAAGATATAGTCATCACTTACCGCCCCCTGAGTACCCTCCTCAAAGCTGAATGGAAGGAGCTGCTCAGCAACCGGTTTCTGAGTACCCACAGAAAGGAAATGGTGATGCAGAAGAAGCACTTCATCCGCCTTTCCCTCAATATACTCGTTTATCAGGTAATCGCCGGTATTGTCGGGAGTGAGGGTATTCTCCACCTCATATCCCAACTTTGCAACAGCCTGTACCATCTTGTTACCTACGGGAACAACTGTTATCCGTCCATAACCCTCCTCCTTGAGTTTCCCCATTGTCTCCTCAAGCAACCTTACCGCATTATGGTTGAAAGCACCGCACAAAGACATGTCTGAAGCCATTGCAACAACAATCGCCCGTACCTTCCCCTCATGATGCACCATAAGTGGAGACTCTACCTTCCCGGCAGTTGCACCAAGGAGAGTTGAAACCATTGAAGAAAGCCTCCCAGAATACTCATTGAACGCCAACGACTCATTCTGAGTCTTGTGGAGCTTGGCAGAAGCAACCATCTTCATGGCAGAGGTTATCTTAAGGGTACTCTGCACTGAGGCAATCCTGGCCTTTATGTCCTGTAATGCAGCCATACGCTATTTTTTCAATTGTGCCACAACCGATGCCGCAGCCTTTTCTATCTTCTGTGTTATGGTATCATCAATGATGCCCTTTCTGAGTGTATCAAATACATCCTCTCCCTCAAGGGTAGTAACGAGCATCTTCTCAAACTCAAGCACATCATCAATTGCAATATCTTTCATCAGTCCTCTTGTACCGCAATAAAGCACTGCAATCTGATGCTCTACAGCCATAGGTGAATACTGTGGCTGTACAAGCAGTCTGGTATTCTTACGGCCCCTGTCCAATGTATTTACGGTAACAGCATCCATGTCACTTGAGAACTTTGAGAATGCCTCAAGCTCGCGGTACTGCGCCTGGTCTATCTTAAGGGTACCTGCCACCTTCTTCATTGCCTTGATCTGGGCATTTCCACCTACACGGGACACAGAGATACCCACATCCACTGCAGGACGGTTACCCTGGTTGAACAGGTTGGCATCCAGGAAGATCTGTCCATCGGTAATTGAAATTACATTGGTAGGGATATATGCAGATACATCACCTGCCTGGGTCTCAATGATTGGAAGTGCAGTAAGCGAACCGCCACCCTTCACTTTCCCTTTCAAGGATGCAGGAAGGTCATTCATCTGCTCGGCAACCTCCTGCTGGTTGATGATCTTTGCAGCTCTCTCCAGAAGACGTGAGTGGAGATAGAAGATATCTCCAGGGTATGCCTCCCTTCCCGACGGTCTTCTGAGCACAAGTGACACCTCCCTGTATGCAACCGCCTGTTTAGACAAGTCATCATAAACCACAAGTGCATGGCGGCCTGTGTCCCTGAAATACTCACCGATGGCAGCACCTGCAAACGGAGCCAGATATTGCATTGCTGCAGAAACAGCTGCAGTGGCAGCTACAACAACTGTATATTCCATTGCTCCGTGTTTGCGCAATGTCTCAACTATTGAAGCTACGGTTGAAGCCTTCTGGCCTACTGCCACATAGATACAGTAAACAGGATCACCGTTTTCATAACGGCTCCTCTGATTGATGATTGTATCTATGGCAATGGCGGTCTTTCCTGTCTGGCGGTCACCAATGATAAGCTCACGCTGCCCCCTGCCTATAGGAATCATTGCATCAATGGCCTTGAGGCCTGTCTGCAGAGGCTCATTTACCGGCTGGCGGAAGATTACACCCGGAGCCTTACGCTCCAGAGGCATCTCTATCCTCTCACCACCTATATCACCCCGCCCGTCCAACGGCTCGCCAAGAGGATCAATCACCCTGCCGAGCATCTGCTCACTAACCATAATTGAGGCGGTACGTCCTGTACGTTTTACAGTATCACCTTCCTCAATATGGTCTGTAGGACCAAGAAGCACTGCTCCTACATTATCCTCCTCAAGGTTCATTACAACAGCCTTGTCTCCATTATCAAACTCAAGCAGCTCTCCAGCTTCCGCATTGTCCAGCCCATAGAGTCGTACAACTCCGTCACTTACCTGCAGGACTGTACCAACCTCTGCATAAGTTGCCTTAAGATCAATACCTTGTAGTTCAGCCAGAAGCAATTGTGATACTTCAGCCGGTTTAATATTCTCTTTCATATTATACTATCCTGTTATTTTTGCTTGTCATCTGCCTTTTAATCCGGTTCAGCTGCGTAGCAATTGTCTCATCTATCAGATAATCATCCATACGGATGGCAAAGCCACCCAATACTGCTTCATCGGTTATGGTCTTCACCACAATCTCCTTGCCTCCTGTCTGCTCCTTTACCAGAGCAGAGATACGCTCTTCCACCTCTTTTCCAAGAGGTACTGCTGCTGTAAGTTTCAGATCCACTATTCCATGTCTCTCCTTGTATAATGCAATGTAAGAGTGGAATATGTACTGCAGCCACTTCTCCCTGTCATGGGCAAATACCAGTTTAAGGAACCCTGTCAAGGTCTTGCTTGCAGGTTGCCCCATAAGCTTGAGAATTGCCTTCTGCTTGATATCACTGCTGAGCACAGGTGTTTCTATGGCAACTTTCAAGGATTTGTCTGATGCATAAAGTTCCAGAAGATGCTGCACCTGTGAGTAAACAACATCCTCCTCACCGTTGCTGGAGGCAAAATCTGCCAAGGCTACGGCATATCTCCTGGCTATAAGTCCAATGTACATCAGTTCCTGGTATTATCGTTCTCCAATTCGTCCAGCAGACGGCCTGCCAGCTCTTTCTGTCTCTCCTTGTCTGCAAGCTCACCTCTGAGCAGACGCTCACAAATTGCAATTGCAATTGTGGAGATCTGGCTACGGGCCTCGCGCAAAATGTCTTCGCGCTCAACCTCAGCTGCACGCTTGGCCTCCGAGATTATTCTGGCACCCTCCAGTTCTGCCTTCTCTTTTGCCTCAGATACGATACGCTCACGCTCTTTGGCAATATCGCGCAATATCTGCTGTTTCTGGGCCTCGGCACTCTCAATCAATGCCTGAGAGGTTTCTGTAATCTTCTTCAGCTTTTCCTCCGCCTCCTTGGCAGCCTCAATTGAAGAATCTATGTAATTGCGCCTCTCCTCGAGCGATTTTACAATTACAGGAAAACCCCATTTGCACAACACAAAGAGTACAATACCAAAAGCCAGGCACATCCAGAAGAGGAGTCCCATTTCCGGTTGTAACAGTCCCATTGTGCAAAGGTTTTATAGGGCCATAAAGCAGACTGCAACGGCAAATAGAGCCACACCCTCAATAAGGGCGGCAGCGATAATCATGGTTGTACGGGCTTTGTCTGCAATCTCTGGTTGTCTTGCAGATGCCTCCATAGTGGCTTTACCAATTTTTGAGATACCGAAGGCTGCTCCAATTACTGCCAACGCTGCGCCAAGAGTTGCGCCCAAAATTCCTAATGATTCCATATTAAATTGTTATTTTAAGTTATTGTTTCTCTCTATGTTTTTCCTCCACTTCATGAGCGGCATGCTCCCCCTCCATCTGTGCAAATCCTATAAATACCGATGAAAGCATTGTAAATACAAATGCCTGCAGAAATGCCACCATAAGCTCCAGACAGTTCATGAAGATTGCAAGAAATACGGCAACCACACTCATGGAGCCGTTTACAGCCGCCCCCATCTCTGCTGTAGCAAACACAATACAGGTAAGGATAAGGATAACTGCATGTCCGGCCATGATATTTGCAAACAGCCTTATCATGAGTGAGAAGGGTTTTGTAAATATTCCCACAAACTCAATTGCCGGCATCAGCGGAACCGGTACCTTGAGCCAGGTTGGGACATCGGGCCAGAATATATCTTTCCAGTAATGTTTTGATCCGAATGCATTGATGGCCACAAATGATGACAATGCCAGCACCATGGTTATTGTTATGTTGCCTGTAACATTGGCACCTGCAGGGAAAAGGGGTATCAATCCCATAAGGTTATTTACAAGGATGAAGAAGAACACTGTAAGGAGGAATGGGGCAAACTTTGCCCAATTCTTTCCAATACAAGGTTTTACAACCTCCTCTACTACAAATGTTATTATAACCTCAACCATCCCGGCAAATCCCCCCTTTGCTTTGGATGTAGGGGTATCGCCCCTGTATCTGCGAGCTACACCCATCACTATCAGCAGCAGCACTATACAGTTGATAAAAAGTCCTGCCACAGTCTTTGTAATGGAGAGATCCAGTGGACGGTACTGGGTTCCGTCGGGAAGAATCTCCACAAGTTTTCCTGCATAAAGGCCGTCATGCGCCACTATAAATCCCTCATATCCGTCATGGGAGTGATGCAGATGTCCCGACGAGAAACAGTGCCATTCCCCGTTGTGCCCCCTTACAATTACAGGGAGGGGAATTGAGATGTGCTTCTCCCCTATTGTGGTTATATGCCAGTCGTAACTGTCACCTATATGGCCCAATACAACCTCCTTCACATCAACCCCTTCCGCTCTTGATACAAAAGGGAGTGAAATGAAGATGAGAAAGAATATTTTTGCAATTACTCCACGCATACATCTATAACATTATGTGATACATTTACAACACCCCTCTCCACAGCTATCCTGTGTTCCTGATCTTCTGTCCTGTAAACTATATCACCCTTTTCAAGCATTGCCATAATTGGGGCATGGTTGCGGAGTACGGTAAAGCTTCCCTCAGATCCTGGGAATGTGACACTCCAGGTTTCTGTTGAACAGATTACCCCTTTTGGCGATACTACAATCAGTTTCATCTCTACTGGTTTTGTAATTTCTTGGCTTTTGCAATTGCATCATCAATGGTTCCCACATTAAGGAATGCCTGCTCAGGGAGATGGTCAACCTCTCCATCCAGAATCATGCGGAAACCTCTGATAGTCTCCTCTATAGGAACCATCACACCCTCAACTCCGGTAAACTGTTCAGCAACCGAGAACGGCTGTGAAAGGAACCTCTGAACCCTTCGGGCCCTGTTTACTGTAAGCCTGTCCTCATCTGAAAGCTCATCCATACCAAGAATTGCAATGATATCCTGAAGTTCCTTGTTTCTCTGAAGTATCTGTTTGATGCGCTGTGCTGTCCTGTAGTGTTCCTCACCCACAATGTTTGGATCCAGAATTCTGGAGGTGGACTCAAGGGGATCAACTGCAGGGTAGATACCCAACTCTGCAATCTTACGGCTCAATACCGTTGTTGCATCCAAGTGGGTAAATGTTGTTGCAGGAGCAGGGTCTGTAAGGTCATCTGCAGGTACATATACCGCCTGTACAGAGGTGATGGAACCGTATTTTGTAGAGGTGATGCGCTCCTGCATCTGTCCCATCTCTGTTGCCAGTGTAGGCTGGTATCCTACAGCTGAAGGCATACGGCCAAGCAGAGCCGAAACCTCAGAACCTGCCTGGGTAAACCTGAATATATTGTCTATGAAGAAGAGGATATCCCTTTTCTCTCCGGCAGCCCTGCCTCCATCCCTGAAGGATTCAGCAACTGTCAGTCCCGACAAAGCTACAGAACGTCTCGCTCCAGGGGGCTCGTTCATCTGTCCGAAAATAAGGGTAGCCTGTGATTTTGCCACCTCGCTGTAATCTACTTTTGAGAGGTCCCATTTCCCTTCTTCCATTCCTTTCTTGAACTCCTCGCCATAACGGATTACACCTGATTCAATCATCTCCCTCAAGAGGTCGTTACCCTCCCTGGTACGCTCTCCAACACCAGCAAATACAGAGTAACCGTTGTGCCCTTTTGCAATATTGTTGATAAGCTCCATAATGAGCACTGTCTTGCCCACTCCGGCTCCACCGAAGAGACCGATCTTACCACCTTTTACATATGGTTCAAGAAGGTCTATTACCTTGATTCCTGTATAGAGAACCTCCTGAGATGTTGCAAGCTCATCAAAACGGGGCGGCTCCCTGTGGATTGACATTGCACCCTCGTGCTCCAGATTGCGCATACCGTCAATCTCCTGTCCTACCACATTCATAAGCCTTCCTTTAATCTGGTCACCTACAGGCATTGATATTGGGGCCCCCATAGCCTTCACTGACATCCCTCTGCGGAGTCCGTCAGTTGAATCCATAGCAACGGTACGTACTGTACTCTCACCTATATGCTGCTGAACCTCAACAATGAGTTCATTCCCGTTCTCCTTGTCTATTACAAGTGCCTCATGAATGGACGGCAACTGCTCCTTCTGAGTTACATCCGGAAAACGGATATCCACTACAGGACCTACAATTTGCGAAATATATCCTTGTTTCATCTCTATTTAATTCTCTACATCCATGCAAATTAAATAAATATGAAACCAAAATCCAATATTTGGGCAAAATATTTTAACAATTTCGTAACAATTCTATCTGGAGCTACTCTATCGATTTGTCGAGATATTTGTCGGGAATGGATTTTTTGGGGAGAATTCCCTTCTCCTTCAGCGATTCCACCCTCTTTATAAGGTTGCCCCTACCCACGCAAAGCTGATTTTCTGCAGTGCTGAATGAAGTGTGGAGTGATTCTATCTTCTTCCCGATATCGGAGAAGGAATCGAGGAATCCGGCAAACTTCTCATAAAGGCCTGTACTCTCCTGTACGATTGTCTCAACATTCTTTGTCTGCCTCTCACTTTGCCAGATGTTGTAGATGAGTTTGAGGCTCATCATGAGGTTGGTAGGATTTATGAGAAGGACATTCTTGGAGAATGCATATTGGGCAATCTTGGGATCATGCTGCAGCGCAAGGATGTAGCTCCCCTCATTGGGGATGAACATCAGAACATGGGAGATTGTATTTCCAACCAGTTTTTCATAATTCTTGGCAGAGAGTTCATCAATATGCTTCTTTACCGAATCAAAGTTCTCCTTTGCCCCCCTCTTCTGGTCCTCCGGATTCTCGGCCGAAACATAATCCAGATATGCAGAGAGGGATACTTTTGAATCTATCACTATGTTTTTGTCACCGGGACATCTGACTATGATATCGGGACGAAGATTTTCATTCCCTTCCCCCTTTACATTGTGTTGTACAAGGTAATCCTCATCTTTACGGAGGCCACTCCCCTCCAGAATATTCTCCAGTACCTGCTCACCCCAGTCTCCCTGCACCTTGCTTTTGTTCTTGAGGGCCTTTGCAAGATCCTCCGCCTGCGAACCAACCTTCATTGTCTCCTTGGCAAGCGCCTCAATGGTTTGGGTTATGGAGGCCTTGCGTTCGGCAGAATCTGTGTTCACCTTCTGCACACTCTCCTCCATTTTTGCCATCTGTTCCTTTATCTGCTTGAAACTCTGCGTCAACGGATCCACAATCCTGATCATCTGCTCGCTGTTGGCCTTGCCAAGCTCCTCCTGCCTCATCTTCAGGACCTTCTCCGAGGTTGTCTGCATCTGCTCCCTAATAAGGTTCAGCTGGCTCTCCATCTGCTCTCTGTTCATCTCCTTTATTGCCTCAATCTGCTTCTGGTGCCCCTCCTTCAGCTCCAGCAGCTGCTTCTCATTTGCAGCCCTGAGTTCCGCAATCTGGTTCTCCGCCGCCGTTTTCTGCTGCTGCAGCTGCTTTTCAGCAGACTCCCTTATCAAGGCAATCTGCCCGGCGTATGACTCCTTGGCTGCTGCCAGCTCCTTTTCTGCTGCCAACTTCACCACCGACACCTCTCTCTTGCCAATAAAATACCCTGCCGCCGCAGCTCCAACTGCCGCCACTACTGCTATAATTATCATCAATTCCATACTCTCCTAATTTTATTGTAAAAATAGTAAAAATTCTTTTTACTCCCATATGCACGCTACATCACCCCTCGCCGGTACAACACAAAAAACCACAAGCTCCAATATGTAATTTTCAATTGCCACCTAATTTATTCTGAACAAATCAGCTTAATAGTTGCTTATATCAATAAAATCACTATCTTTGCAACAGGAGATGAGAGTTGCATATAGGCGAGATTACATCAAGCTCCGCAACCGTCCAGTTGTACAAGGCCGTAAGTTTCATACTTATGGCCTTAGTTTTTCCAACTTGCTCTCAATTTCCTTCCTGGTCTGATATCTGGCATTAACTCTAATAGCTTTTCCTTTCATTACAACATAACAATCCGTAATCAGATTGGAAGTAAAAATACCAAACTTCATGGCAAATTTACATATGCTTTACTGAAAAAACAAGGCTCAAACTCAACTCAAAAAATGCTACCTTTGCGGCTCATATAAAACAGGTTATTACAATGGTTTCAGTAGACGGGCTAACAGTAGAATTCAGCGGTACAACGCTGTTCAAGGATATCTCTTTTGTTATCAATGACAAGGACAGGATTGCCCTTATGGGAAAGAACGGTGCCGGAAAATCCACCATGCTCAAGATTCTTGCCGGAGTAAAGACACCCAACAGGGGAAAGGTTACGGTAACGGACGGCGGCAAGATAGGTTACCTTCCCCAGCACCTTATGGTGGAGAACGGGAGAACGGTCTTTGAGGAGGCATGTCTCGCATTTGAGCACCTGTTTGCAATTGAGAGGGAGATTGAGGCCCTCAACAATGAACTCACCACCCGTACAGACTACGACAGCGAAGAGTACATGGCTCTCATTGAAAAAGTTACCGCCCTATCTGAGAAATTCTACAGGATAGACCTCACCAACTATCAGGAGGATGTAGAGAGGACCCTCATGGGACTCGGATTTGTAAGGGATGATTTGTCCCGACAAACCTCTGAGTTCTCCGGAGGATGGAGAATGAGGATAGAACTGGCTAAGATTCTGTTGCAGAAACCCACCCTGCTCCTTCTGGATGAGCCTACAAACCACCTTGATATTGAGTCTATTGAGTGGCTGGAGGATTTTATCATAAACAGTGCCAACTCGGTGATGGTAATCTCCCATGACAAGGCTTTTGTAGACCATATAACTACCCGTACCATTGAGATTACAATGGGGAAGATTTATGACTATAAGGTAAACTATTCAAAATATCTTGAACTGCGGGCCGAGAGGCGCCAGCAGCAACAGGCCGCCTACGATAACCAGCAGAAGATGATTGCCGAGACCAAGGAGTTCATTGAGAGGTTCAAGGGAACCTACTCAAAGACCAATCAGGTGCAGTCGAGGGTGAGGATGCTGGAGAAACTGGAGATTCTGGAGGTGGATCCGGAAGACAGGAGCGCTCTGAACCTCAGGTTCCCCCCTGCTCCACGTTCAGGTTCATATCCTGTGGTAACCCATGAACTGGCAAAATCCTACGGAGAGCACAAGGTGTTCGGAAATGCCTCCATTACCATTGAGAGGGGTGACAAGGTAGCATTTGTCGGGAAGAACGGAGAGGGAAAATCCACTATGGTAAAGGCTATTATGGGGGAGATTGATTATGAGGGGGAACTGAATCTGGGGCACAACCTCAAGATTGGATATTTTGCCCAGAATGAGGCATCGCTGCTGGATGAGGAGAAGACGGTATTCAAGACTGTGGATGATGTTGCGGTGGGTGATATCCGTACCAAGTTGAGGGATATCCTTGGGGCATTCATGTTCGGAAAGGATGATTCGGAGAAGATGGTGAAGGTGTTGTCGGGAGGAGAAAGGACCAGACTTGCAATGATAAAACTGCTGCTGGAACCGGTAAACATGCTCATCCTGGATGAGCCTACCAACCATCTGGACCTGAAGACAAAAGATATCCTAAAAGAGGCGCTGAAAAACTTTGACGGCACCCTTATAGTGGTTTCCCATGACCGCGACTTTCTGGACGGCCTTGTGAGCAAGGTTTACGAATTCTCCAACAAGAGGGTGATTGAGCATCTTGGCGGCGTGTATGACTTCCTGGAAAAGAAGAAAATGGAAAACCTCAGGGAGATTGAGAGGAAAAACTGATACCTGGCATAAGACGGTGCGATGAACCTCTTTTCCGCAAGACGGTGCAATGAACCTCTTTTCCGCAAGACGGTGCGAACATTGATGTGCCCTGCAGGCCCGTATAGAAGCACTTGCTGTTCGCATCGTACTGGACCTCCTTCCCGATGAGTACATTACACTCACGCTGAGCAGTGATTTTTGTTCGCATCGGCTTGGATACCAGCATCTGGAGGAACGCAAGCATCTGGAGGCATGCACGCAACGGCGTGGAGTATAGACAAGAGACGGAAACGTAGAACTATTTTTTCACCGGCCTCACTTTATATCCTGCCTCACGCAGCAAATTGATCATACCATAATCTCCCGGCAGATGCCCTGATCCAACCACATATAGGGTGCTCCGGGACGGCAGGAGTTTTTTCATCTCTTCCAGCCAGTTGAGATTTCTGGTTTTTACCAATGCATCATATTCCAGGCTGGTCATCTGCTCCTGGAAAATTTTCCATAGAGTACCGATGTCCTGAGTCTTGTAGGCAGCAGTCAGTTCTACAAGCAATTCCTTGCTGTTGCCTCTGCGGGCCATATCCAGAAGTGCATCTGCCTGTTCCTGCAGAGAACTTCCGTACAGGAGGTCCAATTGGTATTCCATTGTCTCAAGACCTCCCACCTGTTTCCCTTTTTCGGCAGCAATGGTCTGCATATATTTGTCCATACCGGTACGGGTAGCAATGTCGGGAATAATCTCCATGAGCATCTTCTGCTGAACGGTTACCATTATGGTCATAGGTTTCATGGAGGAGAGCATCTGCAAGTTGGCACCCATGGTATTCTTGAGGTAAGTATCTAGGGAATCCATTTCTGCCTGGGTGAAAAGTGATGCCATGGTAGTATCTGCAGGCATCATCATCATTCTCTGCATATTCTGCATCTGCTGCGGAGTCATTGCACCCATCTTAAGCATATCAAACTCCCCTACCACCTGGGCAACCTCCCCAAATGCCTTCATCAGACCGGGAATGGAATCACAATAGGTAAACGGAACTGCGTGATGAGTACCCAAAATATAAGAAGGTTTCTCAACTCCTCTTCCCGATATTTTCCAGAGCAGCTGGGCATTGGCTGCCGGAACTGCCAGTAGAAACAAGGCTATAATTACAAGTATGCGTTTCATATTACTGCTCAATTTCTTTTATAATTTCATTCAAAGTGCTTAGTTTTTTTCTCTCATACCAAATGAGTGTACCTATAAAGACAATGATAAAGATTGCAATGTTTGTAATGGATGAGTGTGAAAGGCCAGGGTTATGGCCCATGTATACCCATACAAACAAGGCAACTGCTGTCACAGTTATAATATTTGAGAATATTGACGTATAAATATGATGTGATTTGAGGATTTTCACTCTATGTACAAACTCCTTCAAGTCTCCTGCATAATCCAACAGATTATCTTGAGTTTTCCTTTTGTAATAATATACAGCTGCATTCAAAAGGCAAAGTACAGGGATTACAATGCAACTCCATAGAGGATACATTTGTTTTACCATAAAATATGCCACCATTATACTGAGTACAACTCGCCACATGATACGCTTGTATTCAAGACTTTTGTCAACTGTATAGATATTCTCCTTTAATGTGGCAACGTCCAATATGGAATCTGTAACAATATTCTGCTCCTCCACCTTCTTGGAGAGGATACTGAACTGCCGGCGCATCTGCTCCAGTTCCTGTGATATCTCAAAATTATCTTTATTGTTCATCTTGCTCTGCTTTTTGAAGGTTCTACATCTGTTTCAATTTCTCCCGTATCCTCACCAACTTTACGGAAACATTCTTTGCTGAAATTCCCAAAATGGCACCAATCTCATCATAACTCATATTCTCCAGCCACATGAGGATTATACTCCTGTCAATGAAACCAAGTTTGTTGATTCTGTTGTAGAGTTGCTTTATCTGCATAGAATCTTCATCAGTATCCTCATACAGATTAAAGTTCACATCCAAAGGGAGGGTTGGGATCTCCCTTTTCTTCTTTTTGGTGTAATTGATGCAGGTATTCAGGCTCACCCGCCATATCCAGGTGCTCAGATGCTTCTCCCCCTCAAAGGATTTGAGGCCGTTCCAGATATTTATAAGAATATCCTGGAACAGATCATTCACCTGCTCAGCATCCTTGGAGAACATATAGCAGACCGTATAGATCCTCCTTTTGTTCTCCCGCACAATCCGCGCAAATTCTCTCTCGTTGTTGTCCATAAATTGGGTTATCCGGTTTGTTTTCTACGTTAAACAACAAACCCTTCAAAAAACTACAGCAGTTGGGGCAAAAATAACAATAAACTGAAAATGATTGTATATATTTGCTTATAGACTGTATTTCAACTATGATCAAGTATTACAAAAGGCCCTTCAGCAGGACATTGTCTTTTTCTACAGTGGCTGAATTGCTGGTATTCATAATTTCACTGGTTGTATTTTGCAAATACATATTGCTCCCTTGCCTGCTTACCGGCGACTGGGCTACTTGGGTAGCATCAGGTATAGTCTCTTTATTTATGGTTGCTCTCTGGTACTCATATATAGGTAAATTCTTTTATATTATCCTGTATGATGACAGAATAACCGTAAGGAATCACTTTCTCCCTTTTTTCAGAATCTGCAGGAATTATAATGATATCGGGAGTATCAGATTCTGGCTCCCTGTACCTGGCAATTGGAGTGTTGAAGCAGTAGAAATAGCAAAGAGGGGGAAAAAAAGCGGTTGTGCTATGCACAATTGCAAGCCGGTGGTGCTATGCACAATTGCAAGCCGGTGCGAACACTAATGTGCCCTACAGGCCCGTGTAAAAGCATATACTGTTCGCATCGTACCGGTCGTCCTTCCCGATGAGTACATTACATGCACATGGAGCGGCAATTTTTGTTCGCATCGGCTTGGATACCAGCATCAGCGTAGAGCAGACAGCGACATAGAACAGGCAGCGGAGGAGAACAAGCATCAGCGTAGAGCAGGCAACGACATAGAACAGGCATCAGAGGAGAACAAGCAGCGGAGGAGAACAAGCAGCGGCGGAGAACCATCGTCGGGATGAAAGCAAATATCCGCATGGGTACCAGTATCCGGCGTTCCTGAATGGTGGTAACTTACCACCCTAAAAGGTGGTATGGCGTCAATAAATATCAGCCAATAATATTTAACTTTGTAACATTACCAACATAGGAGGTTCTGAAATGAAGATTACAATTATCGGTGCCGGAAATATGGGAGGCGCAATTGCCAAGGGGTTGGCAAAAGTGAACATTACGGCAGAGGGCAACATTACCTGTACTGCAAAGAGCGGTGCCACACTGGATAAATTGAGGGAAACCTGCCCTCAGATGAGGCTTACCACAAACAACCGCGAGGCTGTAGAGGGGGCCGATATAGTGATTTTTGCAGTGAAGCCGTGGCTGATGAAGGAGGTTATTGAGCAGGTTTACCCAGCCCTTGATGCAATGCACCAGATATACATCTCTGTTGCGGCAGGAATCTCCTGTGATGAACTGGAGGAGTGGCTGGGGAGTGCTTCTGTTGTAAGGGTTATCCCAAATACAGCCATTGAGATACAGGAGAGCATGACCTTTATAACAGCATCTGACCTCAATTCTCCGGAAGTGGCAACAGTAAACGGCATATTCTCCAAACTGGGCAACTCCATGGTTATTCCCGAAAGCCAGTTGTCTGCATGTACAGCCCTGGCATCCTGTGGAATTGCCTTTGCAATGCGCTATGTACAGGCATCTGCCCAAGGGGGCATTGAGATTGGAATAAAGGCTGCCGACGCACAAAGGATTGTGGAGCATACCATGATTGGAGCAGCCAAACTTCTGTTGGCAAAGAATGCCCATCCCGCAACAGAAATAGATAAAGTTACCACACCTGGAGGGATAACCATCCGCGGCCTCAATGAGATGGAGCATGCCGGCTTCACCAGCGCCATCATAAGGGGCCTCAAGGAGTGTGTGAAGTAAGTGCCGGAAGTGGAGGCTAAGTATCAATTACCATTTACTTTATATTTCTGGATCTGTTTATATACTGTCAAACAATATGGGTGCAGTTCCTGCAATTCACCGTGGGCACTACCCAATCCAAGATTGCTTCCCGACAAAGGTGTGCGCCCACGGCAGAACAATTTTGTTGCACCGTGGGCAGGAATCACCTCCAGATAGTCTCAGGAGCATCTTGTTGCCCACGGTGAATTACAGGAACTACGGGGAAGGAATTGTCGGGAAAAATAATTGCATCAGGAGATATGTTTCAGCATAAGTCAAAAAACTAAATAACTTTGTAAAAACATGCAATATAAAACAGCGAGTAGCATTAAGCACATACAGTTGGATTTCACCAGACAAAGATGCCATATATGTTAACCGCGGCCTGAAGATTAAGACCATCCCAATGGCCAATGTAAAATCAGTCCGTTTATCTCCTCCAACAATGGGAGCCATACGCATTTGTGGAAGCGGTGGTTTCTTTGGTTACTGGGGGTGGTTCAAGGAACGTGATTTGGGCAAATATTTTGCCTACTACGGCCGTTTATCCGAGTTTTTATTATTTTTGTTGCCACATAGATGGTTTATAGGCCACCATTAAGGCAAAGTTTATAAGTGAGAAGAATATGAAATAATTCGGACAATGAAATACATAGCTACCCTATTTTTAGTACTGATGACCCTAGCGTTTGTGGTCTGCGGCTTTCTGTTGTGGAGACGCCGGCATGAACCGCAGGATTACTCACGTACCATTCAGGCACTCTTCAGCTGGGTGTCTGCCTTTTTTACTTTGACATTCATCTTCCGTACCTGGTTGGGTACTACTACGGCCGATAGCGCTTTCTTCGAGCCGGAGCACACGTTTGTGCCTTTTCTGATGCAGATGACATTTTTCCTCTATCCGCTGGAGGTCATGCGTCCTACCGTCAGTCGCACCCTGGTTTATGCGCTTTTGTTTTCCCCTTTGTTGCTGCTGGTGTTCATCGGTTTGTGTACGGGTATTGTGTACACTCCCATCTATACCTATGCCGACTTGTGGTCGCATTTGGGTGAATTCAATGTATGGTTTCGTTTACTTGCCCTTCTGGTGATGCTTTTTTATGCGTTCTCCCTGTTTCTGGTGCCCTATGATTGGCGCAGGAGCAGTGCCGACAAGAAGTTCATCACCCGTTACGCTTGCGGGTTCTGTCTCATAGGGTTGATTCATTTTTCCATTCAGATGTCGCATGCCTATGTGCTGGTGCTTTTGCATCAGGTGGCATGGCTTGGGTTCTTTTTGTCCGTTACATATTACGAATTGAAAGAGCGTCTGTTGGTCATGCAGCCTTCCATACAGCCGGTAGCGGTAAATATACCAACGACTCCCGACGATGAAATTTGGGATAAAATTTCACATTTCTTGTTAGACCAAGAGCAATGGCGTAGTCCTGATTTGAGCTTGAATACGCTTTGCGTAGAGTTGGGCTCCAACCGCACGTATGTAAGCGAAGCTTTCCGCCGTAATGTCGGACAGACGTTCATCAAATACATCACGAATCTCCGTATCGATTATGTGATAGAAGTCATGAAAAGCCATCCCGATGCCGACATAAACCAGCTCCTCACCGAGGTAGGTTATCGCAACCGCTCCACCGCTTGGCGAAATTTTTATAAAGTTACCGGCATCACACCCGCTGAGTTTGTTGAGCAATTGAGGTCATCTTCTCCCCAATGATGGATTTTTAGCGCACAGCTATCAAAAATCGCTCATTTCTTCGATGAAATGGGCGATTTTTGCATTTTAGGGGTATTTTTCACCCTTCAAGAAAGATCGTTTTATCTGAAATTGTAAATATGAAACAAAGATTTGTAAAATGGTAACGCTGATAATTTGACAGCTAATTTCATCGTCTATACTTTTGTTCTAAATTAATTTCGTATAAATAATAAAGATTATGAAGACATTTAGGATGATTGGAACAGCCCTTATGGCTGTAACGCTCACATTCGGAATGAGTGCGTGCTACGATGATGTTGACTTCGATCCGTATGCTGACGAACCGGCAGTCATCGAAGGTCGTAAGGACATCATGGACGGCAAGTTATTGTTCCGACTTAACGCCAACAATTTGGACCAATACCACATTCCGGTATCTACATTGCGGAATCTGGATTTCGAGTACCAAAGTGACTATTATGAGTTCAAACAGGAAGTGGTCAACGGAACACGTTACATCATTCCTGTAGCCAAAGCTGAACAACCCTACTATGCTCACATCGTCAAGCTGAAAGCATCGTTGAAGGACGAACCGGAAAGAACACGTGTTGTTTTCCTCGTTTTCTATAAGAATGATGTAAACACACGTTCTTTGAGTGGTTTGGACTCCGAATACAGCAGTGTGTTGGGTAAGGGAACCAACTCGTTCGGCAAGTTGGGAAATACCACCCAAAGCGTACTTCTCTACGATGCCATCAA
>SUYX01000021.1 GCA_015060225.1 Bacteroidales bacterium | reverse complement strand
CAATTCTGCTGGATGCAATGTATGAGGCTCCGTCGGGAAGAAAGAAGAGTTTGGAGATTACATTGCCTTATGCCAAGGAGAAGGTGGCCAAATTCACCGGGGCAATAACCATGAAGTAATGTAATACAGAAGAGGTGTTTAAAAATTGAGGACCTCATTCGACGGTTGCGAGTTATAGCAGAATGCTATGACGAAGCAGAGGAGGCTGTGTCGTCCCAATTTTATAAACACATCTGGATATCAGATAAAAAATTAAAAACACTTAGATATATGAAAGAGTATATACAGAAAAATGAGAAGAGGTTCCTGGAGGAACTGTTTGAGATTCTGCGAATTCCGAGCATCAGTTCTCTGGAGGCAAACAAAGGTGATATGGTAACCTGCGCCAATAAACTGGTAGAACTCCTCCTTGCTGCAGGTGCAGACAGTGCTGCTGTATATGAGACTGCAGGGCATCCTGTGGCTTTTGGAGAGAAGAAGGTGGACCCTTCGCTCCCTACAGTGCTGGTTTACGGTCACTATGATGTGCAGCCGGTAGATCCTATTAACCTTTGGAAGTCTCAGCCATTTGAGCCTGAGATTAGGGACGGGGCAATTTATGCGCGCGGTGCGAATGATGATAAAGGTCAGTTGTTCATGCATGTTAAGGCATTTGAGTACCTTGTAAAGGAGAACAAGTTGCGCCACAATATAAAATTTATCCTTGAGGGTGAGGAGGAGATTGGTTCCCCTTCTTTGGCAGCCTGGGCAAAAGAGCACAAGGAGATGCTTGCATGTGATGTTATCCTTGTTTCGGATACTACAATGATTTCTGAGAAGGTTCCAAGCATCAACTGTGGAATGAGGGGCCTTGCATACCTTGAGGTTGAGGTTACCGGTCCTAACAAGGATCTCCACAGCGGCCATTACGGCGGTGCGGTGCATAACCCAATAAATGCCCTATGTACAATGATTGATTCATTGATAGATGAGAAGGGACACATTACCGTTGAGGGTTTCTATGACAATGTGGTTGAACTTTCTGCAGAGGAGAGGGCAATGTTTGCCCGCGCTCCATTTGATATGAAAGAGTACAAGGAGTCGCTTGATATAGACGAAGTGAAAGGGGAGGAGGGTTACACCACCCTTGAGCGTACAGGTATCCGTCCTTGCCTTGATGTTAACGGTATCTGGGGAGGCTATACCGGAGAGGGTGCAAAGACTGTACTCCCTTCTGTAGCCCATGCTAAAATCTCCATGAGGCTTGTCCCTAACCAGGATTGCGAGGAGATAGCAGAGAAGTTTACAAAACATTTCCTTAAGATTGCCCCTAAGAGCGTGAAGGTTAAGGTTACCCCTCACCACGGTGGAAACGGATTCCTTATGCCTATATCTTCACCTGCTTACAAGGCCGCAGCAAAGGCTGTTGAGGAGGTTTACGGCATTGAGCCGGTACCAAGCCGCGGTGGCGGAAGCATTCCAATCCTTGCAGACCTGCAGAATATCCTCAACGTAAATCCGTTGCTAATGGGATTCGGTCTTGAGAGGGATACTATCCACTCACCTAATGAGAGTTATCTTTTGAGCCAGTTCTATAAGGGAATGGAATCTATAGCATTGTTCTATAAATATTATTAGAATATGACATATACACAATTATACGAGCAGATTAAAGCCAAGAAATCGTTCTTGTGCGTGGGTTTGGACTCGGATCCTGCCCTCTTCCCCGAGTGCCTTAAAGGGGTGGAGAATCCTATTTTTGAGTTCAACAAGGCAATAATTGATGCAACTGCACCTTACACTGTAGCCTACAAGCCAAATACAGCCTTTTATGAGGCAGAGGGGCTTGAGGGGTGGAGACAACTGGAGATGACAGTAAAATACATTGCTGAAAAATATCCGGAGATTCTCATTATTGCAGATGCAAAACGCGGCGATATTGGAAACACTGCAAAACGTTACGCAAAATGTTTCTTTGAGAGCATGCCTTGCGATGCTGTAACCCTTGCCCCTTATATGGGTAAGGATTCTGTACAGCCTTTCCTTGATTATGAGGGGAAATGGTCTGTGGTGCTTGCCCTTACTTCAAATGCAAGTGCAAATGATTTTGAGATGCTTCCGGTAGGGGAGACACCCCTTTACGAGAAGGTAATCAAAACTGTCATGAGCTGGGGAAGCCGGGAGAACATCATGTTTGTAGTTGGAGCAACCCGTCCGGAGAAACTTGCAGAAATCCGTAAGTATTGTCCCGACAATTTCTTCCTTGTTCCAGGTGTAGGAGCACAGGGCGGCACAGTTGAAGAGGTAGCCAAATACGGCTTCAACTCACGCTGCGGCCTTTTGGTGAACTCTTCCCGCGGAATAATCTTCGCTGACAAAACCGAAAACTTTGCAGCTGTTGCAGGCGAGAAAGCCAGGGAACTGGCAGACCAGATGGCCAAATGGCTGTAAGCTTGTCTGAATGGCAATATAAATTACGGGATAACTCGATTTATCCCGTAATTTGTTTATAATACATATCTGATCCCCTTGAACGGATAGTGCTTTATTTCCCCTGAAATGTGTTCCATTATGGCGCATCCGTATTCATCTGTCCCCAAAATGCGGGCGGTAATTTCTTTTCCCCGGGAGATTCTTTCTACGGGGATATCGGCAGGAGCATCCTGGTCTATTTCAATGAAACGGTGGAATTCTCCAAGGCGGTAGAGGTTCCGGTGGTATTCTTCTTCCAGTTCTTTGCAATATCCCTCCTCCAGCTCAGAGTATGCAGTAAAGATATAACCCAAGAGCAGGGAAAGCTCATCCTTGCGGTCATAAATTTTGTCGGGAAGATCAGAATTCCCTTCCGCAGATAGTTTCTCCATAATTAGGGAAGTGGGGTTGGTAAGTTTAGAGGAGAATCCCCTCTGGTTCAGGTTGAGGCCAATTCCCACAATACTTGCTGACAATTTGTCAGTGCTGATGGAGTTTTCTATGAGCATGCCGCAGATTTTTTTGTTCCCTATGTATATATCATTGGGCCATTTTATTTTTGCATCCAATCCTTTGTCATGCAGGTATCTCAGTACTCCCAATGAGGCAATTCTGGAGATGTGGAACTGTTGCGCAGGGTGTAGGAATGTTGGTCTCAAAAGTATTGAGAATGTGAGGTTTTCAGCAGATTTGCTCTCCCATCTGTTTCCCCTCTGGCCCCTCCCTGCAGTCTGGAAATCAGCCACCCAGACACTGCCATGGGGCGCATCTGCCAATTCCCTGTTTGCCTGAGAATTGGTGGAGTCTATGGTTTGGTACCACTTTATGCCAAGATTTTTCTCCATAATTATAATCGGCAAAATTTTTGCTGTATCTTTGCATGACAAAAATAATGATTTACACTTAAAAATTATAAATAGTGGCTGTTAAAAAAGAGACAACAAAAGGTGCGGCATCTCTAAAGAAGAGGGTAGCTGCAAAAAAGGCATCTGCGGAAAAAGAGACCAAGGAAGTGGTGGTGCTGAATCCTACAGAACTTGCACTTAAGACAATAGTGGAAGCAATACAAGATAAGAAAGGAAAGAATGTGTGTACATTGGACCTTACCGGTATAGGTACATCTATTTGTGACCATTTTGTAATATGCAATGCAGACTCAACCCCCAATGTTCTTGCTATTGCAGACAACATTGAGGAGGAGATGCTTGTTAAATGCAATACAAAGGTGTTGCGTCAGCAGGGTAAGGAGAATGCATTCTGGATAATTATGGATTACTCGGATATAGTTGTGCATATTTTCCAGACAGAGTACCGCGAGTTCTACCGTCTGGAGGATTTGTGGGCTGATGCTCAGAAGAAGGTTTACCAAGATGAGGAGTAAAAGATGGCAAAGAAAAAGAAACAGCAACCAAAATACAGTGCGGTATGGATATATGTGCCCCTTCTGATTCTGATAGGGTACATGTATTTCTTTGATACTAAAGGTGGCGATCCGGTAAAGACAGAGTGGCTGAAGGTGAAGGAGCAGATGATTCCCCAGGGAGACGTGGAGAAGATAACATTTGTAACCAACCAGAATCTTGCGGAAGTGTCAATAAAGAAGGACAGCCTCTCCAAATACAAGAACATGTTTGGAGGAAGGGAGCCCAAGTACGGCCCTCATTTCTTCTTTAAAGTATCCGGTAATTTTGAGGCGGAGCAGCAGTTTGAGCAGGCCAGGAGTGCACTTCCTGCAGAAAAGAGATTCTCTGTGGAGACAGAGGAGCGTACAAACTATTTCGGGAAGATAATGGACTGGCTCCTCTTCCCGATAATCCTTCTTGCATTGTGGTTTTTCCTTCTCAGGAATATGTCCAAGAATGTGGGGGGCGGTGGCGCCGGTGGTGGCGGAATCTTTAATGTAGGAAAGTCACAGGCCAAGCTGTTTGACAAGGACAACCATACCAAAGTTACATTCAAGGATGTGGCAGGCCTTGAAGAGGCAAAGGTGGAGGTTATGGAAATTGTGGATTTCCTCAAGAACCCTGCAAAATATACAGCATTGGGTGGAAAGATTCCTAAAGGTGCACTGCTTGTAGGCCCTCCGGGCACAGGTAAGACTCTTCTTGCCAAGGCAGTTGCAGGTGAGGCAAATGTACCTTTCTTCTCAATATCGGGATCAGACTTTGTAGAGATGTTTGTGGGAGTGGGTGCCTCAAGGGTGAGGGATCTGTTCAAACAGGCTAAGGAGAAAGCCCCATGTATTGTATTTATAGATGAGATTGATGCAGTTGGACGTGCCAGAGGCAAGAATACAGGTTTCTCCTCAAATGATGAGAGGGAGAATACCTTGAACCAGCTCCTTACAGAGATGGACGGCTTTGGTACAAACAGCGGTGTAATCATATTGGCCGCTACCAACCGTGCAGACATCCTGGACAAGGCCCTTATGAGGGCCGGCAGGTTTGACCGTCAGATTCATGTGGATCTCCCGGAGCTCAAGGAGAGGGAGGAGATATTCAAGGTGCATCTTGCAAAATTGAAACTGGAGCCATCTTTGGATACAACATTCCTCTCAAAACAGACTCCCGGATTTTCAGGTGCAGATATTGCCAATGTATGTAATGAGGCTGCACTCATTGCTGCAAGAAGGAATAAGAAGTCTATTGAAAAGCAGGATTTCCTTGATGCAATTGACCGTATAGTAGGTGGACTGGAGAAGAGAAGCAAGATAATCCCTCCTGCAGAGAAGAAGACAATTGCATTCCATGAGGCAGGTCATGCAACAGTAAGCTGGTTACTTCCTAATGCAAATCCGCTTTTGAAAGTTACCATAATTCCAAGGGGCAAAGCACTTGGAGCGGCATGGTACCTTCCTGAGGAGAGGCAGATAACCACCCGTGAGCAGATGATGGAAGAGATGGCAGCCACCATTGGCGGCCGTGTGGCAGAGGAGATTGTAAACGGAAGAATCTCTACAGGTGCCCTTTCTGATCTGGAGAAGATAACAAAACAGGCATATGCAATGGTAAGTTACTTTGGTATGAGTGACAAAGTGGGGCATATCTCATTCTATGATTCTCAGGATGGGTACAGTTTCAACAAACCTTATAGTGAGAAGACTGCTGAGCTCATAGACAATGAAGCCAAGGCTCTCATTGATGCAGCCCATAAGAAGGCCCATGAGGTTCTTGAGGCAAACATGGAGGGACTTACCAGACTTGCCAACCTGCTTCTTGAGAGGGAAGTTATCTTTACAGAAGATATGGAGAATATTTTTGGTCCTAGAAAACCAAAAGATGGGGAGGAGGCAAAACCTGAAGTTATAGCGCCGGAAATTGAAGAGGCACCGGAACAAATCGCCTAAGTGGAGAAAAACTTTATCTGACAAATGAAGAACTTTATAATAAGGACACTCAGTGGCCTTGCGTTTACTGTATTGGTAATAGGTTCCATCTTGTATGGACCTGTTGCCTTTGCTGTTGTATTTGGTACCATAATGACAATTGCCGTATCTGAATATCTCAATATTACTGTGGGCAAGTCAAATGCAGGAGGTAATATTCTTCTTAGAGCATTGACAATAGTGGCGTCATTATCACTCTTTGTAAATGTATTCCTTGTTGCAGCATATGGATTTGACCCTCTGTATATCCTTTTTGCCATACTTCCGGTGTTGGGAATATTCATCTCAAATCTGTATGTGAAAGGTTTTAATGTTCATGACATAAAGGAGGTGGACGGGGTTACTGTAAGAACATCAAACGGTTATGAGTCACATCCTTTTGCTTTGGGTGCCCTCGTATATGTAGCATTGCCATTCTCGCTGATGTCAATTGTCCTATATGACAAAACAGGTGTGTATGACGGAAATCTCCTTCTGTGCATGATGGTAATGCTGTGGTGTACAGATGTAGGTGCATATCTTTTGGGATCAACCCTCGGGCAGATGTTCGGACACAGGCTATTCCCGTCAATATCCCCTAAAAAGAGCTGGGAGGGGTTCTTCGGAGGACTTGTGTGTTCAGTTGCAGGAGCGGTTGTGCTTAGGGGTGTGGGATTGCTTGAACTTAATCTGGCAGATGCTATTGCAGTTGGCGTAATTATTTGTATCTTTGGCGTATTGGGAGATTTGGTGGAGTCGCAATTAAAGCGTAATTTTGGAGTCAAGGACTCAGGAAAGATAATGCCCGGGCATGGAGGTATGTTGGACAGGTTTGATGGAGCATTGTTGGCATTTCCTGTAGCAATTGTCTACATAATATTTTTTGCAGCCTAAATAAAACTTAACCTATATAACTGTTTATGAAAGTTCACAAAGAAGGGTACAACATTATTGCGGTGGCGTTCATCATTGCATCAGCAGTTGTTCTTGGATTGTATTGCCTGCTGGGATGGGGGGTGTTGACCAAAACAATGTCGGGAGCAGCATTGTTGGTTTTTGCATTTGTTGTCCGTTTCTTCAGAGTGCCAAAAAGGACACTGGTTGTAAATAAGGATCTTGTTGTTGCACCTTGCGACGGTAAGGTTGTCCTTATTCAGGAAGTGGAGGAGAATGAGTATCTGAAGGAGAAATGTCTGCAGGTTTCCATCTTCATGAGTGTGTTTAATGTGCATGTGAACTATTATCCCGTGGGAGGAAGGATCCTTTACAGCAAGCATCATGAGGGTGCATATGTTGTCGCTTCCTATCCAAAAGCTTCAGAACTCAATGAGAGGACAAGTATTGTAGTAGAGACAGCTTCAGGAACTACAATCCTTTTCAGACAGATTGCAGGTTATATTGCAAGGAGAATTGTCTGCTATGCCAAGCCGGGAGAGCAGGCACAACAGTGTTCGCAGGTGGGATTCATAAAATTCGGTTCCAGAATGGACCTGTTCCTTCCTCTTGGTACAGAACTCAATGTAAAGATAGGGGACAGGACAAGAGCATGTGAGACAGTTGTTGCAAAATTGAAATAGCAGACAGATCCGGTATAAAAAGAGCAGGGTGGCAAATTTGCCACCCTGCTCTTTTCTTTTTATGGTATGTTGGTATTTATCCGTTCATTGATTTGAAGAACTCTTCATTGCTTGCAGTACCCTGAAGGCGTTCCTTCATAAACTCCATTGCTTCTATGCTGGTCATGTCAGCAAGGTGGTTCCTCAGGATCCAGATGCGGTTGGTATCTTCCGGTTTGTAAAGAAGATCATCACGTCTGGTAGAACTCAAGGTTACATCAACTGCAGGGAAGATACGCTTGTTGGCAAGTTTGCGGTCCAACTGCAACTCCATGTTGCCGGTACCCTTGAACTCCTCAAAGATAACCTCGTCCATTTTTGAGCCGGTTTCTGTGAGGGCGGTAGCAAGGATGGTAAGCGAACCGCCGTTTTCCACATTGCGGGCTGCACCAAAGAAACGTTTTGGTTTGTGGAGGGCATTTGCATCAACACCACCGCTCAATACTTTACCGGATGCAGGCTGTACTGTGTTGAAAGCCCTTGCAAGACGGGTGATTGAATCAAGTAGGATAACGACATCGTGTCCGCACTCTACAAGCCTTTTTGCCTTTTCAAGTACAATGTTTGCAACTTTTACGTGTCTCTCTGCAGGTTCGTCAAAGGTGGAGGCAATTACCTCTGCCTTTACGCTGCGGGCCATGTCTGTAACCTCCTCAGGACGCTCGTCAATAAGGAGTACAATCATATATACTTCAGGATGGTTGTCTGCAATGGCATTTGCAATCTCCTTAAGGAGCATTGTCTTACCGGTCTTTGGCTGTGCTACTATAAGTCCGCGCTGTCCCTTCCCTATAGGGGTGAACATGTCAACTATGCGGCAAGAGAGGTTGTTGTGTCCGTTTGCAAGAAGTTCAAATTTCTCGTCGGGGAAGAGAGGAGTAAGGAAATCAAATGGAACGCGGTCTCTGATGTATTCAGGACTCCTGCCGTTTATCTGGTTTACTTTTACCAACGGAAAGTACTTGTCACCCTCCCTTGGTGGCCTTATCTCTCCAAACAAGGTGTCTCCTGTCTTGAGACCAAAGAGTTTTATCTGTGATTGTGATACATAGATGTCATCTGGTGAATTGAGGTAGTTGTAGTCAGAAGATCTTAAGAATCCGTATCCGTCCGGCATTATTTCAAGTACACCGCTGGCCTCTACAATCCCTTCAAATTCAATTTTTGGCTGCTGAGGCTTTTTATTGCCGTTTTCGTGGTTCTCTTGTCCGCTCCTTTCATCATGAGGTTCAGACTCGGCTTTTGCTGCAACTGCAGGTGCTTCTTCTGTTGAAGGTGCCTTTACCCCTTCATCTTTATGCACTGATTCTGTTACGCTGTTTTCCTGTTTTGTCTGCTCTTCATCTTTTGGACGGTTGTGGCTCCCTTTTTTTCTGCCTCTCATTTTAGGGCCCTTTTCCGGTGCTTTTTCTTTGCTCTCTTCTCCTTGCACCTCTACCTGATTCTCTTGTGCAGGTTGTACAGCCGGTTCAGTCAATTGGATGGCAGGAGCATCAGCTGATTCAGTTGGGGTATTTGTGCGCTCGATTTTCTGTCTTGGACGCCTTCCTCTCCCTTTATGAGGGGTGGACTGCTCTTGTTCTGCTTTTGTCCCAGAAACAGGTTCTTCAATTGTAGAGGACTTTTCTGCAGATACGGCTGGTACTTCTTTTACAGGTTCAGCAGCTGGTTTTACCTCTTCTGTCTTTACTGCCAGTTTTGGGTTGACAATCCTGTTCCGTTGTCTTTTCTGAATAGGTTTATTTACACCTTGGATAGCCTGCTCGTCAAGAATCTTGTATACAAGTTCATCTTTTGAGTAGGATTTTACTCTTTTTACATTCAAATTTTCAGCAATAACATAAAGTTCTTCCAAACTTTTATTGCTCAACTCCATTATGTCGTACATATATTTTATTTGATATGAATATCCGGGATTTTGTATTGGGAATGCCGCAGGTAGATCTCCTGAGACATCACAAAGTTAAAACTATTTTCCTACAAACAAAAGAAAAAGGGTAAAAGTTTGACCTTTACCCTTTATTTTTTCTTTTTTTAAAAAGAGAAATATCTCTATTTGGCAGCAATTACATCTATTTCAACAAGTGCGCCCTTAGGAAGAGCTGCAACCTGGTATGCTACGCGGGCAGGATACGGTTCCTTGAAATACATTGCGTACACCTCATTCAGAGTGGCAAAATTTGCCAAATCAGACAAATATACATTTGTCTTTACTACATCTGCGAATGTGTATCCGCCCTCTTCCAGAACATACTGAAGGTTTTTGAAAACCTGATGAAGTTGCTCAACAATGCCTCCTGGAACAAACTCACCGGTCTGTGCATCTATTGGAAGCTGGCCTGATACATAAATGGTGTCACCTGCAATTACAGCCTGGCTGTATGTGCCAACAGCTTTGGGAGCTTTTGGACTTGCTACAATTTTCTTTTCCATAGTATATATAAATTAGTATTTAGAATCTGTTGTCCCAGTAACTTGCATTTTTCTTGAATTGAAGCAGGTCTGCCAGTGCAGATGCTTTTGCATTTATCCTGAAGCTCCAGCTCTCCCATTGTCCGTTGGGAACCCACGAAACGGAGATGCTGAAACAGTGAAGATCATATGTGGCACTCATCTGGGTTGTGGTAAGTTTCATCTTCATCATATCAACACCTGAGTTCAGGTTTACATTCAAGGCATCTGTAAGTCTCAATTGTCCCGACAAGCCAAGCGTCATCATATGATTATGCTTGGTGAGGAGCTTTTCATTTGCATATTGGTAACTGCGGTTATAGCTGTAGTTGTAGTTCATGTTTATTGACCATGGAATCTCCGGACTCATATAATATACCCATCCTCCAGGTATATACTCTCCTGTTACAGGATTGTGGTATATTCTCTGGTAGGTGCTGTTCTGTGACGTGACAGCGTTGGGGTCTTTATAGTCTGACCCCATTCTTCCCTTACCTTCACCCGAGAATGAGTACGAAAAGGATGCACTTGCATTGGTAAGGCGGGCAAGTTTGAATCCCCCTTCCTTTACAATATTGAATGTGTTTATCTTCTTTCCATGACTATCTATGGCATAAGGGTCAAATGTGGCATTGACATTCAAACCCAGTTTGCCAAAGATGGTGGTATTCATGTTTACTGAGATATTTGACAGGTTCAGCGAGTCTGCAAGAAAGTTGTAAGATCCTCCAAAAGAGAGCTGGTCTATCAGTTTCACTTTCTTCACTCCGGTACCTGTAGTGTCATTCCTGTCCCTGATCTTTGCCTCAAGGTTATTGCCCAGAGAAAAGCTCATGGATGCACTCTTGCCTCTGCCCGGAGGAGAATTTGTCTGTCCTTCATATTTGTTGTATGTAACAGAGTGCTGTATGCCGTTTATGTCAACATAACTCAATTGTGTATATCCGTTGGCGGTTGTTCCCATTTCAGGCTGTACGCTGAACGATATTGATGGTGTCACCATGTGCCTTATGGCCTCCACTTTCCTCTCTTTGCCAAACACAAACTTTCCATAAAGGCGGGTGCTCAATGAAAGACCGGCAGAGAAGTTTTGGGTAATTCCGAATGTGCTGAACGGATCTGAATATATGGTCTCTACTTTTTGGGTCTGCTGGTTGAACACTTTCTCGCAGTCTGTGAAGTACCAGTTCATGCCATAAGTGACGGAAGGAGATGCTTGAATATATTTTGCCACAGAAAAGGATGGAAGTGAGATGCTGAAATTGTGTCTCATTCCATTTTTCATCTTTTTGAAGAAATCAGGCTCCTTTACCTCTTTTGCCTTGAAATTGATCTTGTTTTCCAGAGTAGTATTGTAGTTGAAGGCAAAAGATTCATAGAATTTCTCCTTACCAACCCTCTCTTTTCTCCTGAACGGATATATCCTGTTTACAGTGAATGTAAGGTTAGGCAATGTTACGGCATATGAGCTGTCGCGGGAGTTCTGGCTATGCAGTGCGTTTATGCTCAAACTGAACGGAGTGCCTGTCCATGTCTTTCCATATGAGATGGATGACGATATCTGGTTCTGCAGGGCGGTCTGTATATTCGTCTGGTTATTGTACTGGTTATACGAAGGGCTGGAGAAGTTTACCGATGCTCTGAACGATGTCCCCGGTCTGGCCTTGGCATCCATTGAGTGGCTCCACTGCATTGAGAAGTTTTTTGTCTGGAAGAAGTCCGGCTGTCCTTTTTCCCCTGTCTGGTCATTCTGGTACGCAATGCTTAAGGTACCGTTGTATTTGTACCTTTTGTTGTATCTGGCATTAAGTTGTCCGGCCCAAGATCCCATTGTATATATGTCACCGGTAGCTGCAACATCAAAATGGTCACTGAAAACAAAATAGTAACCCAACCCTCTCATGAAGAAACCCCTGGCAGCCTCTTCTCCATATGTTGGCATAAGGAGACCGCTTGCCCTTCCTCCAAATTTTGGAACAAATCCGAACGGCAGTGCAAATGGGGTAGGAACATCTTCCAGCACCACATAGGCCGGACCGAATACGGTCTTTTGTCCTCCGTTCTCATCCTGAATGACCTTTGCAGTTGTCATTTTAAGATAGAAGTGCGGATGTTCGTGGTCGCAGGTGGTGTATTTGCCTTTTGCTATGTTTATGGAGTTGTCAGGCATTTTCTTTATATAGGTACCGTGGAGGAATCCCTCTGCCTCCTGGGTAATCATATTCTTGATTTTCGCCTTTTCTGTATTGAAATTATAGTAAACGCTCTCCATTTCGTATGTCTTCTCACCCTGCTTCATTTTGGGTTTGCCGAATACGGTGCCGCTTGTATCAGGAAGTCCTTTTGCAAAAACGGTTTTGGAATCCACATCAAATGCCATATACTCAGAAGAAATCTCCATGTCCCCATATGAGACTTTAACATCTCCGTAGTAGTATATCATCTTTCTTCCGTCAACATTGAAATCCTTCACTATGGAATCTTTTCCTCCAGAGAATATTGGCCCTTCCAGGGAGCTGTTGTTTACAAGAGAATCGGATGCGGTGGAGTCTGTGCCGGTAATGAGGGTATCCTGAAGGGGTGTCAGAGTATCGGATGCAGGTCCTCTAAGGTTCTGTATCCTTGTCTTCAGGGTATCCAGGTAACCGTATCTGTCACATTTGCCTTCTAAAGGTAGAAAAAACAATGCAATGACTACTGCAACCACATATTTTATATTGTGTACCAATTTCAGATGCATCTATATTGGATAATTTTTTTGTACTTTTGCAAAACGCAAAAATAACACTTTTTTTGCAACTAATATGCCACTTAAAGCCAAACTGCCAAATATTATTGTGTGTGCAGTATTTCTGTTGCTGCTCCCTCTCTGTGTCCTGGCGCAGGGAGTAGGGGAGGTAATGCGTATAAAGACCGTAGTCATAGATCCCGGGCACGGTGGAAAGGATCCTGGGGCCATAAGCAGGAACGGAAAGTATTATGAGAAGAATATCACCCTTTCCGTAGCTTTGAAACTTGGCAATATGATAAAGTCTGCATATCCGGGGATTAAAGTGATATATACCAGAAGTACAGACAAGTATGTAGAACTTTCACAGAGGGCTGCCATAGCTAACAGAAACAGGGCAGACTTGTTTATCTCCATACATGTAAATTCTGCAAAGGCTACCCAGGCGCGTGGTACCGAGACATTTGTCATGGGAGCCCATAAAAGTGATGACAACTTTGAGGTGTGTAAGACAGAAAACTCGGTAATTGTCATAGAGGATGATTACCAGACCAAATATGAGGGATTCAACCCCAATTCTCCCGAGTCATATATCATATTTTCCCTTTTGCAGAATGTGCATCAGGAGCAGAGTATAAGATATGCAGCCCAGGTACAGGAGCAGTTTGCCAAGGGACCCATTACTGTGAATCGTGGAGTGAAGCAGGGTGGACTTCTTGTACTTTGGAAAACCACAATGCCGGCAGTCCTCACTGAGATAGGTTTTATCTCAAATCCCAAGGATTGTGCGGTGCTTATAACCAAAAATGGCCAGGAACAGTTTGCAAGGAAACTTTTCAATGCCTTTAAGGCATATAAGGGAAGTGTGGAGAGTGCATCTTCTGTGCTGGACAAATCAATTGCACAGCAACCTCAGGAGCAACTCCCTTCGCGGCAGAAGCCCCAGCAGGAGCCAAAACCTCAGGTGCAGCCCGAATCCAAGTTTGAACCGCAACCTGAGAAACAGGCGCAGAAATCTCTTCCCGACAACTTTTATGCAGTGCAGATTTTATCTGTAGGAAAGAAATTGGAAAAAGGGGCATACGATTTGAGAGGAAGGGATGATGCGCAGCATATGAAGGTGGGGAACCTGTACAAGTACTATGTAGGCAGGTACAAAACCAGAAAGGAAGCTGTGGAGCAGATGTGGATTCTAAGGAAAACTTTTCCTGGAGCCTTTGTGATACATATAAGGGATAACAAAATTGTACAATAGATATGGAGAAATTCAGATTGACAAAGTTGCAGGCAATAGGCTTGTTTGTGTTGCTTACACTTATTGCAGCGTTTGCGGTGATCAACTTCTTGAGAGGAGAGGACCTTTTTAACAGGAGTACTGCCTATTATGCAACATTTGAGACAGTTGACGGTCTCACAGTTACAGGCCCGGTTTTCATTAAAGGGCTGAAGGTAGGTATGGTTGAGGGAATTGAATACGATATGGAGAAGGACCGTTTTGAGGTTGAGTTCAAGGTGAAGTCAAAGTTTCATATTCCCGACAATTCGGTGGCTGAGATTTACAGTGCAGATATCATGGGGTCAAGGGCAATGAGGGTGAACCTTGGAGATTCAGATATTTATGCACAGGATGGAGATACACTTTCTACTGCAATTGTTCCTGATATGGTTACGGCCCTTACTGCCGAGATTCTTCCATTGAAGGATGAGGCTGTGAAACTTATGGCGGAATTGGGAAGGACCTTGGAAAATGTAAACCTTATGCTCGATTCAGCGGCCCGCAAGAATATACAGGGCAGTTTGGCCAATCTTAACCGTACCCTTTCAAATGCTGTGGCATTAAGCAGTGATTTCAAGGAGATGTCTCCTGAGCTTAAAGAGATGGTGAAGAACCTGCAGACCCTTTCAGACGGATTGGGCAGAAGTGCAGGAAATATTGAGGGGTCATTGGCAAATGTGAATGAGATTACTTCCCAGCTTTCAAAAGCGGAACTTGACAAGACTGTTGAAAGTTTGAGGAAACTCTCGGAAAAATTGCAGGATCCGAACGGGTCAATAGGGAAACTCCTGTCGTCGGATTCGCTTCACAATGCAGTTACAGGGCTTGTTGAGGATGTTGACAGCCTTGTAAAATGCATTACAGAAAACCCTAAAAAATACATTAAAGTAAGCGTCTTTTAAATTGGAAGAGACTGAATTTCGTATAGTGTAGATTATTAGATAGTTAGCATATAACCACCTGATAGCCAGGTGGTTAAATTTTTGTTAAAATTTTTAGTGCTGATTTTCTGCATATTATACTGTTTTCTAAAAAAACAATAGATTTTAGTTTTTTTTATAATAATTTTTTCATCACTTTTGTACCGCAATCCCAAGCAAAACATTCATAATTTAAATTGACGCAACTTAATGGATAATACCCAACATATACAGGTATGGAACAATTGCCTCCAGATGATTCAGGGGGTGCTGAATCCCAACCAGTATGAGACATGGTTTGCCAAGATAAAACCGGTAAGCCTTGTCGGGAGTACATTTACCATTGAGGTTCCGTCAGAGTTTTTCAGGGAGTATCTTGAGACTCACTACATAGATTTGCTGAGCAGGGCGCTGCGTAAGGAGATTGGCAATGATGCCAGGCTGATGTACAAAGTGCAGGTGATAGCAAACTCAACTGTAACCATGCCGGCTCAGGAGAAGACGGTAATCAGGAACAAGCCTGTAATGCCGCAGGTGAATACAACTATGCTGAACCCTTTTGTGATACCGGGGTTGCAGCAACTGGACATTGACCCGCAGCTTAACCCCAATTACAGTTTTGCCAACTTCATTGAGGGAGAGTGCAACAGGTTGGGCCGTTCTGCCGGTCTTGCAATTGCCAAGAGTCCCGGGAAAAATGCATTCAATCCACTCTTTATATATGGTGGTTCAGGTTTGGGCAAGACACATCTTGCACAGGCCATTGGAATTGAGATTGCCCAAAATTTCAGGGACAAGATTGTCCTTTATGTTACAGCCAACAGGTTTATGACCCAGTATATAGATGCCGTTAATGTAAAGAACAAACTTACCGATTTCCTCAACTTCTATCAGATGATAGATGTGCTCATTCTTGATGATGTTCAGGAGTTTGCAGAGAAACAGGGGACGCAGAATGCGTTTTTCCATATCTTCAATCATCTGCATCAGAGCGGCAAGCAGCTGATTCTTACATCAGACAAGGCTCCTGTAGACCTTATGGGGCTTGAGCAGAGACTCCTTTCAAGGTTCAAATGGGGACTTTCAGTTGAGCTTACCCCGCCTTCTTACAATACCCGTTTGGAGATCCTTAAGGCCAAGAGCCTCAGGGATGGTATTGAACTTCCAGAAGATGTGCTTACTTTCCTTGCTTCAAAGGTGGTAGGAAGTGTCAGGGAGATTGAGGGTACATTGGCTTCACTTCTTGCCCATGCGACATTATGCAGGGAGACAATTACAATGGATCTTGCCAAGAGGCTTACAGACAAGATTGTCAGTCCGGTTTCGCAGGAGATTTCCCTGGACAGGATTCAGGATGCGGTTTGCGGGTATTTTGGTATAACCAGGGATCTTATGCTTTCCAAGACCAGAAAAAGGGAGATTGTGCAGGCAAGGCAGATTGCTATGTATTTGGGACGAAGCCTTACAAAAGTGTCCCTGGCGGCCATAGGTACACAAATAGGAGGAAAAGATCATGCTACGGTACTCCACGCCTGCAACACTGTCAGTGACCTTATAGCAACGGACAGGACATTCAAACAATATGTTGCGGATATAGAAAAGCTTTTAAAAGTGGAACAATAGAAAAAATGTATTAAATTTGAAAAAGTTTAATGCATTTTTTTTATGAAGACACAACAGATACTTGATACCTTTAAGGATATCCTTACAATCCCCCGTGAGAGTGGTCACGAAGAACAAATCATTGCTTATCTGCAGAATTTTGCAAAGGAGCATTCATTGGAGTGCCATACTGATAGTGCCGGTAACGTGCTTATAGTGCGCCCTGCGGCAAAAGGGAAGGAAGATATGCCGACTGTAGTTCTCCAGAGCCACTCAGATATGGTGTGTGAGAAGAATGCCGGTGTAGATCATGATTTTACCAAAGATCCTATAGTTGCAGTTGAGGAGGACGGATGGCTTGTTGCCAAAGATACAACTTTGGGTGCGGATTGCGGAATAGGTATGGCTGCCCAGATGGTAGCCCTTACGGATCCTGATCTTGAATGTGGAAGGATAGAGGCCTTGTTCACTGTAAGTGAGGAGACAGGTCTGGACGGAGCCATGGCCCTCCAGCCTGAATTCATAACCGGTAAAACTCTCATTAACCTGGATTCTGAAGATGAAGGGGAGCTTTTCATAGGTTGTGCAGGGGGAATAGATACAACTGCCAAGTTCAAATACACCACATATCCGGCTACAAAAGATTATGTCAAATGTGAGTTCAAGATTTTTGGGGCGCAGGGTGGCCATAGTGGGGATGACATAGACAAGAACCGGGCAAATGCAAACAAGATACTGGCCCGTTTCCTATACAGGGTATTGGCAAAGCATGATATTGAACTTTATGAAATAGACGGCGGCAACAAGAGGAATGCCATTGCCCGTGAGGCATACGCCGTTATAGGTTTTGCAAAAAGATCTGAAAAGGCAATCCTCAAGATTTTCAGGGAAGTCATAGAAGAGGTTAAGGATGAGTTCAGAGTGAGCGATCCTGCCGTTGACGGCATTGCCAGGGAGGTGGGCATCCACGATGTAAAGGAGGGAACATGTTTCGGAACCCCTAAAAAGGCAATTGACAAGAATACTGCTGCATCTCTCATATATTCCTTGTATTGTGCGCCTCATGGTGTACTGGCAATGAGCAATGATGTTAAAGGACTTGTTGAGACATCTACCAATCTTGCATCAATAAAGATGCTTAAAGGAAATGTGATAAGGATTGGCACAAGCCAGAGAAGTGCAATCAACAGCTGCAGAAGGTATGCTGCAGAGATGGTGGAGGCTTGTTTTGAGATGGCTGGAGCGGCAGTGACACATGAGAGCGAGTATCCGGGGTGGAAACCGAATGTAAATTCGGATATTCTGGAGGCTTCTGTTGCGGCATATAAAAGATTGTTTGGCGTGGAGCCCGTAGTAAGGGCTATACATGCAGGTTTGGAATGCGGCCTGTTCCTGGATAAATTCCCGGGTTTGGACATGATTTCATTCGGACCTACACTCAGAGGTGTACATGCTCCTGGCGAGCGCCTGGATCTTGCATCTTTGGACAAATTCAGAATGCTGCTTGAGGAGATTCTTGTAAGTTTTAAATAATAGGCATATATGAGTATTTTATTGGCACCATCCATGTTGTCTGCTAATTTCGGGCAGCTGGACAAAGATGTTGAACTTGTAAATGAGGGAGCTGCAGACTGGTTCCATCTGGATATTATGGATGGAGTGTTTGTCCCTAATATATCTTATGGATTCCCGGTTGTAAAGGCAATGGCAAAGAAGGCAAGGAAACCTTTGGATGCACATCTTATGATTGTGGATCCCGACAGGTACCTTTCCAATTTTGCAGAGCTTGGAGTAGAGTGGTTGAGTGTGCATTATGAGGCATGTACACATCTGCACAGAACCATTCAGGCAATCAAGGCTCTTGGAATGAAGGCAGGAGTTGCACTTAATCCGCACACTTCAATTACCCTTATTGAAGATATACTCATGGATGTGGATTATGTACTTATAATGTCTGTAAACCCTGGTTTCGGAGGACAGTCATTCATTGGGAATGCATTGGACAAAGTGCGCAGGCTCAAGAGGATGATTGATGAGAAGGGAGCCAAATGCCTTATCCAGGTTGATGGCGGCGTTACAACAAAAAACGCCAGGGCTCTTGAAGAGGCTGGCGCTGATGTTCTTGTTGCCGGAAGTGCCGTATTCGGGGCACAGGACCCTATGGAGGCAATGAGACTTATAAAAGGATAAGGCAGGCATAGCCTATGAGCAGTCCTACAGCAATATTGATGAGCTTTGCTTTGGCAAAGCTCATTTTGCTTTCAGCCAACAATGGAAGGGCGCTGTGGCCGTCCTGTACAATTGAGTTTACAAGAAGTACATAGAATGGGAGTACTCCCTGTGCAAAAAGTGTTACAAATACAAGATGTGGCCCTGATTCGGGAATTATACCTATAAGTATTGCAAGCAGGATTACAAATGCCATATTGTGGTTTATCCAGTGTGCTACATCCAGATACTGCATACCTATATTGCATACCAGAAGGGTGCCGAATGTCCAGAGGAATATGGATACCATGTGCCTTTTTATTACATGTTTCCACAAATGGTCCTTTATGAAATGTTCATTGGCTGTAGCTGTGAAGAAGAGGGTAATGATGCTTATTATGGCAAACACTATGTTTATGCTCTTCTCGTTTAGGATATTCAAGGTGACATCGCCATGAGTATCCCCGTGAGCGTGTACATGCTCATGTGATGCATGTGCATGGGTGCATTCTGCCGTGTGTACATGGGTGCATTTTGATGTATGTACATGTCCGGTGGCATCTGCTGAGTGGTCATGGCCGCAGGCCAGTATTCCCATTATTACGGCAGCAATGAAACAGGCTATTCCGCACATTATTGCAATTCTCTCCTTTGAGGGGTGACGCATCACTTTATATGATTCCAGATGGAAGATTGAAGGTATTCTTCTGTCTTCTCCTTCAAGGGTGTCGTGTATCTCAAAATCGTCGGGACAAAGGTCCTTTTGGGGATTGCGGTAAATGATATAATCTACAATCACTCCTGTGATTATTGAAATTACAAAGAGTATCCCAAAAAGGATGAATCCTTCCCTTGGTATCATTGCCATAATGACAAATGCCTCATCTCCCGACGAACTTATCATCATGGCTACCAGTGCACCCAGGCTCAGAAGTCTGTGGGTATAAAGGGATACGGTTGCAAAACCTCCTATACATCCTGGCACAAGTCCGAGGAGAGATCCGAGCAGGATCTGTTTGATCTTGGAATTCTGTATCCTTGAAAACCAACGGCCGTGGGAGTGGATATTGAAATACTCAATCATCAGCATCATTATGAGGACAAGCCCGGTAATGAGGATGCTGTTCCGCAATACATCAATGAATAAATGCCAGGTCATCTTTACTTGTTCAAACTCCTATACTTCTCCAGCAGTTCACCGGCGGCAATGAATGATTCCATTTTACCCTCCAGTACTGCATCTTCATAATCAACCATGAGTTTCTCTATTACAGGATTCTCATAGAAACTGTTCTTCAGTGACTCGTTGATGCTCTCATACATCCAGAATCTTGCCTGTTGGCGGCGTTTGTGCTCGTAGTATCCGTTCCCTTTTACCAGTTCAAAGTACTCTTCTATTTTGGCAAGGATTTCAGGCAACCCTTCTTTGGTAACGGACGATGATGTTAGTGCGGTAGGTACCCATGTGGATTCCGTAGGAGGGAAGAGGTGAAGTGCGTTGGCATAAAGGGCTCGGGCCATTGAAGCTTTCTCCACATTGTTGCCGTCTGCTTTGGTTATGGCAATCATGTCGCTCATCTCCATGATACCTCTCTTTATTCCCTGAAGGTCGTCACCGGCACCACTGAGCATAAGGAGAAGGAAGAAGTCACTCATGGAGTGTACTGCTGTTTCAGATTGTCCTACACCTACTGTCTCAATGAATACCACATCGTATCCCGCAGCCTCGCATAGGATAACTGTCTCTCTAGTCTTTCTGGCTACGCCACCCAGTGAACCGGCACTCGGACTGGGACGGATGAAGGCGTTAGGGTCGTTGCAGAGGGTTTCCATACGGGTTTTATCACCAAGGATACTTCCCTTGCTCTTCTCACTGCTGGGGTCAATGGCAAGTACAGCCAGCTTGTGACCCTTTGAGGTGATGAAACTTCCGAATGCCTCAATGAATGTACTCTTTCCTGCACCTGGTACACCTGTGATTCCTATCCTCATAGATTTTATCCCGCTCTTTACGGCATGCTCCTGGCACGCTGCAATAATCTTCTGGGCAACTTCCCTGTGGGCAGGAAGGTTACTCTCAACCAATGTTATTGCCTGGCTGAGGATTGTGGTATTTCCCGATGTGATTCCGGCCATATACTCCTCAACAGAGAGTAGGGAAGGTTTCTTCTTGAAGAAATTCTTTATATATGGATTGATGATGGGTGGCTGTTCCACACCTTCATTTACTACCAATGCTGTGTCTGGGTTTTCGTGGCATTTAGGAGGCCACTCTCCGGTTGTTGCGCTCATATCTTATAAAGTTATTGTCGGGATTAAAAATCTATTCAACTGTTCCTGTTATGAAAAGGTTTACAAGGGGTCTGTTTGGAGAATTGGTTATGAGGGTGAGTGTATAGATTACCTCACCTCTGCATCCGTTTGTATCAAGGATAGCTTCCAATGTGAATTTTTCACCGGCCAGAACCTTCTCTTTAGTATTTATGGCAATCTCATCCTTTTTCTCAATCTTGTGGAGAATTAGGTCTGAGTATCCGGTATTGCGCAAATTGAATATGGCTTTTACCTTTTCACCTCTCTTCACTTTTCCAAAATTGAAGGAACTGTTCTCGGCCAAAAGCATAGGTGCCCTGTTTTTCTCCTCTTTTGTCATGCCGGAAAAGTTGTCAATTATCATGCATTCTATTGAAAGTGGGGTTGCAGCCCTGGTACCGTTGCATGTCAAATATGCAGAGTAGGTGGTGTTGCCCCATTTTTTTGCCGCTGCAGTGTTGACTGTATAGCTTATCTCAGCAATGTCGTTTCCGGGGATTATCTGGGGATCAATTGATATTTCCAGCCCTGGTGAAACCTGCACAAACTTTACATCAACGCTTTTACCGGATATGTTGGCTATCCTGAGATTGCCGCTTTTTGCGTTTCCCTGGGAAATCTGGCCACCTCTAATAATTTCGTTCTTTACCCCCAATGGCCCTATGGCTGTAGGGAACATCTCCTTCATGGAGCGTTCATTTTCATAAGCAAGACCGGTAATCCTCAAAATTATGGGCTTGGTGCTTGCAGAGGTGTATACGGTAAGGGTTTTGTCAAAAGGGTACGGCCCCTGGTCGTTGAGGTAAGTCACTTCAACTTTACCCCCTTCTCCGGGCATTATGGGTTTTTTTGGCCATTTTGGTGTTGTACAGCCGCATGAAGAGAGGATATTGCTTATTACAACTGGTTTGTCAGATATATTCTTGAATTCAAATGAGCAGTTCCTTGCCCCCTCGTTTACGGAAATCTTTCCGAAATTATGCACTTTTTTTGTAAATTCAATAGCTTGTCCCTGTTGCGCAGTTCCCTGTGCAGCAATGTGATAACTTAAAAATAGAGCTATCGGGAAAAATAATATGCGTAAAAAAATCCTCATTTCACTAACTTATCCTACAAAGATAATGCAAAAACACTAAATTTGTGGTGGAATTAAACTAATAAAATATGAAACCACTATTTAAATTATTTGTTGTGGCGGCCGCTCTCGTTTTTGCCGCCGGTTGTGGAAGCAAATACCAGTATGAGACAGTAGAGGGTGATTTGCTTGATGCAAAAATTTACACATTGGACAACGGACTTAAGGTTTATATGACCGTTAATCCCGACGAACCGCGCCTCCAGACATATATTGCCGTAAAGGTTGGTGCCAAGAATGACCCTAGCGAGACAACAGGTCTTGCCCATTATTTTGAGCACCTTATGTTCAAAGGTACAGAACAGTTTGGTACAAGCAATTTTGCTGCAGAGAAAACCCTTCTTGATGATATTGAGAAGAAGTTTGAGGAGTACAGGCTCCTTACAGATGAGGCTGAGCGTGCTGCTGCATACAAGGTGATTGACAGTCTTTCTTATGAGGCTTCCAAATTTGCAATTCCAAACGAGTATGACAAACTTATGGCTGCAATTGGTGCGCAGGGTACAAACGCTTATACTTCATACGACCAGACAGTATATGTGGAGGACATTCCAAGCAACCAGATTGAGACATGGGCAAAAATCCAGGCTGACCGTTTCAAGAACAATGTCATAAGGGGATTCCATACTGAGCTGGAGACAGTATATGAGGAGAAGAACATGTCCCTTACCCAGGACAGCAGAAGGGTATTGGAAGAGATGCTTGCAAAACTTTTCCCTAACCACCCTTATGGAAAACAGAGCGTACTTGGTACCCAGGAGCACCTGAAGAACCCTTCAATAACAAATATAAAGAACTACCACAAAGAGTGGTATGTTCCAAACAACATTGCCATCTGTGTTTCAGGAGATTTTGATCCCGATGAGATGGTGGAGATTATTGAGAAATACTGGGGTGATTTCCAGCCTAACAAGAACTTGAAGAAACTTGAGTTCCCTCAGGAGAAACCTCTAACAGAGCCTGTGAAGGTAGTTATGGAGGGTCAGGAGGCTCCGTTCATGTATCTTGCATGGAGATTGCCTGCTGCAAACTCAGAGGATATGCCTGCCCTTACAGTGATGGAGAACATCCTTAACAACGGCAGCACAGGACTTATAGATGTGAACATCAACCAGGCTCAGAAAGTTCTTGGCGGAGCTGGTGGTGGCGTTAACATCTTTGCAGACCACTCTTGCTTTATCCTTACAGCAAGACCTAAACATGGACAGACTCTTCAGGAGGTTGAGGCTTTGCTTATGGAGCAGGTTGCAAAACTCAAGAACGGCGAGTTTGACGAGTCAATGATAAAGAGTGTAATCAACAACTACAAGAAATATGAGATGAGTGAGCTTGAGAGCAACTCAAACAGAGCTGACAAGTTTGTAACATCATTCATCTATGAGATTCCTTGGGCAAATATGGTTGCAGAACTTGACAATATGGCCAAAGTTACAAAAGAGGATGTTGTTGCCATGGCAAACAAATACCTTACAGACGGTTATGTTTCAATCCATAAAGTGCAGGGCAAAGCTCCTGAGACTGCAGCAATAAGCAAACCTAAGATAACCCCTATCCTTACCAATAGGGACAAACAGAGTGACTTCCTTCTTCAGGTTCAGGCAGAGGCAGCCGCTGCCCAGCCAATTGAACCTGTGTTTGTAGATTTCAGCAAGGACTTGCAGAAAGGTAAGGCAAAAAATGATATTGAGGTACTTTACAAGAAAAATGAGAAGAACGATCTGTTTACCTTGAGCATTCAGATTGACTTTGGATCCAACGACAACAAAGCCATCTCATTTGCTACAGGTTACTTCAACTTCCTTGGGACAGTTGAGAAGACAGCAGCCCAGATAAAGAAGGAACTTTATGACCTGGCTTGTAATGCAGGTGTAAATGCTGCAGGTGAGAAGGTTTATATTGGCGTATCGGGTTTGAGCGAGAATATGGAGGCTGCCCTTGCAATCATTGAGGACAAGATTGCAAATGTAAAGGGTGATGACGCTGTACTTGCAAACTACAAAGGGAATATCTTCAGGCAGAGGATAAACAGCAAGACCAACCAGAGGGCTTGCTACTCAATGCTTACCCAGTATGTAAACTACGGAAAGAACAACAATGCAACAAATGTCCTTTCAAACCAGGAGATTCAGGCCCTAACATCTGAGCAACTGCTTTCAGAGATAAAGAATGCCCTTGGTTATGAGCAGACCATCACCTACTATGGTCCAATGGCCATGGAGGAGGTTATAGCAATTGTTGACAAGCACCACAACATCCCTGAGAAACTTGAGAAATATCCTAAGAAGGAGGATGTAAAACTTCAGGTTGTGGATGAGCCTAAGGTTGTAATTGCACCTTACAATGCAAAACAGATCTATATGATCCAGTATTCAAACACAGGCAAAGAGGTGTTTGACCCTGCCCAGAACAACTGTATTGTAACTATGTACAATGACTACTTTGGTGGTGGTATGAACTCAATTGTATTCCAGGAAATGCGTGAGGCTCGCGGTCTGGCATACTCTGCAAATGCAAGATATGTTACCCCTGGCAAGGAGGGTGAAACTTATTCGTTCACCACATTCATCGCAACCCAGAATGACAAGATGATGGATGCCATTAATGCATTTGATGAAATCATAAACCAGATGCCACAGTCAGAGGCTGCATTCAACATTGCCAAGGAGAATCTCATTGCATACCACAGGACACAGCGCATGTTGGGAGCAAGTGTAATCAATTATTATCAGAACCTGAAGAAACGCGGGTTTGACTGCAGCGTTGACCCTCGCAAGGCAGAGTTTGAGAAGGTTCAACAATTCACCCTTCAGGATGTTGTAGATTTCCAGAACAAGGTAATAAAAGACAGGAAGTATGTGATTGGTATCCTTGGAACAGAAAAAGATTTGGATATGAAAGCCCTTAACCCAGAGAAATATGGCAAAGTGGAGAGGGTTTCATTGGAAGATATTTTTGGATACTAACAAATAGTTGCTATCTTTGCACGCGGTTTAAACACAATTAACAAACAATAAAATTTAAAGTCATGGCTTACAAAATTACAGAGGATTGCGCAGCTTGCGGTACTTGCATTGACGAGTGTCCAGTAGGTGCTATTTCAGCAGGTGATATCTACAAAATTGATCCTAACATGTGTACTGATTGCGGTACTTGCGCTAACGCTTGCCCAATGGGTGCTATCGTACAGGCT
Organism: Bacteroidales bacterium; assembly: GCA_015060225.1. GTDB lineage: Bacteria > Bacteroidota > Bacteroidia > Bacteroidales > UBA932 > Egerieousia. Next base: position 8,401 of record SUYX01000021.1, on the reverse strand, counting down.
TAATTTATAGCAACCAAACTACAAGGAGGCTGACCCAAAAGGTCAGCTTCTTTTTATTTTACATATCGTTTATTTGTTCTTCTTCCATTGCCGACTCCATCCTATGGTTGCCATAGAATTATAATTGGTAAGTTTTAGCCCGAATATCCAACATAGTTCCACTGGTATTTTACCTTGCACTGCTCTAATCTGCATTGATAAACACAATAAATTTGCCAATTGGCTAAAATGTAATTATATTGTAGAATTAAAAGCATATACAAGATGAAACGTCTGGAATACATTCTCATACTTCTGACCATATCATTTGCATCCTGCACAAGTAATCTCATAACAGTCAGTGATCTGATGAATATTTCTGCAAATATGCAGGAGTATCCAAAACAGGTATTGGATACACTTTCTGGGATAAAAGTGGAGCAGTTGAAAAACAAGGAAGCAAATGCCCTATATGCACTATTGTATTCACAGGCCATGGACAAAAACTGGATAGATGAAACAGATGATTCCCTCATTACTGTTGCTGTGGATTATTATGAGCATACCAATGATATTTATAATAAATTCCTTGCGTATTACTACAGCGGTAGAGTATATCAGAACGCAGGAGATTATACTAAAGCAATCATTGCATTTACAAAATCAGAAGATCTTGCAGATAAAATTGAAGATGATTACAATATAGGATTACTGTATGCTAATCTTGGCCTTCTTTATCAAAAAGTGTATGATTTCACCAAGAGTCTGGAATCATTTAAAAATGCATACAATCACTATATTGCCGCTCAGAAATATAACCATTCAATGTATGTCAAGTTGAATATTGGTAATGTGCTGCTCAGTATGCAGCAATTTGGCAAAGCAGAAGAGTATTTGCAGGAGTTTATGCGTTGGTCATTTGCCAAGGCAGATTACATTACTTGTAGAGATGGCTTTAGAATGTTGGTCAGTTTATACCTCCAGACAGGAGAGAGTCAGAAACTTAAAAACTTATTGGGTGGCAAGTTTTATGCAGTATGTAAAGGAGATCCAAAATTTTTACATTACAATGCGTACCTGTCAGCTCTGAACAATGATTTCAGGAGTGCGCAGGAGTATTTGCATAAGGCATGGAAAGTTGCCAAAAGCGGAAAAGACTCAGCAACTCTATACCATAGGTCATATCAGATAAATAAATTGTTGGGAAATTATAGGGCAGCATTGGATTGCCATGAAAGATATTTTCTGATACAGGACATATCAGTTGCAAGAAAATTATCCCAGCCAATTATAACCGCACAAAAAGACCATTATAAAAATGAAGCAATATACAATGAGCTGCAATTGAAGTACAATAGAGAAAAGTTTACAATTATTATTATAGCTGCCATTGTCATTCTTGTATTGGTTACCCTGTTGTATGTATACAGAATGAATTCAAAGCAAAGACGTATTGAGGGGTATATGGATAAGATTCAGGATCTGGAAAGGTCACTGTTTCATGCAAATATGGATAAGGATAGTGTTGCAATGGAAATGACAGAAAAAATATCAGACCTGTTTATAACCCAATTCGACTTGATAGATAAATTGAGTACAACATATTATGAGACTCATGGATTCAATAGAGATAAGGATGCAATATATAAGCAAGTAACAAAAGAGATTGAGAAACTGAGTACAGATAAAAAATATCTTGCCCAACTGGAGGAAATTGTAAACAATCACATGGATGGTGTAATGAAAAAAACAAGAAATGCCGTACCACAATTAAGTGAAATTGATTTTAGAATGCTTTGTTACATGTACGCTGGTTTTTCAGCAAAGGCAATAAGTATCTTTACCAATAATTCAACCGGTAGTATCTATATGAAAAAATCCAGGTTTAAAGATAAAATTTCTTCTTCTGGATCATGCGATATAGAGACTATTCTTAAATATTTAAGGTAAATTGCTTGTAATCAATATTTTATAGGTTAGTATAATATGTTTAAATAGAACTTTAATAGAACAAAAGAGTAAAATGTAGATTATCAATTGGTTAAATATATATATTATAGGTTGTTAGATGTTAGTTATCTAATAAATCTTTAATTATCAAAGAATCAATAGAGTGGCTATATGTTTTGTTAGATAATTAGTGGCCAATTCAAACATGTAAATCCATTGTAATCCTATATTTTTGCAATATTGTCACTCCTACGAGTGGGCTACATTCTATAACCTTTAAGTGGTCATTGCTCTTGCCTTCAGTTGAATACCTACGAGGCTAGTAGGGTAAGGCAAAAGGTATTTGAGAGTATTTGCCGGCGAAAAGAGGATTTAATCAACCTACTCATATTGCTGGGATGTGATAGATTAAAGAACAGATTATTATAATGCAATGGGCAAAAGGCACTCAATTCCGCTAATGTTACATTACAAGCGAAAATCTTTTATATTTTTGTATAAGGTTTAAGCAACGGAGAGATAAGACTATGAAGGATTTAACTGTTTCAATACTATTCAGTGAAGAAGATCACAATGAATTACTGCAACAGACCGTAACAGTAATCGAAATTCCTCGATTATGAATAGCAAAACAATTGAATACTATTATGATGTTTTCCTATTTGGAGATAGGTAAGTTGTTATATGAGAGAAAAGTTGGCAGTAAGCATGATAATAGCATCGTAAAGAGGCTGTCCATAGATTTGAAAACAAAGTATCCCGATATGGGATTGTCTCCAACAAACCTATTGGTGTAGCAGAATATTAATATTACCTAAAAAAAGTTGCAAGAATTGGTTGCAAATCAGATGAATAGATGTCTATTAAGAAAGGACATTGCAATAGTAATGATTAAGAATCTACTAACAACTAATTAAATATTAAACTCTTTTAATATGGCAAACGACAAAATTTTAATAGACTTAAGCAAAAGTTTGAATGCCCGTTCTTTTGAAAGTACAGATATTATTCATAAGGCGGAGTTTGATAGAGTAAAGAAACTGATTGATGAAAAAATAAAGGATGATAAGAATAACGACTCTAAGATTTGTGGTCGTTATAATGATACAATCACAATCTTAGGTTCACGAGGAAGTGGAAAAACCTCTTTTTTGATGAGTATACTTCAGAATTATAATGGGCATGATAATATTGAAATTATCGAACTTATAGACCCTACTCTTATTGAGGAAAAGGGACACATATTTTTAACATTGATTTCTTTAATTGCTGATAAAGTCGAAAAGAAAATCAGTAAAAATGAATGTGACCCCTGCTGCAAAGAGTATCGTAAAAGGAAATCTTGGGATGATAAATTAAAGAGATTAGCGGCAGGTTTGCCCTCCATTGATATAGACAACGCCTCAATGTATTCAAATTGGCATGATCCTGAGCATGTGATGAGAAAAGGTCTTGATGCTGTAAAAGCAGCAAAAGAGCTTGAAGATAACTTTAATAAAATTGTAGAGGAAGCACTTGATATCTTGAGTAAAAAGGCTTTTTTGATAGCCTTTGATGATATTGATGTTAATTTCAATAATGGGTGGAAAGTACTTGAAACAATACGAAAGTATCTTACATCGCCACGAATAATAACACTCCTAAGTGGAGACCTTAAGTTGTTCTCAAAGGCAATACGAAATTATCAGTGGAAGAATTTTGGGAATGAACTTTTAACTTGGGAAGGTGAGAAACTCAAAAAAATTGAGAAGTACGATGAATTAGTAACCGAAATAGAGAGCCAATATATGCAAAAAATTATGAAGGCTCCCAATCGTATTCATTTGCTTACTATAGGGGAAAAACTAAATAATGGTGATAAAATTTTTATTAAAAAACAATCAAATGAGGTTACAATATATAAACATTATGAGGATTTTTTGAGTAAGTTAGGATTACATAATAAATATGAAATTCATGCGGTAAATACATATTTGTTGGGATTGCCGTTAAGAACTCAAATTCAAATACTTAAACAAATTTCTGATAGTGGTCTCAATATATTAAATGTAATAGACGCCTTTGTGAGTGATTTGTATGAATCTGGTGTTGATGTTGAATTGGCGAAATCACAACCAAAGGATTTCTGCAATATTGCTCATGATTTTTTGCTCAAGAAAGAGTTACTGAATGAAACATATCAATTGTTGCCAACATCTGGTTCTGTTAATTCTAATGCGGTCCTATTCTCATTATATATGATGTTTGTTGAGCATTCAAAAAACAATCCTTCAATGTTTTTTGAATATTGGATTACGATTGCAACGATTAAGAATCTCCTCACTATAATGCCATATCGCAGTGATCAGAAAAAGGACACTGCACTTGTCCCAACAATTGAAGGGTTATCTGACTATTCATTTATTGGGCAAAATAAGGTTTATAGAGATATATGTAGCTATATGTCAACTTATATTAGAGCAAGTATTAATTATAATAGTTCGGAAAATAAAGCACCTTGGGGTGGGACATTAATCCTTAAGGGGTTGGCTGATAGTGCAAAGAAATCCTTAAAAGCCACACAAGATAGAATAGATGTTGTATTCAAGAGAGATGGTATAACTACAATGGATAGGCAACTTGCATTTTTCCCAATGTCAATTGCGTCGTATGCACATAAGCAACAATCCATAGTTATCTATTCGTTCTATACTTTATTAGGTACTATTACTGAATTACTTAAGCGATATAATATATTAAAAAAAGATAGTAGTAATAACGTAAATGATATTTATGTTTTATTGAAAGAACTTTCTCAAGTAAAAGATAATGTTATGCCCGTTTTTGAAAGTGGTGTAAATCCATCGGGACAAGAACCTATATTTAATACTATAGAAGAAGAAAAAGAAGGAGAAGAAAAAGAATTAGCTAATGTATTATATGCATGGATGGAGAAATGTCCGAGCTGTGTTCCGCCTCATTTAATTGGGAAAATAGCTACACGTGCGTTCTATGCTATGAGAAATTTAGATGATCGTGCTTTATTTGGTGAAGACCCCAATCTTGGTGATGCTATGCATAGACGAATCGTTATTGTTATGAATTCCGCTCTTGTTGAGGACGCAAAAGAGAATCTTGATAAATTTACACTATCTAATAATAATCCTTTAGAGAAAAATACTATTTTCATTAATAATTTAAAGAAAGTTAATGAAATTTCTAAAGAATGGAAAAAAATAGAATTTTCTCGTTGGTTATTAGCATGCCCATTATTATTACTTTATATGAATATAGAGTCACTATTCAACGAAAAAATAGATGAAGGTGAAAAGCTTGAAACTAAAACGAAGAATACAGATATATTATCTTTTGCCATGGATATTTACAAAAGTTCAGGAAAGACTAAGCATTTTGATATAGAGTGGTTTAAAGATAAATCTATTTATAAAAAGTTAGTTGATGTCGCGATGTCCTCCAAATAAATTTAAACAGACAAATAAGTAGCAATGACTACAAGTTCAATCATAAGATATTTGCTTGCAGACAATATTTCTCTGAATGATTATATCTGTGGCAAGGTTCCATCTTTCACAGATGTTAAACGGCGTTTGTTGCTGCTCATGCGCAGTGAAGACAAGAATGTACCAGACCACTATTATAGACTGAATCAGCGATATTTTTTAAAAGACATAGACTCTCTTCCAAGTCTTTTAACGAAAGGTCTGTATAAGTTGGCTGAGGAACATTTGGAGATGATTGATGATCATATTTATGTAAAGCAGGCTATGCAGAATTCGTGGCAAGAACTTATAACATATATTCCGCCACTAATTCTGCAGATGGCATTCTTGCATGTGAAGAAACCATTGTGTGTGAATGCCGACATATCTGAAATAAGAGAGTATTGTCTCAAAACGATTCTTCCTAATGTTAAGTATACGGCATTACCATATCCGTATATTCCCGAAATTGTTCATATAGTGAAACAGCAGCAAGGCTTTCACGATTTGCACATTCACCTAAATGGCTCTACTGAAGCTGATATTGTTTGGCAAGACTTGATAATGTATCCGCAGAAAATCTTGGATTTTTACTATAATTCTATCACTAACAGTAGTCTTGCACAAGAGCAGATAGAGCAAGATTTAGCTCCAATGAGTACTGATAAATTGGAGCAATTATTATTAGTAGCAAGAAGGATACGACAATACTTATATATGGTCTTATTTGAAGACCTCATTATTGATGAAGGAAGGGATAAAGAAGAGTCACAACATCAAGGACAACAAGGTAAAGAACAAAGTAGACAACAACTTCCCAATACAAAAGACTTGTCGGATGTCATTTTTTCTTTTATCAATGGTAATGATGAACTTAATGATGGAATAGAAAATCCGTTTGCTACAATTACTATTGAAGGAGGAACTAAATATGGGACCCCATTGAATGTAGAAGGGCTTATGTATATTCTTGTATTGAGCTATTTAGTCGATAATCAGAAGGAAAGTGTAGCTGCTGCATTTCACCTGTATTTACTAATACTTGGATTATTTAATCGTCTCCTCGTACAACAAAAACGTGACTATGGATTTGAAGAATTTCAGAAATATACAATGAATGGTATTCGCGATAATTGTGAGAGGATTGATTATAAGACACGTTTTTTGCAATTGTGTGGAAATAACGGTTGTAATATAGCTTTTGTGGAAGGACGTTTTTCCCCTAAACAGTCAAAAGAAGAAAATGAACTACTCATATCTAATATAATTCAGGGCTGGGAGAATTGTTGGAAAGATCTTAGCCGCTTGTATGAATCAGGATGCAAACATACTCCAGAATTGAAGTTGATAGCTCACTTTATAAAAAAGAAAGATAATAACCCAAGACTGATTAGGCATGAACAATTGCGAAAAGATGTATGGGAAAGGGCAAATGTGCTTGCACGAATGAAGGACGACAATTCGCCTGCTTCAAGGCATATTATAGGAGTAGATGCAGCTGCAAGTGAATTTGATGCTCCTCCAGAAGTGTTTGCGCCAGCATTCCGTTATCTTAAAAGGAGAGGTTTCAACCACTTCACATATCACGCAGGAGAGGATTTCTTTCATATTTTAGGAGGTCTTAGAAGTATATACGAAGCTGTAGACTTCTTGGATTTCAGCTATGGAGATCGAATAGGACATGCTACTGCTGCTGGGGTGTCACCTAAACAATGGATTGAAAACGTTGGTGAATATATCTACATGCATAAAGGTGAATATCTTGACGACCTGGTTTTTGCATATAATCTTATAACAAAGTATTCAAACGATAAGTTAAAACATGCAATTAATAATCTCGTTGTGAAAATTCACGAGTTGTATTATAGTATATATGGGCATTCTTATCCTATTGAATTGATAAGTGAGGTATGGAAACTTCGTCGCTTATGTCCATTCCATGTTTTTGCAGGGAATATGGAGGGTGCCAAGGATATACCTCAGTATAATCATGAAGAATGGTGTGAAGTATTCAATAGACTTAATCTTGATTCTGATGATGATAAATGTAATTGTGGGGGACATATAAATGAAGAGAATGAAAGAATAACAATGTTACGGCAATATCATTGCCCCAAATTCAGAAAGAAGTATGATAAAATAATTGAAGTGAAAACAACTGAAATCTTTTCTGAATTAGATTTGAAAGAATTGCAATTAATGCTTTTGAAGTATTTAAATGAAAAGGAAATTGTAATTGAAACACTTCCTACCAGCAATGTTAGAATCGGGCATCATCATACATATGATACATATCACCTATGGAATTGGATTAAATGGGAAAATGAAGGTAACCCAATACCTCCTATTGTTGTTGGCACAGATGATCCTGGTATATTCGCTACTAATATTTATAATGAATACTCAAACATATACTGTAAACTTGTATATGTACATCATGTGAGTAGAAATCAAGCAATGAATGTAATTGAAAAGCTGGAGAAGAATGCTCAGATATACAAATTTATCTAATTATCGGAATATTCAATATCAACAAAAACTTAGCATATTGGATTACAGGCATACTTTTCAATAAAACTCGTCTCGTTCAGCATTGCATATGGCAACTCCAATCCCGAAAGAGTGCCTGTCATGTATTGGTAATTGAAATCTACTCCACCAAGTGCGTATACTCTCCAACGCCTGAATATCCAACTATATCTGGCTTCAGTTAAAGAGCGGTAAGCCTCCGATAAAGTACATTACCAATAAATAGTGTACAATAAGCCGCTATTACCAGTCAATTGTAGGTAATAGCGGCTATTAGTTAAGAAGTTGCAGGTATTAATGACTATTTCCGGCTAATGTCTGCCATTGGTGTGGTAATAGGATAATGTCCCAGAAAGTGTGTCCGTGAGGGCAGAATAAAAATATGTCTGTAAATTTAAAGGTCCCAAGAACAAAGAATGTTCAACTTTAAAAATACAGACATATGCTTAGTTTTACAAAGGAAC
>SUYX01000059.1 GCA_015060225.1 Bacteroidales bacterium | reverse complement strand
ATAAGGAATATGAAGGGATGACCCAGGAAGATCTTGCAACCCTCCTTACTCCCGACGGCATCCTTGTAGATATCAAAGGAAAATACAAAGGGAAGATAGACAAGTTCGGGTATTGGAGTTTGTAGAAACAGAATATATGCTTACAGCAAAACGGTTGACCCAACAAGGGTCAACCGTTTTATTCTCCTGTTGGTTGTTACTGTTGGGGGATTTTCAAATCCATCATGTGAACATCACTGTTTACGGCACCAATTATGCCAAAGCCGTTGTTTACATTGGAGTGGATGTATATGCTCTCTGCAAAATCATCATCTAAGGTTATGCGGTAAACCATCCAGCTTTTCCAGAACTGGTAATAATCTTCAGAGAGTGACTGCAGCTCTACCCTGAGTTTGCGGTCTGTACCCATCATCAACCGTGTTTCAATTTCTACAATATACTCTCCATCCCTAAAGAGCCTGTCATCAAATATATTGGAGAACCTTTCAGACCATCCTGAGAATCCCCGCACGAGCCTATCATCCTTGAATAATGCATCCTTGGATCTGTAGATATCATTCCTGTGCCATACAAACGGCCCTACGGGTGATATTTCAATATAACCTCCATCCAAAAACCATCCATCTTCCGGGTCATCACTTGGCTCAAGAGCATGGTCATCATTAGGTGGATACCAGCCCCATTGATCTCCTCTATCAAACTGGGCCCAGCTGTATGTGCTTACTTTAAGCCTGTAGAAATTCCTTATATCAGTAATATCATGTAATTTTAAAGTGACAAAAGCTACTGTATCAATACAACCACTTGAATACTGCCAGTCAATTCCATTCCATTCTCCTGGCCGTTTTTTGTATTCATATCTTATATCCAAAATTTCAATTTGCGGTTTTTTTGGAACAATAACCTCTGCCCTTACCTCCTCCTTTTCATATAATGTGCTGTCTTTATACCATTCTGCAACCAATTGTATCCTGTCACCCTCTTTAGGTCTGTAATCAGATTCATACATGCAACTGCTGTCATTGTACACAAAGCCGTACTCATCTTTTGAGTTTACAGATATCCTTACATTTGCTTGGTCATTGGCATATTCTTTATATGTTTTTGAAGCATTTCCTGTTGAATCAAAATCAAATTTAAGGATGTCGTGAGGGTAAGTCCATTCCTCTCCAAGGTAACCGTAATAATAATCTCCTGAATATTCTTGCATAAATGTGCGGAGAACTTTTATTGGAGCATCCTTAATAGCATAAGAATTGCTGATTGACACAGAAAATAGAGAATCCGGATATGCTATTGCATTGGCAACCAAAGATTCACTTGCGTTATCAAAATAGTCGAGGCTGAATTCCTTTTCACATGAAACGGCAGAAAACAATACAGCCATATATATTAGATATTTGCATTTCATAATTGTCAGAATTTTAATGTATAACTTATTGATGGCATTATAGGCAATAGGCAAATGCCCTTGATTACAGTATCTTCTTTAGCACTGTTTTTGGAAGATTTGAATCCCCAATACAAATTGTTTACATTTAGCCTGTTATATACATTATAGACAGAAAAATTAATTATACTCTCCACTTTCATATATTTGATATAATGGCGTATATGGTAATTGCAGCTTACATCCAGCCTATGTGTTGGTGGCAGCTGTATGCCGTTTCTGTATTTGTAGGATTCAACTGGGGCAAATCCTCCCAAATTGTCAGGAATGTTATTTGCGTAATCATTACCCCATAATCCCCAATAACCGTTATATGCTCCACTACTTTCCCCTTCTATTCCGGAGATATAGGATGTTGTAGTGATATTTCCCCTTCGTCCGCTCTGGAATGTCCATGAGAGAGAAATGTCAAATCTGTTACTGAATTTATGGTTTGCAACTATATTGAAATTATGTCTTCTGTCGGTGCCGGAATAGAAACTCTTTCCTCCATTGAGCTCTTCCCCACTCCGGTTGAATGTTCTTAATGATCGGCTCCAGGTATAGCTTATCCAACCGGTAGTTTTCCCTATATCCTTCTGTGCATACAGTTCCACCCCGTATGATTTGCCTTTTCCCAAAGCCACTATATTGTCCCAATTCTCTCCGGATGTGACAAACGAAGCACCGTCCTTGTACTCCAGAAGATTGTCCATTGTCTTGTAGTACCCCTCCAATGAAAGTTCAATGCCCTCTTTCGGCTCAAAATTATAACCCAATGCAAATTGGTCCGATTTCATTGGCGGTATCTTCTTTGTAATGGGAACCCATATATCGGAAGGGGAAATCAGACTGGTATTGCTCAACATGTGTATAGCCTGTGCCATACGGGCATAAGATATCTTTAGAGACTGGTTGTCTGACAACATATATCTTAGCGAGAGTCTCGGCTCAAGGGAGTGATAGAATTTGCCCTTGATTGCAAACATAACATAACGGAGTCCTGCGTTGGCTTTAAGGTACCTGTTAAAGGAAATCTCATCTTCTGCATATAATGCTACTGTAGAAAGAGACTCTGTGCCTCTACCTATTGTGGTATTTATAATTGTTGTATCTTCAGATTCTCTGTCATACCCTTTAGTGTATGTATATTTGTTCTGAAACAGATGGATGGACGGGTTGAATGCCTGTACAGAAAGTTTGCCGCCAAATCTAAAATCATGTTCCTGTGAATGTTTGTATATGCTGCCGAATGATGCAGAATACTCTTTAATCCCTGAATTATGCTCTGTATAATTATCAATATCAGTTATAGTCAAAGAGGAAAATTCCTGCGAATTCAAATAAAATTCCTCACTTTTAGTGTATGATTTGTTCTGGTATTTTAGATAGTAGTCATATTTGCTGAAGGAAAGAGTAGTATTGAAAGAGAGGTCTTCTTCCGGTATATACAGCCATGAGAGGGAAGAGGCAATATTTCCCCAATTGTTTGTTGAATTGCTGGAGCCGTTCCTGTCGGTAATTGTAATCTTTTTCCATGCTGCATCTTTTGCTTCTGTATGAGAAGAGTTGGATGTAGGAGTTTCTTTGCTTTTATCCTTGCCCATGTAGAAAAAGGCTGACAACTTATGCTTGTTTGAAACGAGATGGGTAATTTTGGCACTAGCATCATAAAAGTCAAGATTGGCATAAGGTGTCATTGCATTTTTGTTGTTTGCAATTTTCTTTAATGCCGGCTGTACTATAAGATTGAGATATGATGCCCTTGCTGCAACATTGAATGATGTGCGCCCTTTGTCCAAAGGTCCTTCAAACTGGATTTTGGATGACAATGCACCTATTGTTGCCTCTCCATGGAAGTTGTCCATATCACCCTCCTTTATCCCTATATCCACAATACTTGAAAGCTGTCCTCCATAGCGTGCGGGAAAAGCACCTTTGTAGAATACAAGGCTCTCCACCATGTCTGAATTTATTGCAGATATGAAACCCTTGAGATGTTCTGCATTGTAAAGCATGGCACCATCAAGAGTTATCTGGTTCTGGTCATATCCGCCTCCACGTACAAATATCCCTGCATGTCCGTCACTGGCAGACTGTACTCCTGGAAGTGTCTGGAGCGCCTTAAGTACATCAACCTCTCCAAATACCGCCGGAACATACTCTATTTTTGCAATAGGCATCTCTATGGCACTCATTTGGGTGTGCTTTACCCCAAAATCATTTTTGGAACCGTATACAACAATATTGTTGAGGGCATTGTCCTGCTCAAGAAATATGTTTATGAGTGTGTCTGATTGGGAGGAGAAAGAAAATTTCCTTTTACTGTATCCAACATAGCTTACTACAATGTCATACTCCGTCTGTGCAGGCAGCAGAAGTTTGAATTTCCCTTCTTCATCACTGCGGAAACCCTTTCTCTGCTTGGGGAACCAGATATGAGCATCCGGCAATACTTCGCCAGTCTGCTTGTCCGCAATTTTTCCGCTCACAGTTATGCTTTGGGAAAGTGAAACGGTTGGCAAGAGGAGCAGGATAAGGACTAATGTAATAACAGGCCTTTGCATAACTTACTTGCATTAACTTCCAAATTAATAGTGTTCAAGTAAAGGCTGCTCTACAAATGTAGCATTTACTTTTTATATTTGCAAAAGGTAACTATTGACTTATATGAAAGATAGAATTATGAAATACATGCTGTCTGTCATGTTTTCTTTTGCATTGTTTTTTGTATCCTGTTCAGACAACAGGAGCGTGATAGAACTGGGCAAGATGGAAGCTTTAATGCAGGAGGATCCGGTAAAGGTATTGGAGACACTGGAAAACATTGATGAACGAACATTAAAGGGGGATAAAGCAAAGGCGCTTTATGCATTGCTTTATTCACAGGCTAAGGACAAGAATTGGATAGATGAAACAGATGATTCCCTTATAAGTATAGCGGTAAATTATTTTAAGGAGAGTAATGATACTTACCATAAATTCCTTTCCTATTTTTATTGCGGACGTGTTTACCAGAATGCAGGTAACCTGGCCAAGGCAATTATATCCTTCACTAAGGCAGAAGAAATGGAGACTGATATGTGTGATTTTTACTATGTGGGTCTATTATATGCGAATCTTGGTTTGTTATATCAGGATATAAACAATTATACTAAAAGCCTTGAAGCTTTTGAGAATGCCTTCAAGTATTATTCAAACGCAGGAAAACACCACCATTCAATGTATGCAAAACTCAATATGGGTAATATCCTGCTTAACATGAAACAATATGATAAGGCTGAACAATGTTTGGAGGAAGTTATGGAATGGTCATATAAAAATAATGACTCTGTTACAATAAGAAATGGTTTGGTCCTTTTAGCTGATTTATATGAGCAGACTAAAAACTGTGAGGCTTTGAAGACTTTGCTGTCAAGCAGGTATTATGAAGTGGATGATGAAAGTTGTAATTTATTGCAATATAAAGCGTATGTATATGCTTTGGAGGGAAAGATGGAATTAGCACAAAAATTTTTATGTAGGGCATGGAGTATAGCTGTAAGTCAAAAAGACTCAGCGGTACTATATCATAGGGAATATAGCATAAATAAGATGAAAGGAGAATATGATGAGGCATTAATGAGTCATGAAAAGCTGTTATATAATTTGGATAGGAGTATCAGAGTTCAATTACAACAACCTGTTATAGCAGTGCAGAAAGACTATTATAGAGAAGAGGCAAGGCTTAATCAATATCAATTAAAACAGAATAGGAATATCTTTATAGTGCTGTCTGTTGCTGCAGCTATTATATTTGTTCTAGTTGTTGTTATATGTGTATATAAAATTAGAATCGAGCAAAAAAAGATTGACTGGTATATGGATAAAATTGGCAATTTGGAAAGTTCATTGCTTTCTGTAAGGAATAATAAAGATATTGTTGCAGAAGAGATGTCAGCAAAAATTTCCAACTTGTTTTTGAATCAATTTAACCTGATAGATAAGTTAAGTGCTACCTATTATGAGACTCATGGTGTCCCCTTCCCTATAAATCGGACGGATTATAATTAGACAAAAATCCTTAGATTTGTGTCTATGAAGAAGTCAGTACACAGCGAAAGTGAGATGGTCAAGGCCGTCCAGGAATTAGAAAACGGAA
>SUYX01000020.1 GCA_015060225.1 Bacteroidales bacterium | reverse complement strand
AGAAACTTGCAAAACTGGATATTGTAGAAAAGGTATACCCAAGTGATGCCAACTTCCTGCTTGTAAAATTCAATGATCCCAATACCGTATACGGGTATCTGATTGAAAAGGGGATAATAGTGCGCAATAGGAACAATGTTCCGGGATGTGCAGGTTGTTTGAGGATATCCGTGGGGAGGAAAAATGAAAATGAACTCCTCCTTAAGGCTCTGGAAGGCTACGGCTCACCGGATGGGGTAGAAATAGATGTTCCGGAGCCCGGAAGAGTTGCCAAAATATCAAGGAAAACTGCAGAAACCTCCATTGAAGTGGAACTTAACCTTGATGGCGGTGAAGATCCTCAAATAGATACAGGACTGAAGTTCTTTGACCACATGCTGTACCAGATTGTACACCACGCAGGGGTAAAACTTAATATCAGGTGCAAGGGAGATCTTGAGGTGGACGAACACCACACAATGGAAGATGTTGCAATAGTGCTTGGAGAGGCTATCTACACTGCTCTTGGTAACAAGAGGGGAATTGAGAGATATGGTTTTGCACTCCCGATGGATGAGTGCAGGGCCCTGGTGCTGCTGGATTTTGGAGGAAGGGCAGATTTCCAGTGGGATGTGCAGTTTACCAGAGAAATGGTGGGGGATGTACCCACTGAGATGTTCAAGCACTTTTTTAAGACATTGTGCATTGCAATGAAGGCAAACCTTCATATACAGGCAAAAGGGGAAAACAACCACCACCTTATTGAAGGGGTGTTCAAGGCTTTTGCAAGGAGCATAAAAATGGCAATAAGGAGAGATCCTTTCAAATACACACTACCATCCAGCAAAGGGATAATATAAATATATGATTGCAATAATAGACTACAAGTGCGGCAATCTGGGGTCGGTTGCCAATGCTCTCAAAAGGCTTGGAGGGGAATTTGAAATCACCTCCAGCAAAGAAACAATTGAAAAGGCAGACAGAGTTATCCTCCCCGGTGTTGGAAATGCCGCACAGGCTATGGAGAGGCTCAAAGATGCGGATTTGTGCAATACAATACTCAATCTGCGCAAACCTGTACTGGGAATATGCGTGGGGATGCAGATAATGTGCCGCCACAGCCAGGAGGGTGATGTGGAATGCCTTGGCATATTTGACACCAAAGTAAGGAAGTTTGAACCTGTGGAGGGGCTTAAAGTACCACACATGGGTTGGAACAGGATAAACAACCTGGAGAGCAAACTCTTCAAAGGATTGAAAGGGGGAGAATATGTATATTACATACATTCCTACTACCCGCAGTTATGTCCGGATACAATTGCAACAACAGTTCATGGAACAATGTTCTCCGGGGCATTGAAATACGAAAACTTTTACGGGACACAGTTCCATCCCGAAAAGAGCGGCTGCATTGGGGAAACAATACTTAAAAACTTCCTGGAATTATGATACAGATAATACCTGCCATAGATATAATTGACGGCAAATGCGTAAGGCTTGTACAGGGAGACTACTCCCAGAAGACAACCTATACCCCTACCCCACTGGATATGGCAAAAATGTTTGCAGCACATGGCATAAAGAGAATACATATAGTGGATCTTGACGGTGCAAAAGCCTCTTCTCCCTGCAATCTTAAGACACTTGAGGAGATTGCTTCAAAAACAGAACTTGAAATTGAATGGGGAGGCGGAATAAAAAGCCGCGAGAGCCTTAAAAGCGTCCTGGGCAGCGGTGCCGATTACGCAATCATAGGGAGCATAGCAGCGCAGAAACCCCATTTGTTCTCACATTGGCTGGAGGAGTTTGGAGGGGAAAAGATAATTCTTGGGGCAGACATAAAAGGTGATAAAATATCTGTAAACGGATGGCAGGAAGAGACCCTCTACGGCATAGAAGACCTTGTTGACATGTTTACCCCACACAACCTCTCGCAGGTAATATGCACAGACATTTCCAAAGACGGAATGCTTGCCGGACCAGCATTTGGACTCTACACCACACTTCAGAAAAAATACAGGAAAGTGGACATTACGGTATCTGGAGGGATAGGATCTGTGGAAGACATAGAAAAACTTGATTCCCTGGGATTGAGAAAGGTTATAGTGGGAAAGGCCATTTATGAAAACAGGATAACACTCAAACAGATAGAACAATGGTTGCAAAGAGGATAATCCCCTGCCTTGATGTAAAGGAGGGACGTACGGTAAAAGGGATAAATTTTACCGGCTTGCAGGATGTAGGAGATCCTGTAGAACTGGGTGAATATTACTCTAAATGCGGTGCAGATGAACTTGTATACCTGGATATAAGTGCCACCAGTGAAGGGAGAGGCACATTTACAAGGCTGGTAGAAAAGATATCTGAAAGGATAAACATACCTTTTACAGTTGGAGGGGGCATCTCCTCTTTGGATGATGCCTCAAGACTTCTGGATGCCGGAGCAGACAAAATCTCCATAAACAGTGCAGCAATCGCAAACCCGGCACTCATAGATGCCATTGCGGGGAAATACGGCAACCAATTTGTGGTAGTTGCAATAGATGCCCGCCAGTATCCCGACAGCAGATGGCTGGCCACCACCCACGGAGGGAGCAGACCTTCTGACAAGGAACTCTTCAGTTGGGCATATGAGGCCCAGGAAAGGGGTGCCGGGGAGATACTCTTCACCTCTATGGACCACGACGGTACAAAAAAAGGATACCCCTGCAGTACATTTGCAGAATTGTCGGGAAGAATAAATATACCCATAATTGCATCGGGCGGTGCAGGAAGTGTACAGGATATTGCAGATGTACTTACTATTGGCAAGGCCGATGCAGCACTTGCAGCCAGCATTTTCCATTATGGTGAGATTACCGTTGGGGCATTGAAGGAAGAATTGGCAAAAATGAATATAAATGTAAGATTATGATAAAGTTTGAAGAATTTGACCTTGAGAAACTCAGTGACGGTCTGGTACCGGCAATAATCCAGGATGCATGTACCCTTAAAGTGCTTATGCTTGGGTATATGAACAGGGAGGCATACGAGAAGACTATTGAAACCGGAAAAGTTACATTCTTCTCAAGAAGCCGCCAATGCCTATGGACTAAAGGGGAAACAAGCGGCAATTTCCTTACAGTAAAGGAAATCTACAAAGATTGCGACAACGATACCATCCTCATAAAGGCAACACCTTGGGGGCCAACCTGCCACAGGGGCACATTAAGTTGCTTTGATACTCCAGACGAGGAGGGCTTCATAAGGAAACTGCAGGAGGTGATACAGGAGAGGCACCAACAGATGCCTGAAAACTCCTACACAACAAAACTCTTCATTAAAGGGGTAAAGAAAATAGCCCAGAAAGTTGGGGAAGAGGCAGTAGAAAGCATTGTTGAGGCTGTAGACGGGAACCGCAGCAGATTCATTTACGAGGCATCGGACATGATTTACCACCTGCTGGTACTTATGGAACAGATGGGATGCTCAATAGAAGATATGGAAAAAGAATTGGCACTACGTCACAAGTAGTGCCAATATTGTTTATCCGAATGTTATAGCGTGTTCTATAAGGATTTTCATCCCTATAACTATAAGTACAACTCCTCCCCACATCTCAGCCTTTTTGCCTACCTTGTCTCCAAGTTTTCTCCCCCCTTGCAGTCCAAGCCAGGATGCTGCCGCAGTGGCTATAACGGTAAATAGAGTTGTAATTGAAATGGCAGTGGTCTCTATCTCCAGAAGAGCCAGTGATGCACCCACAGCAACAGCATCAATACTGGTGGCAGTTGCAAAGAAAAAGAGTTTTTTCCACGAGAGAAAATCGGGAAGATGCTCCTCTTCATGCTTTGAAAAGGCTCCAAGGAACATTCTCCCTCCCAGATAGGTAAGGATTGCAAAAGCAACCCAGTGGTCCCACTCGGAGATGATATTTGCAAACTTCCCCCCTATGAACCATCCTGCAAACAGATATGTACCTTGAAAAAAACCAAAGAAGGCCACTATCTGAGCCTTCTTTGATATTTTTATATTTGGTAATGATATACCCCCTCCTACAGAAACCGCAAAGGTATCAAAAGTGAGGCTAACAGCCAGGATGAGGAGCTCGAGGTATGTCATGCCCTATTATTTCTTTTTAAAAATGAACAATCCCAACATTGTAATACCTGCACAAACGGCAATCAGTGAGAATCCGAAGCTGAATACATAATTCTCAATAAGGAAACAAAGGGCAGGTGCAATTACACAGATATAAGGGACAGCTTTATCCTTAACATTCATTTTGGTAAGGATACCCATCATGAACAGGCCAAGAAGCGGACCATAAGTGTATGATGCAATCTGGTAAACCATATTTATTACCGCATCATTCTTTAGGATATTGAACATACAGATAAGCAGTACAAACAATGCAGCCATAATGTATGTAACATTCATCCTAACTTTCTTCTTCTTATCATCATCCCAACCGTGCTTCTCAATGCCAACGATATCAATACAAGTTGAAGTTGTAAGTGATGTAAGGGCATTTGCACAAGTTGGATAAGCTGCAGAAATAAGTCCTACAAAGAAGATTACACCTACAACTGGTCCCAAAGTAAGGGCAACTGTAGGGAATATCTTGTCAGCCTCAAGTTTGCCGGCAGCAGTAGTAACCTGCTGGATAAGCTCAGGATGGCTCTGCATGAAGATTGCAAGAACAGCACCAAGGGTAACAAACAGAAGGTTGATAGGAATCATCATAAGGATAGATGTCATCACATTCTTCTGAGCCTCCTTAATGTTCTTGCAGCTCAAGCTCTTCTGCATCATTGCCTGGTCAAGGCCAGTCATTGCAATAGGGATAAGGACACCGCTGAGGAACCTCTTAATCCAGTTTGTAGCAGATGCACTGTCTGTATTGAACATATCAGAGAAATGGCTCTGATGAACATTTTTGAGCATATCTCCAAAGCTCCAGTCCAACTGGCCGCAGATTGCAACACAAGAAGCAACTATAGCAACAATCATGAATGTTGTCTGGATTGTATCTGTATAGATGATTGTCTTTACACCACCCTTCATGGTATAGAGGATAGCAAGACCTACAAACACAATTGCAGCAACAATGAATGGAACGCCAAGTGGTTGAAGCACAAAATTATAAAGCACAAAAATCACAAGGAATGTCCTTACAGTAGCACCAAGAAGTCTTGAGATGATAAAGAAGGAAGCACCTGTCTTGTAGCTGTAAAGGCCAAAACGCTGCTCAAGGTA
This sequence comes from Bacteroidales bacterium, assembly GCA_015060225.1. GTDB lineage: Bacteria > Bacteroidota > Bacteroidia > Bacteroidales > UBA932 > Egerieousia. The sequence continues at coordinate 29,353 of SUYX01000020.1, read as the reverse complement.
AGTGTAAATTGATGTAAGGTTCAATTTAAAGTACAAAGGGAGCAGAAGACCTGCAATGATTGCATAACCGAAGAACATACCAAATACCATAGGCATATAGTAGAAGTTCTCGTTGATAACGTTACCCGGCAACGACATGAAAGATACACCACTCATTGAAGAGCCAATCATACCGAATGCAACAAGGAACCAGTTTGAACTTTTGTTTCCTGTGTAATATGTCTTGCTGTCGGCATTACGGCTGGTCCACCATGCAATACCAAACAGAAGCAAGGTATAAAGGACAAAAGTTACTAGAAGAATAGTTGAATTCATAAAGGATTAAAGTTTAAAAAGGTGCCTGTTCTGGATTGATTTTCCAAGAGTAAGTTCATCTGTATACTCAAGGTCATCACCAAACCCCACACCCCTTGCTATAGTACTGATTTTAATATTGAGTCCACTCAATTTCTTATAGAGGAAAAAAGAGGTTGTCTCCCCCTCCATACTTGTACTCAGAGCCAGTATCACCTCTTTTACATCCCCCTCCTGCACTCTCTCAACGAGCTTCCCGATAGGGAGATCTGCCGGGCCAATCCCGTCCATTGGGGAAATTATCCCTCCCAGCACATGATACAGGCCATTGTACTGCTCTGTATTTTCAATGCTCAAAACATCCCTTATACTCTCTACAACACAGATGGTCTGTCTGTCCCTGCGGGAATCTGCACAAACTGAACAGGTATCACTGTCTGTAATCATATTGCAGCAGTTGCAATATTTTACCCCTTTTCGTAAAGCAATAAATGAAGAGCCGAACCTCTCAATATTCTCCACCGGCTGTTTGAGAAGATGCAATGCAAGTCTCAATGCACTTTTTCTCCCTATACCGGGCAAAGATGAAAACTCATCTACAGCCTTTTCCAGCAATTGTGAAGAATATTTCTGTTTGAACATTGTAAATTAAAAAGGGCCAAAAAGAGGAACTCCCTCCTGGAATTCCCCTTTCAAGCCGTTAAGCCAAATTATTTCTTTGAAGCATTATAGAAATCAACTGCATTTCTTACAGAACCGTGCTCAAGCAAAAGTGATTTTGCATACTCATAATCTGTAATGTCAGTCTCACCCATAATCATTCTGGTACCTCTGTCAACCAATTTTGCATTTGACAACTGCATGTCAACCATCTTGTTGCCCTTAACGTGACCCATTTTGATCATTGTAGAAGTAGAGATCATGTTAAGAATAAGTTTCTGCGCTGTACCTGATTTCATTCTGGTAGAACCAGTAACGAACTCCGGACCTACAACAGCAACAATTGGAACATCAACCTCTGCAGCAACTGCAGCACCAGGGTTACATGTGATACATCCTGTAAGGATACCGCGTTTTCTTGCCTCTTTAACTGCACCAATTACATAAGGGGTACTACCGCTGGCTGCAATACCTACAACAACATCGTTCTCACCAACATTGTATGGCTGCATGTCTCTCCAGCCACCCTCCCAGTCATCCTCAGCATTCTCAACAGCCTTTCTGATAGCTGTATCACCACCTGCAATAAGACCGATGATAAGATCAAATGGAGCACCGTATGTAGGAGGTATCTCAGATGCATCAAGAATACCAAGACGGCCACTGGTACCTGCTCCAAGGTAGAATAGTCTTCCACCCTTCTTCATCCTCTCAACAATACCGTCAACAAGTTTCTCAATTTCAGGGATACATTTCTCAACTGCCACTGGAACCGATTTGTCCTCTTTGTTCATGTTCTGCAACAACTCGGCAGTTGTCATCTTATCCAAATTAGCATAATTTGAAGATTGCTCTGTTACTTTAGTCATAATTATATGTTGTTATTTGTTTTGTCAATATTTTATTCCCGACAGTTACTCTCCGGCCCCACAGTTGCACGGCAAACAGGGAAATTGTCGGGAAGAAGAATCCGGTTAAATTGCGTTGGTATGGTACTCAACAAGACCGTCAATAGGTGATTTGATAATCTTGCCTATTGTAGCACCGTTCTGAGCTGCAACATCCTTGAGGATATCCTCATAGTAGTGGGCAATGGAACCAACAAGGTTTACAGGATAATTCTTGTAATCGTAGTGGACAATATTCCTCTTGAAGAACTCATCAAAACTGGTTCTGATAAGGTTGTTGATATGAGGATTGTCCCTGAACTCAGAAATGAAAGGAGAGAATGAAGCAAGCCATTTGCTTGGAAGCGGCTCACGATAAACCTTCTGTACAATCTTCATGTAGTCAAGGTCATATCTCTTTACAAACTCCTCCTCAATCTCTTTTGGAAGAAGACCTTTGATGAAATCAGCCATAAGTTTCTTTCCCAGAACACCGCCTGAAGCCTCGTCACCAAGGATAAAGCCTCCGGCCTTTACATTGTTGACAATCTCATTGCCGTCGTAGAAACATGTGTTGGCACCGGTACCCATGATACAGGCAATACCTGCACTGTGTCCGCAAAGAGCACGGGCAGCAGCCAAAAGGTCAGATGCCACAAAAGACTTGTTTCCAGGGAACACTTTATCAAAAGCATCACTGAGGACTTTTGCAAGCTCAGGAGCAAGGATACCCGCACCGTAGAAATAAATCTCCTTAACATTGTTCCCAATTGCAGGAACAACCTTCTCTTCAAGAATTTTTGAAATATCCTCAGAAGACAAAAAAACGGGATTGATACCCTCTGTATTAACTGATTTCACTGTACCATCCGCTGCAATGGCACGCCAATCAACTTTAGTAGAACCGCAATCGGCAATTAGTAACATAGTTTTTAAAAGTATTTTGGGTTATATCCTGCAAAAATATAAAAAAAAATCCAGTTAACCACAAAAATTTATACCTTTGCGGCTGGCGGGTCGTCCTATCGCTCAAGTAATTGGGAGGAAAGTCCGGGCAGGAGAGAGCAATGCACTGTGGAAAGCACAGATAGGCGATGAGTTTATGCAAGGGTAACAGAGAATTACCGCCGCAGGAGCGTCAAGTTTCATACTTGCAACAAGGCTGGTCAACCCGGCCTTTGCGCGCAGCAGGAGACCATACGGTTGCCGGACTGCAACACTGCGGTAAGGGTGAAAATGTGGGGTAAGAGCCCACGGGCTTCAATGGCGACATTGTTGCGGTATCCTACTGCATCCTGCAAGGCCATGTATACCGGCAATCAAGGGTTGCTCGCCCGTTGCCGGGGGGTAGGCTGCAACAGATAAATGATAGGAGCCTCTTAGGGTGGCCGTGAGGTACACCAGTCTGAGGTACAGAACTCGGCTTATAGATCCGCCCTATAAAAAACGCCCCCGTGAAGCCATAGACACGGGGGCGTTTTGTATACAAAATATTGCTGCAATCTATCCTTGCTGACATCCAATCCTGCAGCAGCCTGTTAAATTAACTTGTACAGGAATCATTTCTCCACCAGCTTCACCTTGTACATCTTTGGCCAGTATTTTCCGGTAAGATAAATATCTCCGGTAGCAGGATTGTGGGCTATACCGTTGAGCACATCAGTTGTTGGTTTGCGCAAAGAGCCTGGCAAAAGCCCCTTGCAATCCACGCGCCCCTTGACATTGCCGGTAGCCGGATCAATAATGAGGATATAATCCTGGGTATATACATTAGCCCATATTTCTCCATTTATGAACTCCAGTTCGTTAATAAGGGGGATTGGCCTCCCATTGAATTTGACCTCTTTGGTGACCTTTACCGCAAAAGTCTGCGGATCAAGGAAAAACAGCTTTGTAGTACCGTCTGAGAGAATCAGTTCCTTTCCATTGGAAGTAAGGCCCCACCCCTCACGAGGGTTATAGAGCTCACCCAAAAATTTAAAATTATTTATATCATACACAAAACACTTGTGCTCCTGCCAGGTAAGGATATAAAGCAGCCCGTTATGGACACAGGAACCCTCTACAAAATACTTGGCATCAAAATTAAGGCGGCGCAAATCCCTGCCGCTCTTCAAATCCACTTTCCGGAACGAAGAAGAGCCGTACTGGCCGCAACTCTCATACAACTCGCCATTATGAAAAAACAGCCCCTGTGTATAAGCACCACTATCGTGCGGAAGCGACTCCACCACCTGCAATTTATACTCTTTCACCTTCTGGGCACAACTTGCCAATGGAAGCAGCAGAAATGCCGCAACCGCCCAAAATGCACAAATCCTTCCAGTAACCCTCATCTTACAAAACATTATATTGCAAAGTTAAATCTAATATCGCAACAAACAAAAATCATGCACTAAATCCGCTTCCCGACAAATATTGCCGCCTGTCCACGCAGGAGGTGCTTTTTGTGGAAGTTTGGTGCCAGAAGGTGGCTTTTGTCCACGCATAGGGTATCTTTTGTGGACGCGGAGGGAAAATGTTGCCGCCTGTCCACGCTGAGGGTGCCCAGCGTGGAAGTACAGTGCCGGGAGCAACCTTTCGGGTGCTCGGAGGTAACTTTTGTCCACAAAAAAGGCCCATTCCGTGGAGAAATGGGCCTGCAAGTGTTTGTCGGGAATAGAAATGTTTGCCGCTATTTGCAAACCATAATATCCAGAATCATTTTGTCTGTGGTCTGCATTCCCTCTGCACCAATGCGGCCGAGGTTGCAGATTGTCTTTTCAATGCAATCTTCAATGATACCGTCGTTTGAGGAGATGCAGATGTTGTCCAGCGCCAATACCGCGGCCTGGATTGAGGATGATACTCCCGATGCAACTTTAAGGGCACACCCCACTTTTGCACCGTCACACACCATCCCTGTAATGTTTCCAATCATATTCTTGATTGCTGAACACACCTGCTCGTAGTTGCCCCCTTTCAGGTAAACAATACCACAAGAAGAACCGGTAGAGGCAATTACGCATCCGCACAATGCAGACAATTTGCCCAGATAGCCTTTGATATGGATTGCTACAAGGTGGCTCATAACAAGAGCCCTTGCCAGTTTTTCCTCAGAAACGCCCATCTTTTCTGCAACGGCAATTACAGGCATGGTAACGGTAATTCCCTGGTTTCCGCTACCGGAGTTGCTCATAGCAGGAAGGGTACATCCGGCCATTCTGGCATCAGATGCAGCAGCAGTAGCTGCCATTGCGTATGTCATAACTGAATCTCCAAAAACTGCAGAATGCTCGCGGGCAAGGATTGTCTTACCCACCTTAAGGCCATAATCCTCACGCAAACCTGCCTCCGCCAAAGCTTTGTTCAGTTTTACAGAATCCAGAATAAACCCAATATTCTCAAATGAAGCCTCCTGTGCAAACTGGAATATCTCCTTCACCGACAACTTATAATCCAGTGTGGTTTTCTCCACAGGAGCAACCTCCCCTCCTACTGCAGTACAGGCAGAACCTGCACAATTCAGAGGATTTATGTGTGAATGATCCAACAGAGAGATACCATCACGGACAACAGAAATTATTGAATCGTGATTATTGGCAATCTCAGTAGCAGCAAAATGGGCAGGATCTGACATAGCAGCATCCGCACAACCCGAATAAGCCCACGCCTTAATGTACAGTTTCAAAGGGGTCTCTGCCAGCACAACCTTAACCCTGCCGGCATCAACCATCTCCTTGGCGGAGGCAATGGCCTCATCTGACAACTCCTTCAAAACCTCAAGGCCATACTCGCTACGGCCGCAGGTTACAGCCAGTGCAGAGGCAATATGCAAACCCACCATTCCGGTACCGGGGATACCAACTCCCATACCGTTCTTCAGGATATTGGCACTAACCTCTACCAAAACAGAACCCACCTCTGCTCCAATCTCCCTCAAAGCCTCGCAGGAACGGGCTACAGCAAGGGAAACAGCAATAGGCTCAGTACAACCCAACGCAGGTTTAACCTCTTTCTTTATAAGTTCAATTATTTCAAGTTCTCTCTGTAAATCCATAATGATTCAAAAATTTTAATCCCGACAGATTGGGGAACCTGTCGGGAAAATTAAAATTACTCCTGCTCAAAGAATTTGAGAATACTTCCAAACAAATCCTTTTGACGAGAAGATATCACTGTTTCAATTGGAAAACCAAGGCAAACTGTCTTATAGTCGCCTTTATAAGCAATACCTGCAGAAATGTTGTTATCTCCATATCTGAAGATTGTAAATGCCTCTTTGCAAGCAGGAACAAGTGCATCAGGTGACTCAACACTGTAAAAATTGTCGTTCAAATGATGAAAGAAAGAAGTACCTCTTGCATTTATGTATGGATTTGCCGCAGGTTTGACATATCCTGATTTGGAAGCATATTCAGTCATCCATTTGTATTTAAGGACATCTTTGGCAAAATTCATACCCTCTTCGGTTACACCTGGAGCATCGAACAAATCAGTGGCTATGTTGGCCCCTGAAACAAGAAGATTTCCGCCAGCCTCACAGAACTCCCTTATCTCTTTCTGCAACTGCTCAGGGAACACCTCAAACTTATGACCGTAAACGCCACGTCCAACAACAGTCTTGCCCTGTTTACCCATAATCATATCAACAATCTTATAGTTGTTCATATCAACCTTACCGGCTTTGACGGCTCCAACTGAAGAAGAAACAAAACTGTAACCGTTCTCCATAATTGCTTTACCATGGTAATATGGATAATTGAATGTATTACCGGCAATTACTTTATCCTCAAAATCTGAATAAGAAGCACCAAATCCCGGAGCATCGTCATCCATCCATGGAACCTCACGGCGGAACTCGTGCATATCACCAATATAAGACCAGTCTGCCTTGTATGGAACTCCTCTGTCCTTAATATTATTGAAACCTGCAAAAGTTGAATCGTTCTTCTCAAATACTGCAGGGCCTGCAACTCTCTCAAAACCGTTCACTATCATAACAGGTTTCTTCCCTTCTGTAACTGCGGCAGAAGAGACTCCAACAGAGAGTTCCTCTGAAGGGAATGATGCACCACCATCGTTCAAGGCTGCCACCTTAAAACTGTAGATACAGTCTGGAGATATTGGAATCACAACAGAAGTATCCTTTACCACAACTCCATTGTCATATGCAGTACCGTTCTTCATGGTGTAAACAACATAAGCAGTAGGATCTGCGGTAGGCTCCAAAGAGTCATAAACAGGGCTCCACTGCAATTTTACAGCATCATTACCCTCAAGTTCTGCCGCAAAATTCTTTACAGGAAGAGGCTGTACAGTGTAAGGAAGGCCGCTGTCCATGCTAAGGTATTTGAGGATACCTTTATATATTGCACGGCTCACTACAAAACGGTAAGCAGGATCAAGGCCGTAGGTCATATCTGCAAAGTTCTGGTGAGAAAGGTGCTCAAGAAGCATTGCAGGAACTTCGGGAGTACGTGACTCTGCATAAGAACGGTCCCATAGGCCTCTGCGGCTCCATTTTGGCTCAAAGGTTGCCCTTACATCCTTCACAATCTCTGTCTGTACGATGTCTGTCAACTCACGCGAACCCATACGGCTCTTTCCGTTAGGGAACTTGTCTGAGCCGTTTGAATAACGGGTATAGATGGCAAGTGTACCAACGATAGAATCATTAGGGAAAGTACCTGCATCTGTATGGAATGCAAATGACATGTCAACTGGAATGTTGTAGCCTGGTGCATCAGGTTTAACCTTACTGCCGCCAATAAGGGCATTCACCCAACGGCCACGGCTCATATAGTCATCTGTATAATCGTTCTTAAGGTTTGTGTATGAGTAGATTGAATCTACAAAACCGGCCCACTGCAACCAGTAGCGCGCACCCTCAGTAAAACGTGGGTAACCGCTGGTAACAGCTTTTACATTATACGGTCTCTCCTGAGAAGGTTTTCTTGCAATGTTACCCATTCCACCACCAAATTTCACTGCGTCTGCTGTAACAACCACACCCTCTTTGGTGCTCAAGTTTGTAAGATAAACACCCTCTACATTACTGTTGTTGGAGAATTTGAAAGTTCCAAGGTAAATCCATGTACTTCCACCCATTTTCTGGTTAACCTTGAACTGGGTCTCGCCACCTTTATGCTTTACTGTATAAAGTGCAGCCTCGGTACTGTTTGGCAAAGTCTTGTATGAAACATACACAGCGCACTCTTTATCCATAAAAAATTTGGATGGAATCCATTTTGCAACACTCTCCACAGGTTGTTTCTTTCCTTTTGCCACAACACCTTCAACAACTCTGTATGTACCCATGGTAAAAGGATTCTCACCATGCACATAGAACTTCTTGGTGTTGGCAAAACCTGAATCACCTCTACCCCACTGTTTGCTTCCCGACAACTCTTCATAGCCACCCATCAACTTGTCATTATCTACAACAAACTCAAAAGTATTGATATCCCTCTCCCTTGGAAGAAGCACATTTGCACCGGCATTCTCAAGCATAGGGACAAGAAAAGGTACCACATAACTCTGTGTATAAAGATCCTCTACTGTCTGGAGGATACGTGCCCTCTGCCACTCCCATCTCTCCAAAGACTGCTCATAGTACCATCCATGGCTCTGCCACAATGCAAGATGGCGTCCGTTAAGGCCATATGTTACCTCATATGGAAGTGAAGTGTTCTGCACAAGAACAGGTGCAGGGTTCTTTGATTTCTTCACTTTCTTTGGTTTTGCAGGCATCTTGTATGCATCTGAGTAGAATTTTGATGCAAGCTCATGCAAGGTGTATCCGTTTGCGTGGATGGTAAGGTCCATTCCCTTGTATTCGTCGGGAAGAAGTTCCTTGGCAATGCTGTAGATGTCCTTTACAGTGTTGTCTCTGAAGAAATAATCACTGGTGCGGTTGGAAAGGTGAAGATCAAGTTTCTTGCCGCTGATTACGGCAGAATCAACCTTTACGTTTACAACTATTGATGCAACTGGCTCAAGATAAGCGTCAAGCGAATCCGAGAGTTTAGCAAAGGCCTCGCGGTCCTTTACTACGGTCTGCGAGAATGCTGCAGTGGCAACAAACATCAAGGCAGCCGCGGCTGAGAATAATTTTTTGACAAACATATTTTTTACTATTAACTTTGCAAAGTTTACAAAACGCAAATATAATAATAAAAAGGCCCCGAACGAAACACTTAACAAACAATAACTATGGAAAAATTGACAATTGCAAACCTCCCTACCAAAATTGAGAAATTGGAAAGGCTTTCGGCTGAGTGGGGAACAAACCTTTACATCAAAAGAGATGACCACACCGGTTCAGAGATATCGGGAAACAAAGTAAGAAAATTGGAATATGTTGCAAAAGACGCACTTGAAAAAGGTTGTAACCTTTTGATTACATGTGGCGGTATCCAGTCTAACCACTGTAGGGCAACCGTTGCCGTAGCAACTAAATTGGGGATGAAATCTGCAGTTTTGCTCCGAATTTCCGAGGAACCGCCTGTAAAAGGAAACTACTTCCTGGACAAGCTTATGGGAGCAGATGTAAAATTCTGTACCAGACCTGAATACAGCAACAGCCGCGGCGAGATTATGGAGGCTATGGCCGAGGAGTACCGCAAGCAGGGCTACAAACCCTATGTTATTCCTGAAGGTGCTTCAAACGATATTGGAACCCTTGGATACTACAACTGCATGAACGAGATTGTGGCTCAGGAGAAAGAGCTGGGCATTGAGTTTGACACTGTAGTAGTTGCTACCGGTTCCGGTGGAACAGCTGCAGGTCTGCATCTTGCAAACGAGCTTCACGGCTACGGCAAACGTGTGGTAAGCATGGCGGTATGTGATGACATTGAGTACTTTACAAACATCATAGACAATATCTCAAACGGAGCGTTGGCATACTTGCCTGAGCATTCAGGCGCAAAACTTCGCCGCGAGAAAATAGAGGTAATTGACAAATATGTAGGCTTGGGCTACGCAATCAGCAGACCTGAGGAACTGGAGTTCATAAAACATGTAGCCCGCAAAGAGGCAGTAATTCTGGACCCTGTATATACCGGCAAAGCAATGTATGGCGTTTACAACGAACTAAAAGAGGGGGGCGCACTGGTTGGCGCAAAGAACATACTGTTCATCCACACTGGCGGCATGTTCGGTCTGTTCCCTGTAAGCGAGCAGTTTGAGTGGTAATCACTCTTCCCCGACAATACCGCCGCCCCGGGCACTTCGGGCGCCACGGCACTGCAGGTTCTCCGAGCTCTTCGGATTCCCTGGGCACTGCGGATACCCATAGCACTGCGGATACCCATAGCACACTGGTTCCCTTGGCAATGCGGGTTCCCTTGGCAATGCGGGCTCCCTTGGCAATGCAGAACGCACACAAGGCCATTTCCATCCACGGAAATGGCCTTATTTGTGGACAAAAGCCATCTCCGAGCACAATGCGTCCACACCAGGCACCCCCTGCGTGGACAGGCGGCAACATTTCCCTTGCCGCATCCACAAAAACACCTACTCCCGTGGACAAAAGCCATCTCCGGGCACCATGCGTCCACACCAGGCACCCCCTGCGTGGACAGGCGGCAACTATTTCTTCCCAGGAGACCTTTTACTCATCGGGAAAAGTGAATCCAAAACCACCTCATCAAGCCTCAACACCCTCTTAAGCTGCTTATTTGTAGCATTATAATTGAAATGCAACTTGGTTGCCACAGCAATTTTCTGATCTTTATCCAGTTCTGAAATTTTCTTAATATCATAATCCTTTATGGACAAAGAAACCGCAACAGAAAAGAGCTCATCATCGGTATATGTAACCCAATCGCCAATCTCTCTGGCAATTAGGGCATAACTCTCAACCTGTCGGGAAAGAATATGGAAATAATGGCTTGGACTTCTGAAGTACTGTTCGGTTTGGGAAATTTTGCAGTAAGAGGACGGCACAACATACCCATCTATAAACCTGAAAGTAGTGGGAAAATCCACATTGCGGGTAAAGAAAATACTGCGCAATTGCCTTACTGTAAATTTACTCAATGGTGTAAAAATAATACGCTCGGACAAAGAGTTAAATAGATAGGAAGAGGTACCCCAAGAATAATTGTATGGGGTATAGGAAGAATTGGCTACATAAGGGTTTCTATTTATATATGCAATAACATTGCGCATATAGTACAAATCACTAATTTTAAATAATTTGTAATTAAATCCATCTAAATCTGATATTCTCCCATGCAAACTCAAATACCGCTTCAACCGCCGGAAAATAAAATTGAAAAAAGAAATGCAATCTTCCTGGTTTCCCCTCAAAACAAAATGGAAATGATTGCTCATAATTACAAAAGTGTAAATATCTACCTCTTTTTTATGAACAGCAACCGCATGAGCCACCAGATTCATTCCATAAACAAAATCCTTTGTCTCCCTAAAAAGCAATCCGCTCAAATCCCCCGGAGTGCACAAATGCCAAAAAGGCCCATGCGACTCAAACTCATAATTCAAAATTTCTTCCACCGACATAATCCAACAAAAAAATTTCTGCAATTCTACAATATTGTACACTGATATACAATCAATTGGGTAAATAATTCTCCCGACAAACACACATTTTTCTCTTTTTGTAATTGCTATTTTTAAAAAAAGCAAAAAATCTTACCAGAAACATCACCAGGGCCATCCAGGACTTTCCAGTCATTGCCGCATCCACAAAAACACCTCCTCCCGTGGACAAAAGCCGCCTCCGGGCACCATGCGTCCTCACCGGGTACCCCCTGCGTGGACAGGCGGCAACATTTCCCTTGCCGCATCCACAAAAACACCTCCTCCCGTGGACAAAAGCCGCCTCCGAGCACCATGCGTCCACACCAGGCACCCCCTGCGTGGACAGGCGGCAACATTTCCCTTGCCGCATCCACAAAAACACCTCCTCCCGTGGACAAAAGCCGCCTCCGGGCACCATGCGTCCTCACCAGGCACCCCCTGCGTGGACAGGCAGCAACATTTCCCTTGCCGCATCCACAAAAATACCTCCTCCCGCGGACAAAAACCGCCTCCGGGCACCATGCGTCCTCACCAGGTATCCCCTGCGTGGACAGGCGGCAACATTTCCCTTGCCGCATCCACAAAAACACCTCCTCCCGTGGACAAAAGTCATCCCCGGGCACCATGCGTCCTCACCAGGCACCCCCTGCGTGGACAGGCGGCAACATTTCCCTTGCCGCATCCACAAAAACACCTCCTCCCGTGGACAAAAGCCGTCTCCGAGCACCATGCGTCCACACCAGACACCCCCTGCGTGGACAGGCGGCAACATTTCCCTTGCCGCATCCACAAAAACACCTCCTCCCGTGGACAAAAGTCATCCCCGGGCACCATGCGTCCTCACCAGGCACCCCCTGCGTGGACAGGCGGCAACATTTCCCTTGCCGCATCCACAAAAACACCTCCTCCTGTGGACAAAAGCCGCCTCTAGGTACCTAACTTCCGCAAAATCCGCATCAAACGGGGTCAAAAGGCCACAAACAGACCAAAAATGTAGCCAAAAACGCAACAAAATCCTTTGACATGACAAAAGAAAAGCCTATCTTTGAAGGTTGAGCAGAATATAATTCTTACAAGCAAAAGAAACACATATGAGACTCGGAAAACACTTAGCATTTATTGTCATGTTTTGCGCCGCAGCGACCTTTGCCGCAGCCCAGTCCCATATTGCCACCAAGCCAGAAACCAGAGCCAGCGCCAATGCCAGCGCAAATGCAAATGCAAATGCCAGTGCAGATGCCCAAGCAGAAACCAAAGCAGATGCCCAAGCAGAAACCAAAGCAGATGCCCAAGCAGACACCAATGCAAATGCCCAAGCCGAAACCAAAGCAAAAGCCAAAACTGTAGTAACGGATGACAATTGCAGATAGGGCCGCTTCACCAAACAGCTTTCCGACACCCTGTACATCTACTTCCGGGTTGGCAAGACAAATGTTGTCCCTTCGTTTATGGGCAACAGCACTACCCTCAATACATTCGACCGCTTCCTCACAGAATACACCGATCCACGATTTGATTTCACCCTCAAAGGAATAACCCTTCAGGGAAGCGCATCCCCAGAGGGCAAAGTTCATTGGAACAAGATACTTGCAAACCGGAGGGCAGATGCAATAGCCAAATATATCAAAAATGAGCATTCTGTAAATCAGCAACTTGTACAAAAAGACAACGTAACATTAAACACCGGTGCCCACTATACCAAGTGGCCGAAATTAAGAAGTACAAGAATTATTGTTGATTACAGCAGGGTTTCCAAGGAAGATCCCCTGCCGGCTGTTGCCAAACAACCGAAGGCACCTGTTACAAAGGAGACCACAGGAGGAATATTTACCGGGTACAGACCTGTAGAGATTTATAATCCCGACAAAGAGGAAAAACCTGTAACAGAGACAACAACACAAAAGGAGCGTTACCAGAAAAAGTACAATTATCTGGCAGTTAAGACTAACGTACTGTATGATCTCCTTATAACCCCTAACATTGGAGTGGAGCTGCCAATAAACAACAAATACTCGGTAGCGGTAAACTGGATGTATGCTTGGTGGAAGAGGGACCAAAGCAGCTGGTATCACCGAGTTTACGGAGGTGACATTGAAATCCGCAGATATTTCAAGCAGTTGCCATGGAAAGCATCGCGCACCACAAATGGCACCACCCCTCTCACAGGATGGCACATTGGAGCATATGCACAGATGGTCACATACGACTTTGAATGGGGCGGAACAGGATACCTTGGAGACAGATGGTCATATGCTGCCGGTATAGCGGTAGGCTATTCAAAGAACCTGGCAAAAAGGCTCAATCTGGATTTTACACTGGGAGTGGGATACCTCACAGGAGAATATATGGAGTATAAACCTATAGACAACTGCTATGTTTGGCAGGCCACTAAAGATAGAAACTGGGTGGGCCCTACCAAAGCGGAAGTCTCATTAGTATGGATATTGGGAAGATGGTAAAAGGGATACTCATATATTTGGCAGCTGCTATAAAAAAAGCAACCGAAGCAGGCAAAGCAACCGAAGCAGGCAAAGCAACCGGAGCAGCATCAGGCAAAGCAACCACAGCAACCGGAGCAACCGGAGCAACAGCAAGCAAAGCAACCGAAGCAGGCAAAGCAGCCACAGCAACCGGAGCAACCGGAGCTACTGCATGCAGGGCAACTGCAGTGCTCGCCGCTGCCATCCTATCACTGGCTGCCACCTCGTGCGACCACAAGGCAATATGCTTCATGCATCCGCACGCCGCACCTATGAGGATAAATGTAGGCTGGAGCGATTTTGTAGAAAAAGAGACACCTACGGGAATGACAGTGGTAGTATATCCGCAAAATGGAGATGCGCCGGTTGTAACCAAAAGCAACACAATTTCCCATGTGCTGGTAAACCTGCCAATGGGACACTACAACTCAATCGTATTCAACCAGAGTGAAACAGAGTTCGGCTCACTGGAATTCCGCAATCTCAACAACTACCAGAATGCGGAGGTTGCCACAGTACAGGCCCCAACAAAATGGTACACCACAAAAGACGAAAACGAGAGGATAGTACACGAACCTGAATGGTTTGGAACTGACAAATATGAGAACGCAGAGGTAACGGCACAGATGATTGCACAGAGTACACAGGATTATGTGCAGAACACCCATGGTTCACGCAGCAGCACTAAAGGTGGAATTGACCTCATGCACCTGAAACCGCAAAACATCATACACACAATATATGTAACTGTACACATAAAAAGCATATACAACCTCAGATCTGCCCGAGCAGCACTGGAAGGAATAGCGGAGGGATACAAACTGGGAGCCGGCAAACCAAGTACCAGCAAGGTAACCCACCTGATGGAAAACTGGACCCTCACAGTAGACCCGCAAGACCCCACACAGGGCAACATAAAAGCACAACTGCTCTGTTTCGGTCTTCCCGACGGTCACAAGGCAACCCCACAGGAGAACATCTTCAACCTCTCATTACTGCTGGTAGACAACAAGACCATCCTCGACTACAAATTTGAAGTAGGACACGACTTTGAGGAAGACGACACAGCCCACCTCACCCTCCACCTGGAGATTGACCTTGGAGATCCTCTTCCCGACGTAAAACCGGAAGGTGGCGAAGGTGGCGGATTTGATGCCTCTGTAAATGACTGGGGCGAAGAAATAGAACACGAAGTAGAACTATAGAAAAATAACAATAAAATAAACAACAATTAATTCATTAACACTTAACAACAATTATCATGAAAAAGAAACTATTCTTAGGCCTGATGGCCGCCGCAGCTGTTTCTTTTACAGCTTGTCAGAAAAACGAGGTTATCAGCGAAATGCCTCAGGACGAAGCAATTTCATTCAACACTTACCTTGGTAGAGGTGCTCAGACTAAAGGTACTGTAGTTGAAACAACTCAGTTACAAACACAAGGATTTGGTGTATTTGCTTATTATACTGGACAGACCGAAATGGAGGATTATAGTATTACAGGTGCACCTGAATTTATGAATAACATTCTAGTAAATTTCAATCAATTTGTTACGGGAGACTGGGGATATGAAACAATAAAATACTGGCCAAATACTCCTGGCGATAAAATCAGTTTCTATGCGTATGGTCCACATGATAACGATGCATTAAATGCAATCTCAGTAGCCACAGCTGCTGACTCGAAACCTGTACTTACATACACTGTAGCTAAAGAATTCACAAAACATATGGATGTTTTATTCACACCAGCACAGGAAGACCAGACTAAAGCAGATGGCGCTGTAGATATGACTTTCTACCATGCATTGTCAAGAGTTGGTTTTAAAGTATATTCAGATGTCAATTATAGCTCTACAATAGTTCTAACCGGAGTAACTTTGAGAGGAAAATTTTACGAAAGCGGTGAAATGAACCTTGGTACAGCTAATATTACTACTTATGATCATGACACAGATAATAGTACACCTGAAATATTTCAAAAAGTAAACAACAACTGGACAAGTCAAACACAGTCTGGTAGTAATGTTACATTCATTTATTTGACTGGAGGCACTCAAGAAGTTTCATATGCAGCAAATGCAACTGCAGCAACAGTTGTTGATAATGATTCAAATGGGACAAATGATGCACAGTATCTAATGATCATCCCTCAAACTTTTGGAGCTAGTGACAAAATTACTTTGACAGCATCTTATACAGTTGATGGAGTACCAAACACTGTTTCAAAAGAAATGGAGTTTACATTTGAGGCCGGTAAAGCTTATACTTTTGCTATCAAAATTGGTCTTACTACTGTTGACTTCTCTGCAAATGTTGTAGCATGGGATGAAACACCTGGCTCAACAGAAGTTGAAATTAACTAATCTCACTAACTATATTTCATATTCTGTTGCGGGTTTCCCGCAACAGAATATTAATAATGATGATCATAGAGAAATTACACATACAACCTTTAGCTGTAGTAGCAATCCTTGTGACAATGTTGCTCTCTTGTTCCAAGAGTACAACTGATCCAGAATTGCCTCCTACAGATGTTTCTGAAACCCCTCTGGTCTTCTCCCCTACGGCGGGGTGGCCTGTGATTGCAAACGGAAGTGCGGCAGGCGCAGGCACAGGAGCAGGTGACGGGGCCGGGACAGGAACTGGAACTGGGACTGGAACGGGTGCAGGGAGCGGCACAAAGGCATTGATAACAAGTGCATCCGAGTTGCAGCAGTACGGGATTTCTCTTTTTGCTACTGCATCCAAGGATGCAAATACCTATGCTGTGTTCAACAATGACCTTTTGAAATACAGCAACAGCGCCTGGAACTATGACATTACAAAATATTGGATTCCGGGGGCAAGATATTCTTTTACGGCGTTTGCGCCTTATGCAACAAATTCGAGAGACAGCAAAAGCATCTCCAACGGAACTGTATCATCTACCGGTACTGAAACTGCCCCACAAATTACCATTGCCAATTACATATCGGGAAAAGTTTCAACAGGATCTCCACAATTTGATGCCAGATGTGAGGATCTCCTGTTTGCCTCTCATATTAGGGACAATACTACCGGCAGCGACTACTCTTCTGTACCGCTGCATTTCAACCACCTATTATCATGTTTGTCATTCAAAATAAGGAATGCAACAAGTACAGACATAAAATCAGTTGAAAATATAAGCCTTACAGGTCTGCAATACAAGGCCAATATAAATGTCAGCAATATAACTGCAGCTGTCATCCCTACTGCAGAAACCGTAGGGGAATCTGAAGGCTTTTTTGCCGGCAGCAATCTGACCGGCACAGTAGAGAACCCTTTCCTCCCTAAAGGAATGTCAGAAGAACAATCCAAAGACCTTTTTGATTGTACAGACTTAACAGCCTTACCCCAGACTATATATGGGAAAGAGATAAAAATAAAATTTACTGTACGCTACAGCAACGACAGCAGTACAGATTACACCGGAAATCTTGGCAGTATAGATGCCATAGCCAGTTGGGAGATGGGGAAAAAATACAGATACAACATTACAATAAGTAGTGAAGATATAATATTCCAGGTATCCGAGATACCTTGGATTGAGCATAATGTTGAGTTATAAAAAAAAAGGAAGAATTGAAAAAGACCATATACATATTATATTGTGCGATACTGGCATTGGCGGTTTCTGCCTGTTCTAAAGAAGAGCAGGGAGATTCCAATGGATTGCCTTACATCACCTTTGGGGTATCGGGAATAAATATAGATACCAAAGCATTGATAACCAATGATGATTTGACCTCAAACTCACATCCGAATGTATATGTATATGGTGTCAAGAACAATACCACCAACATTTTTGATGGAACTGAAATATACAAGGAGAGCGACAGCAACAACTGGAACACAAATCCTAAGGAACAATGGGAACCGGGGCAGAGCTATTCGTTCCACGGATTTACCCATTCGCCCCAGACTCCTACTAACGGAGCATCATTCAGCATGAAAAGTTCCGGCCTTGAAATAAATGTTTCACAACCTGATGACTATGATGAGGCAAATATGGTTGACTACCTGCTCTCCCACGCCTATAAGGTAGCAGACGGCTCAAATTACCGTACTGTTATGCTTTATATGCAGCATGCAATGTCTTGGATTGAGATAGTGGTACAAAAAGAGATGCCGGAGCACACTATTGCCTTGAACAGTATAAACTTGAGCAATATTTTCAAGTCCGCCACCATGAAGTGTGAGTTCCAGGGAATTGCAAACTCGGGAGACAAGAATGTGTGGGCAGTACAACTGTCGGGAACAAACAACCAGACATATACCAAGACCTCATTTACAACTTCCGGTGAAAACCACTTAGGTTCTATGAGGATACTTGCCATTCCACAGCAGCTTACCAACGCCACAACACTGGCAGTAAATTACACCGTTACCGAGCCAAGTGGAGCAAAAACATATGACCAGGAATTCATTCTGCTCAATTACACACCATATGTATGGGAATCGGGACATAAAATAATTTATACACTTACTATAAATACCGGTGTACAGCTGAAAGGAGAGATCTGCGAGTGGAAAGATGGCGGATATACCGAAGGGGTCATTTTACCAAATAACTGAATAAACTGGAGAAGATGAGAGTTTTAAAGATATACATATTGGCTGTCCTCTGCGCTCTCCTTACAGGATGTGAAAGGGATGAGAATCCCGGGAATTATAATGCCGGGGAGGTAAAGCTTTTTGCCAGGATGGGGGTACACCTCTCTGTGGAAGGGGGGACAAAATCCATAGTAAACGGAGCCGTTACAAACAACAGTAATGAAGAACTCTCCATTGGTGTTGCCCGAATAGATGAAAAAATTCATAAATCCTACCCTTATTTCAGGGTGGAAGATGCTACAACTCCATTATCTCTTACTGCAGAACTTGGCCTGCCCCAACCGGAAGAGGGGAACCTGAGAATCATTTCCGGCTTCAGGAACTCAGAGAATGATGCACCGCAGTTCTTTGTAAATTCAACAGATAAAATCCGTTATGCAGCATGGTATCCTGCTACCGGTACTTATAATTCTACAGAAGTGAACACTACAATTACATTTCCTATTCCTAACTCAGGAGACTCAGACATAATGTACTCAGAGCCTGTTACCGGTTCTATGGAGAGCGGATTTGATGTAATGCAGTTCAATCATGCCCTCTCAATGTTCAGGATTTATGCATATAAAAGCACCACTTCTTTCAATTGGGGAAATATTAAGTCTTTGAAACTTATGGGAATGCCGGACCAGTGTACCCTTACCCTCCCAAAGGGAGCAGAGAATACAGAATGTTCTATAGTGTATAGCGGCAACGGCAACACAATGGTCTACAGTTGTGATTCTCCTGTTAAAGACGGTTTTGACAACAAGGAACTTCTTAAAGAGTGGATTGCCGCGGCTCCGGAAGTGGACGGGTTAGGGCTATTGGATATTGTAGTAACAACTGAAGGTGGCAGCACAGGTACAGCCGGCGAGCACGAGCTTTCAATTGCAAGGGACTTCAAACCTGGGTATGCATACGATATAATCCTCCGTTTCTCTGATAACGGAGTAATAAATGCAGATGTCCAGATTGCAGATTGGACAGATGGCGGAGATGTAAATTCTGACATTAACATTTCAAGTACATTCTACGACTTGAGCACAACCGGAACTGCAAACTGCTATATAGTTTCATCTGCCAATTTCGGGTACTGTTTCAATGCTACAGTCAAAGGGAACGGAAATTCAGCAGCACTTGGAGGAGGAATAGATGCCGTACTCGCACCTAAGACAGTGGAAATTATCTGGAGTGAAGTGGCTGAATTCAGACTTGAAATAAATAAAATTGTTGAGGGTAAAGTGCTGTTCAATGTTGACGGAAACACTACTACTGATCCTATTACAGGAAAAATTGACCGCTCGGACAAGAGTCTCAAGAGTGAGGGGAATGTTCTGCTGGGAGTATATGATGCACAGGGAAATTGCATCTGGACATGGCATATATGGATAACAGACAAGCCTCAGAAACAGAATTATACCAAAGGGTATGTTGCACTTGACAGGAACCTTGGAGCAACAGCGGCCGCCCCAGGGGGAACAGGTACCATGAACGGACTCTTCTACCAATGGGGAAGACCTACCCCATTCCGCATTAAGCAGGATGGAAAAATCAGTGCAGAAGACAGTCAGACACGTGTTACTCCCGACGAAGCTGTCGCTAATCCGGGCATTTTTTATGGAAGTTTGCATGATCATAACGGTCATAATGTACATGACTGGGTAGACAGGACAGCATTCCAGAACATAAACAACCTTTGGGGATACAGGGAGGTGGAGCATGTGCAGCCTATAAAGACTTTGTACGACCCATGCCCTGTAGGATATCATGTGCCATACCAGAGGAACTGGGAGAGTATGGAACAGTTCTGGGCAGATATGCCGGGATATAATACTGCAAAAGCCAATGGGACAGTAGCAACATTTTGGGAAGGACTGCAAGGGATAAGGTTTGTAATTGAGGGTAATGACATCTGGTATCCTTTCCAGGGATATATAAACATAAATGGCGAATACAAACTGGGACATATCCACAAGGATGGCACCGGCAACTATGAACATGAAGATATTCCTATAGTGGAGATGTGGTCTTCTCTCATAAACAGACATGACGCTGATGATGCCAATTTGTCTGCCGGAACCGATGAGAGGATTAATGACTCCCCATACAGACTGCAGTTTACAAGGGATTATCTTGCAAAATTGTCTGAGGATGGTGAATATACTAACCGTACCAGAGGCCTTGGTGTAAGGTGTGTGAGTGACAACACCGCAGATGTAGTGAAGGATTTGAGTGCATCCCAAACCGCAAACTGCTATATGGTGCATGAAGACGGATTCTACAAGTTCAAGACAACCATAAGGGGCAACGGTGTGGGAAGCCTTCTCCCATTGGGAGGTACTACAACTGCAGAGATAAACGGAGGTCTCTCCACAACAATATCTCCTGCAAGAGTTGACATTTTGTGGTGGCAGGGGGATTTTACCAATGGGGAAACCGATTTCCCTGACAATGAAGCCTCCAATCAACCGGCCCCTTCCAACATGTGCATTACTTTGCTGGATGAAGGTATCGTAAGCAGTGACGGCTATGTTGCGTTCAAGGTAAGCAATTTCAGCAAAGGAAATACAATTCTTGCGGCATATGACAATGCAGGGAACATTTTGTGGACATGGCATATCTGGCTTACAGACAAGCCTGCAGACAAGATATCCGGAAACTATACCAAAATGGACAGATTTCTGGGTGCCACTTATGCTCCAGAGATTCCTGCAAACATTTCTCAGATAACATGGCCTACAGAAGGAAAGGAAGCTACGATGGGATTCTATTATCAATGGGGAAGGAAAGATCCTATTATGGGGCCTCCAACCATTGGATACGGCACTGACGGTTCAACAGGCAGTACAGTAGCTTCGTCGGGATGGTGGAAAAAGAACGATGAGGGGACATGGGATTACCGAAAGTCGATAGATGTGAAAGGGGCCGCCTCCATACCTGATGTCGTAAAGGATCCTACAGCATTCTACAAAAGTACTACTGCCAACGGACAGAAGAACAGCCAATGGTTCCCCGAATCTTTTGCAGACGGTTATACAAATGTTGCTTTGTGGGGATATGCCGTTGCAGATTACTCTATTGAAGGACAGACATTCTCCAAGACAATGCACGATCCTTGTCCTCCGGGATACCGTACCCCTTTCCATTTCTCATGGAGATACAACTCCTCAGAGAAATATGCTGAGGGTGATATTACCGAGAGTGGGGATGGTACACAACTTACAGATGCTGAGATAGGGTTTGATCCACAAGGAATCGTTACCAACAAAGCACATTTTGAGAAGATGTGGTTCCCACTTGTAGGGTACAGGAATCCTACAACCGGAGCCTGTACAAATGTAGGAAGTGAAGGGAGAATGAATACAGGTATGCCTATGGGGCAGTATGACACCAGATCTTTCTGGTATAACAGATCATATACACGACAGAGCCAGGGTGGAGATGCTTCCGCTTACGGCAAAATGGTAAGATGCATGAAAGAATAACAGGATGAAGAATATTTACAGATATATAATTTTTGCTTCAATTGCCCTTTCATTTGTTGCCGGATGCAATAAAATGGAAGATGACTTTACTTTTGAAGAGATAGCAGGCAATGGAAAGGTAACTCCATATTGTCTAATCAAAGAGAATGTATCAACAAAACATGCCTCGGGTACTATGGGGACAAAATCCCTTATAAACCAGACAACAAATGTTGATACTCTGCTTTGCAATTTCCTTAGGATTGACCAGAAGGAAAATGGTTCATTCACCGCCAATACAGATAAGAATTACATAACAGATTGGAGCGAGGCTTATATTTCTGAAGGTACAATTTCTACGGCTCCATATGACAGAACAAATAATCTTAGGAGCATCTCACTGAACCCTGAGCAACCTTACATTTCAAGTAATAAAGAACTGAATGTGAGGATGGTGGGATGGTACCCACGTACATGTGAACTTCCGGAAAATGCTCAAGGTAACCAACCGTATACACAGTTTGGCCACAGCAACTTCAACAGCACATTTACACAAATGGAAATTGAAGGGAAAGATTATGTTGGAGTAAAGTTCACAGGATTGGACGGTTCAAAAGATATAATGGTGAGCGATGTGAAGGACGGTTCATACGAGAATCCTTTCGATACCGGAAACTACTTCAAGTTCAACCATTATCTTTCAGCCGTAAGGATATGGGCAAAAGCTGAAGGTTCAGCGCAGGATGTGAGTATGTGGGGAGACATTACCAAGGTTGTGGTGATAGGACAACCTACCACATGTACCATTGCACTTCCTCAAGAAGAGGATAATTTTGCAGAACATGTCGAATGGGGAGACAATGCACAACTTCCTGTTGTAACCACCCCTATATTTGGAGAGAATGACAAAAGCAGTGGAAACATTGCAGCAGAAAAGTACCCCATAGATCTTGGAGGAAGTTCTGCTGACCACTATTTGGGATATCTGATGATACGCCCAAACCAGCCTCTGAGAGTACTGGTACATACCACAGCAGGTGTGTATGATGTGAATGTAGCTGCTGTAAAGGATGCAATACCTCTATTCAATGCAGGCTATATATACGACCTTAATCTGAATTTCAAGACAGACGGTACCATTTTTACATTCCTTGGTTCAGAAGGCTCCGAGAAATATTTTGACCTTACTACAGGAGAACTGTATACAGGAGGTGATGATGGGGAACATGTATTCAATTATAAACATGCCAACTGCTATATAATAAAGTCTAATCCAGCAGGGACGGAGGCAGATCCAATGTATGATGGGTTCTGTTTTGATGCAACTGTTGCCGGCAACGGCAACAAGGGACTGATGTCAATTGGTGCCCAAACTCTGTATCCGACAAATACACACCTTGAACCTGTAATTGCTGATATCCTTTGGGAAACATCTCCAAGGCTCATTACACAGGTTGAACTGCTTATGGGATATGTTAGGTTCAAAGTGGCCAAAGACCCCAATGACGCTACAAAATTCAGGGAGGGAAATGCTGTAATTGCAGTATATGACAACAACAGGAATATATTGTGGAGCTGGCATATATGGATTACAGATACGCCACAGGAGATACCATATACAGAAAATGAGACTGAAATTGTAATTTTGGACAGGAATTTGGGTGCCACAGCAGCCAGATGGGACGGCAATGAAACCTCTTCAGGCAATGTTCTGGAGACCTACGGCCTCTATTACCAATGGGGAAGGAAAGACCCTTCAATGGGTCCTCCAGAGTGGAACTACTCCCCTATCAACATGATTACCGCACCATATTACGATTACGCTTCTGACAAATACGATGCTGCAGAGGTTGTAAGATTGGCTGCCCCAACATTAAAGGATGCTGTTGAAAATCCCATGTATCTGATAATGCCTACCGCCCAGACACAATCGTACTATTTCAACTGGCTGCATGCAAAGATAGATTTTCTGTGGGGTTATAATACTTCGTCGGGAAGAACTACAAAAACAATATATGACCCATGCCCATACGGATACAGGGTATCCGGAGGTGAATTGGGAGACCTGTTTTCATATGCAATGTACAATGCAGGTGCTGCAGGTACATTCACCAATACTGAATATGGGCAGATTGTCAGTGTAAATACTGTTAATGGGGTACCTGCTAAAAAATCAGAATTTTATTTTCCGTATACAGGATATAAGGGGGTTGACAGAGGGTTGAACTCTTTGGTATGTTCATGGAGATATGTGGGACAGAAGGCTGATTACCAGTCTGCAGTTGTGAGTACCCTTGCTGATGATCCTGAGTATTACATGCACCGGTCAAGGATATATTTGTCAAAAGAGAGGACATGGAAAGAGCTGAATGTGGAGGGAGATTACTCAGGACATCAGATAATTGACCATACCAACAGGAAGACTGCCGCTCCCGTGAGATGCGTAAGGAATATGGAGTTGAACAGGGTAATGGCATTCATTACTCCTTCCAGGACATCTGTACCTGACCTGGATGAAACAGTCAATTTTACACTCCACGCAGAATCTTTTGGTGTGCCAATTACCGATGCAAAACTTTCTATAGGATATCACCTGAAAGATAATCCGGAGGTGCATCATGAGCACGTTATTCAAGTTTGGGATGAGTCAGAAATAAAGACATCAAGTCTGAATGGGGAAGGTTTCATATGGAATCCGGCAACATATGCATTCAATTTTAATGATTTCTGCACTACACACGATTTGGATTTAAGCAACAATACCGGAGAATTCAGATTTATATTATATGTAAGGAACAAGGATAATGTGAACAGGATTTCATCTACGACAATAACTATAAAATCAGAGAATTATATCAGCTTTGAAGAGTGGTCCGGCGACAACACTGTACTTACAGGACAGAATATTAACAGGATTATAAGGCTCTACGGAGACAATACACCTGAAAAGGTATATATGATCATCAATGACGGCAATGGTGATTTAGAGCCAATAGATATTACTGCCAACCTCAATAGTATTAGCGGAACAACATATATATACAGCGGTTATTGTACAACAGACGGATTCCTTGAATTTGATGCTGCAGGCAATTATACAGTAAGATTCAGTGTTAAATATGCTGGAATTGATACTCCACAGGAAAGTGAAACCAGAGGTTTCACAGTTGTTGCAGTGAATCTGGTAAAGGTTACATCTTTGGACGAAATTAACAATAACATTAATGCAAGATATGTAATTAAAAATGTTGGTACAGAGGCATATGTGTATGATGGAGGAGATCCTATAAATGGGAAGGACACCCCTGACAACAGCAATTACTTCATGTTTGAAACACAGTACGATGCATATAAAATCAAAAATGTACAGACCCAGAACTATGCACGATTGACTGTTGGCTGGAACTCCCAGAGTCTGACTATAAACGGAACCAACAGCACATGGGCAACAAGATTTACCTTTGAATTTACAGATGGCAGTTTCACCATATACAATAACGGATATTACTGGTATATGCCGGAAAACTCTTCAACGGTAACTGTAAGGAACAATAGCAATGACAACTATTCAAAATGGGAAATATACAGGGTAGATGAGTAGAACACCTTACGGGGCTACTGTACCTCAAATGTGAACTTCACACCTACCATGTCCCATTTGGTGATTTCACCGCCCCAGAAGAGCCCTACATTGAAGATGTTGGTACCTATTCCGTAACCCATCTCTATGTAAGGGTCCATGGTGTCAACAAGGAGCATGTTGCAATAGAGCCTCTCCTTGGTAATGTATTTTACTTTCCTGAAAAGGCTTGGGACAAGGATAAGCGGTGCATCGTACTTGATATTGGCCCGGAGGTATTTGTCTATTTCATTGTATTTTACAGTTGAGAGGAGATGGAATGTTCCCCCTATGTCATCATCCCATCCTTCGGGAAGATTGTTTCTTTTGAGGTTGTTGAATTCAGCAAAATAGAGATCTGAATAGTCGTAGAAGAGGCCGAACCCCACCCTGTAGTGGAGGGAGTGCATAGGCCCTACCCTCAATTTTTGCTGCATGTCAAACTCCACCTTGTTGAACCTGGTTGTACTCCCCATCACCCCTTTGAAGGAGTGGGCAAAATTGAGGGTAAATGTGGGGCAAGGGGAATAGAGATACACCTTCCTCTCCCCATTCATGTAGTAGTACTGTTTTGGGGTGTACTGTAACTCAAGTTCAGGAACAAAAGTTGAGTAAAAATTGCTGTGTTTCTCTATCTGGGAATACCTGTGCAGGGCAATGTTTGTACTTATGGTAAAACCGTTGGCCACCTCAATCTTATGGCCCACACGTGCATGGAGAGCCCGGAACTCATTCTTCTTTCCTCCCGATGTATCTACAGCTATTCCGCTGCGGGCTGCAAACTTGTTTCCGTTGCCCATGTCAAGGAAAACCCTCCCCATCCGCCTTGGAGCATAATTTACCTCTCCATTTACACCCCAATAGAACTCCTTGTATTTGAAGTTGTAACCCACACGCGGCTCCAGGGTATAAAGTTTGTCGGTAGTGGTAATTCTGGAAAGCCTGACTTTCTGATTGTATGAAACTCCCCTGCTGGTGCTGTAATCAAAAAGCAGAGGACTCACAAGAGGCGCAATGTGGAGTTGCCCCAAATCCTTGAGATCAAGTGAATAATCCCTTATCATAAAACGCCCCATCTTTTCAATACCGCTAGGATTCTTTACCACAGCAACCATTCTGGGCAATGTATCTATCTTCCCGATAAAATCATCACCTTCTGTATGGATAGAATCCCTATAGTCCACAATCCTTGCTGCAACTGCAGAGAGGGTATCCACACGGGTGCTATACTGCAATGAGAGATCATACTGTGTTTGGCGAGCCCTGTGGCCTTTTATCAGGCCACCCTGCTCTACAAATGGATCCCCTTGCCGTCTAACTTTCGTTTTTCTGTCAGGTTCTTCGTCGGGAATATGTCTGGGATTGATCTTATTGTATCTTATCATTGAAGTATACTCTCCGCTTAGGCGGGTACCAAGGAACTTTATATCTGTACCAAGGAGTATCTTCCGGGGGAGAAATTCACTCTCCGTCCCCTCCTCTCCCATCTGAACGTTGCCGGAATAGTTTATAAATTCTACTTTGCCCTTAACTGAAATCTCCCTTATGGAGAAATTACTTCCACTGGCAACCAAATAACCCTCCACAAACTTGTAATTGTTAATGCGTGGGGCAAAAGAGATCCTGTAATAAATATTTCCTTTATCAACCCAGGAGGAATCCAAAGAGTAAATGTAATATCTTCCCGACTTATATGCCAGTGGGGAATATACCTGTCCCAGAAAATACTGCGAATAAACATTCAGCTGGATACAGGGAGCGACAATAGTCTCAATATGCTCTTCTATAAACCTTTTTTTATTGGATGAAATGGAATAAAGGGAGTGATTGTAGATATTGGGATTGGTAAAAGTGAGACCACCAATAAACTCCGCATAATAATTGTCCACTCCATCATCAATTCTGTTGAGGATGGGTATAAAATCATTCAAACAGCCTCTTGAAAGGACATCAACATTCCCACTTATATAAATGGATGCATCATAATCTGGAGAAATATCCCTGTAACGGATAGCATTAGCCCTCAGACTGTCCAGCAAAGTATTCAACCGATGCAGGGAAAGTTCATCCTCTTGCAGAACACCGGATTGTCCATCAGCTGAAACCAACATCTTTTCATAAATGACACCATAGGAATGGGTATCTGCCATTTCTGAAAGATATCTGAATGTTGCAGGGGCACCATCTACTGAATGGCCACCACAAAATCCGCAATCATTCATTGACGCAGTGACTCCCGTTGCTGCAGGGACTCCAATTGCGGCAGGGACTCCCAATGCTGCAGTGCTGAACAGCAAAACAATAGAAAATGATATTGCAAAAAGTCTCCTCATCCTTAAAAATGCTCATCCGGATGTAAAGTTAACAAGAATTATGCAAAAAAATTTTTTGGAAATGAAAAATATTCCTATATTTGCATCCGCTAAAGGCAATAAGCCAGGCGGGATTGGTCCAGTAGCTCAGCTGGATAGAGCAACAGATTTCTAATCTGTGGGTCAGGGGTTCGAATCCCTTCTGGATCACAAAAACCGACTCGCTAGCTCAGCTGGTAGAGCACGACACTCTTAATGTTGGGGTCCAGGGTTCGATCCCCTGGCGGGTCACTTGAAAGGCAGTTCTGAAAAAGAGCTGTCTTTTTTGTTTTGTTCCCCTCCTGAGGAGGTCTCCTCCCCACTGGGCAGAACCGTTTCTCCGGGAATCTCCTCCGCGTCCTCAAAAACGCCCCCATCCGTGGACAAATGCCACCTGCGGGCACCATACATCCACACTAGGCACCTTCTGTGTGGACAGGCGGCAACTATTCTCCTCAGCGTCCACAAAAACGCCCCCATCCGTGGACAAATGCCACCTGCGGGCACCATACGTCCACACCAGGCACCCTATGTGTGGACAGGCGGCAACTATTTCTCCTCCGCGTCCACAAAAACACCCCCATCCGTGGACAAATGCCACCTGCGGGCACCACACATCCACACCAGGCACCCTCTGTGTAGACAGGCGGCAACTATTTCTCCTCCGCGTCCACAAAAACGCCCCCATCCGTGGACAAATGCCACCTGCGGGCACCATACATCCACACCAGGCACCCTCTGTGTGGACAGGCGGCAACTATTTTCCTCCGCGTCCACAAAAACGCCCCATCCGTGGACAAATGCCAACTGCGGGCACCATACATCCACACCAGGCACCCTCAGCGTGGACAGGCGGCAACTATTTCTCCTCCGCGTCCACAAAAGACACCTTGTTTGTGGACAACAACGGTTGGTGATACCCTATATAACGTACTGATAAATAGAAAGATGTAGTAAATTAGATGAAACGCGTTTCATCTAATTTATTATTTTATGTCAAAAACGAGACGAGAAAGACACTGATATTCAATATTTAGCAATTTTCTAATAAAGATTTTTGACAAATAGTTATGAATATTTTCAGCGACACAACTACATTGCAACACAAAGACACTTCCTTAATTCTTTGTATATCTGCGTATTACAATAATAATGCTACAATTTTAATAGAGTTTTATAAAATGAATTAATGAGTATATTACAATAAAAAACGGAAAATTCCTCAATAGGTCATTCTCCGTTTAAAAGTATTAAATATTATTTCCCTAAAAGAGACTATACCGTTGTAAGATGTCTGCGGCGCAAAGCCGTAAGCACACTCTCAGAAGCAACAGGATTAAGTCCTCTAAATGTTGTCTTGCTCTTCAATTCAGAAAGGGACATAACCAATAACAATTTGGCAATACACTCATCCGCGAAAGAGTTGCTCACAACATTAACTCCGGTAAAATCCA
>SUYX01000019.1 GCA_015060225.1 Bacteroidales bacterium | reverse complement strand
TCATAGCCACAAGAGTCATCACTGCTAGACGCAATGAACGACCAAGACTTTTGTGAATGAACATAAAATAAATTTTAGGTTAATAAATAGTGTTTACTGTAAGTTTTGTTTTAGTCTTTGTTCACTTATGTGCATAGAAAAAACGGTGGTTTATTTTTTACAGGCAAACACAAAAAAAAGGGAGGCGGTCAGCCTCCCTTAAGAATTGTATCACCAAATTATTTTATGATACTTTTATATCAGATCATTGAATATCTCCTCTACAGATTCAATTTTTGTTACCATAGAGCATATTTGTCCAATCTCTATCTCTCCTTCGTTTATATCCCCTTCAAATATTCCCTTGCGGGCACGTCCTTTTCCAAGGTATGCTGCAAGTTCCTCTTTGGATGCTCCGTTCTCCTCCATCAGTGCTACATTTGCAGTAAATTCACTTCCTTGGGCAAGGCGGGCCGGTGCAAGTTTCTTAAGGAGCAGTTTTGTGCCTCCTTCAGGGAGTCCCATACAGTGGCGCTTGAAATTTTCATGGGCAGAGCTCTCTTCACTCAAAGCGAAGCGTGTTCCAATCTGTACCCCTTCTGCTCCAAGTGCTTCACAAGCCTTTATCTGGCATTTGATGGCAATGCCGCCCGCTGCAATGAGAGGTAGTGATGTAGCTTTGCGTACAGCCGGAATAAGGCAAAGGGTTGTTGTTTCTTCCCTTCCATTGTGACCTCCTGCTTCAAATCCTTCAGCAACAATGGCATCCACACCAGCCTCTTCACATTTTTTTGCAAATGTGCTGCTTGAGACCACATGTACAACGGTGATGCCGAGCTCTTTAAGATATGGAGTCCATTTTTTTGGACTGCCTGCAGAAGTAAATACAATCTTCACCCCTTCCTGAACCAGAATCTCCATCAGTTCATCAATCTGAGGATAGAGCAATGGAACATTAACACCAAAAGGGAGATCCCTTCCGGTTCTGTTTCCTGGGGCATCGCCCTTGAGTGCCTCTTTGCAGCACCTTATATGATGGCGGAGATTGTCGGGATGCATGCTCCCTGCCCCCAAAAGTCCAAGTCCTCCGTTAAGGCTCACTGCAGATGCAAGACGCCATCCGCTGCACCACACCATTCCTCCAGAAATTATAGGGTGCTCAATTCCAAACAATTCGCAAATCCTGTTCATGTTATTCAGTTTTATCTCCCTTCTTTTTCCATGCTGCAATACCAATTCCACCCAAAAGGAGCAATATCAGTAATCCCGACGAAATTCTTGAGTACATCTCTCCCTTTTCAAAGCAAGGAGGATTAAAGGTGAATTCAATTTTGTAGTCACCCTTAGGGACAATTGCCCCCCTGAGAATCCAGTTGGCCCTAAAAATATCCAGTTTTCTGCCCTCACCACCGGCAGTAGGGGTTATTGTGGCTTCCCATCCAGGATTATAATATACCTCGCTGAACAGCACTATCTGGGCCTTGTTGCTTGAATAGTTGTAGACCAGCTTGTTAGGAGCATAACTTTCCAGTTCTATAAAGTTATTCAGAGACATGTCCGCTATCCCGGCTCCATCTCCCTGCATCATTTGGGAAGTCGCCAGGGCAAGGAAATTCTCTCCGGTAAGGAATTCCTTGGAAATGACAGCATCTGTTGCAGGATTTATGGCTGCAAGGGCCTTTATCTCTTCATTGGCGTTGCCTGCAGGTATGATGTTTCTCACGAACCATGCATTGCCCAACCTGTATTTGTTCTCCACAGGGGCTACATTCCCGTTTATTACAATATACTTGGTATTGAGCATACTCAGTACAGGGTGGTATGTCAAAGCATTCTCAGCATCATCGATGGTCTGGATATTTCCAAACTCTGCTGCTATGGCTCCTATCTCCTTGGTGATGTTCCTCTCAATAAGATCCTGGTAGCGCTGCAGCTTTACAGGGCTGTAGCCTCCAATTGTCTTGTGGTGGTAACTTGTATATGCATCATTGAATGTGTTTACAGAGAGGTCAAGTACCCTGTAGTGAGGGTCTGTATCTTCAAGAATCATGTCATCTGCAGGACGTTTTGCAAAGTTGTTCCTGAACTCCTTCTTTGATACAAAATGGGAGTCATTGAGGTATCGTTTGTCAACACTCCACAAATCAACCAATACAAGGGCTGCAAGCAGAATTGCAGCTGTTGCAGGTTTGAGTTTCCTGTATTTCCAGCTCAATACAATTACAGCAGCGGCTGCAACAATGAACAGAAGGCTTCTCCATGCATCACTGCTCAAAAGAGATTCCCTGTCATTTGCAAGTGCAACGGCAATCTCTCCTGGAAGCTGTCCGTCAGACGGGCTGATGAAACTTCCTGCAAGCGAGGGAATTACGGCAAATACTGCACAAATGCCCGCGGTAAGGCCCAATGCCCACCACATCCCTTTCTTTACACGTTCCCCTTTTCCTGGGTATTCTGTTCCAAAAAGAATTTCGTTTACGGCAAGTACACCCATCATAGGCAAAAGTATCTGCAGTATCACAAGTATCATTGATACAGTACGGAACTTGTTGTACAAAGGGGCCCAATTGAAGAAGAACTCGGATACAGGCATCATATGGTATCCCCATCCCAACATCAGTGCAATAATTGAAACACCGGCTACCCACCATCTGAGTCCGCTTCTGAGCACAAAGAATGCAAGTACAAACAGGAATACTGTTATAGCACCCATATACATTGGTCCGGCTGTAAACGGCTGTGGGCCCCAGTATAGTGGAAGTTGTCTGATAACTTGTTCAGCTCCCTGGTATCCTCCCTGTTTGAGGGCCTTGTAAGTATCGCTTTGGCGGTCCAGAGCTCCGGCCGAAGCTCCTCCGTTAAAGTTTGGAATCATAAGGTTCATTGTCTCCTCAATGCCATATGACCATTGTGTAGCGTATTCAAGATCCAGACCGCTGCGGCTTTTCTTTCCGGGAGCTGCTGCAGTTTCCTGTGCAGGTTCGTCGGGAAGAAGTTCCGAACCACCCCTCATTGTGTGCTGGGCATATTCATATGTTGGCCACAAGTGGTTCACATTGGTGGCTATTCCAAGCAGACCTGCAACGAGCACAATGGCACTGGTGCGGAAGAAGGCAGGAAGGGTTTTTTCCTTTATCGCCTTGCACAATTGCCAGATGCCGAACCCCAGGATAATCATTGCAAGATAGTATGTAATTTGAGGGTGGTTGGCCTTTATCTGGAAGCTCAGGGCAAAGGCAAAAAGCAGTGCACCCCAGAAGGCATTGCGGCGGTATGCATAAACAATGGCCCCCAATACCCATGGCATAAATGCGATTGCCACCATCTTGGCATTGTGCCCCACCTGTATTATCTGCATGTTGTACGAGCAGAATGTTATGGCAATGGCACCGAGTGCTGCCAGCCACATGTTCACCCCAAATGCAAGCATAAGGAGATAACCTCCTATAAGACTGATGAGGAGGTAGCTGGCAGGGCGTGCCCCTGCAAACAGTGCATCATAGATGTATTTTGTAAAATCACCCTCATATATTACTGATATGCCGGTTGCCGGCATACCTGAGAACATTGAGTTTGTCCAAAGTGTGCGGTTGTCGGGATTGGCCTTGTTATGGGTGACAATCTCGTTTGCCATCCCCTCCCAGCTGGATATGTCACTCTGGTCTACAATTTTTCCCTGCAGTACTTGTGGTGTATAGCCATAAGCAATAACCACGAATGCCGCAA
The DNA here is from genome assembly GCA_015060225.1 of Bacteroidales bacterium. Lineage (GTDB taxonomy): Bacteria > Bacteroidota > Bacteroidia > Bacteroidales > UBA932 > Egerieousia. The sequence continues at coordinate 31,007 of SUYX01000019.1, read as the reverse complement.
TGGGAATAAGGTACTTCAAATACTTCTTCATATCATTCAAATAATTTAGTCATTTCACCGGTCAGATATTCCCTGGAATATCTCATCACTGCATCAGAAAGGGGCTTTCTGCCGTTGTCATACTTCCCTTTTCCTGCCAAAAAATCTTCATACAGGCGGTCAATCTCCCTGCGGGTTGCCTGTTTATCGTAAAAATCAACAATTGATCCGCTGGCAGTTTCCTGCAAAGCCTTTGCCAAATCTCCATCTACAGGGCCGAATGCAAGTATTTCCCTTCCGCTGGCCAGATATTCAAAAAACTTTCCCGTAAGGATTGCAGCCGCTTCCGGTTCTTTTCGCAACGGGAGCAGCAGAACCTCTCCCTTCTGTTGCCAAAGCACCACTTCATTGTGCGGACGGTATCCCATATTTATGAGATTGCCGTTCAGTCCGGCTTTCTCTATCCCCTGCAGTACGGAGGCATCAATTTGTCCCATAAGGCGAATTTGCAGATCCTCCTTGAACTGCGGGTTGTCAGCAGCCTTCTCTCCAAGCACTTCCCACAGGAGGTGGGGATTGCCGTTGTCTACAAAAATCCCAGTATGTATCAGGGAGAATGCTCTCTTCCCGATACCAATATCCGGAATGTTCCCGTCTGAGCCGGTTGCATTCCCAAAATCTGCATGGTCAAACCCGTTGGTGATAACCTTTACAGGAGTGGTGGTGCGTGCTGCAAAATCCTCCTGCATCTTTCGGGAAACTACTGTCACAACATCAGCCGTGTCCAGCACGCTCTGTTCCAGAGCACGGTGGCGTTTGTATGCCCAGCCGGAGAGCTCAAGGTGCTTGAAATAGAATATCTCTGTCCAAGGATCCCTGAAATCAGCTACCCATTTTATCCCTGTAGCTTCGGCTACCCCTTTTGCAATCAGGTGCATTGAATGTGGGGGGCCTGTGCTTACAATTACATCTGCCGGGTGCTCTTTGAGATACTTTACAAGATATTTTATACTTGGCCTTATCCAGAAGCAGCGTGGATCGGGGATAAAGAAATTGCCCCGTACAAACATTGAAAGCTTGTGCCCCAACCCTTTATTGTCTGAGCCTATAAGGTTGGCCTTTATATGTTTTCCACCGTCAGATGAACTTCCCTTTTTTCCAAACAGGGATTTGTAAAAACTGTAGGGTTCCCATATTTTTCTCTTTATAACCTCAGTATTGGGGGCTATATCCATCAAAAGGGCAGGGTCTTCTGTATTGGCCTCCGGGTTGAGGGGGGTATATATGACAGGCTCCCAACCATATTTTGGCAGGTACTTGGCAAATTTCAGCCACCTCTGTACACCTGAACCTCCGCTTGGAGGCCAGTAATATGTTATTATCAGTGCTTTTTTCATTTTCGTATGTCACAAAAGTAACCAAAAAAAATGTTAATTTTGCTATCTGCCAATGCAAATGATATGACTGAGAGAAAGAAGATAGTTGAGACTCCTCTGATGAAACAGTACTTTGAAGTAAAGAGCAAGCATCCCGATGCCCTGCTGCTGTTCAGAGTGGGAGATTTTTATGAGACATTTGGGGATGATGCCATAATTGCAAGTAAGGTGCTTGGAATAGTTCTTACAAAAAGGGCCAATGGCTCAGCACAGCATGTGGAACTGGCGGGATTTCCCCATCACTCCATAGAAACCTACCTCCCAAAATTGGTGAGGGCAGGTTACAAGGTGGCAGTATGTGACCAGCTGGAGGATCCAAAACTTACAAAAAAGATAGTAAAAAGAGGGGTTACGGAACTTGTTACACCCGGCATTGCATACAGCGAGCAGCTCCTGGCCCAAAAGGAGAACAACTTCCTTGGGGCAGTATATTTTAAGGGAGATAAAGGGGGAGTGGCTTTCCTGGATATCTCTACAGGGGAGTTCAAGGTTGCTGAGGGTACACTGGATTACATTGAGGTGCTCCTTTCAAACTTTGCCCCCAAGGAGATAGTGCTTCAGAAAGGATATCAGGCTGGATTCAGGGAGAGGTTCGGCAACAATTGGTATCTTTCAGCCATGGATGAATGGGCTTTTGTTCCGCAGGCCTGTGAGGACAAGCTCAAGAAACAGTTCTCAATCAGCTCCCTTAAAGGATTTGGAGTTGAGAACCTGACTTTGGGAACTACTGCTGCCGGAGCAATCCTGTTCTATCTGGAGCAGAACCAGAATACCGGAGTGGCACATCTGTGTTCCCTTTCCCGGATAGACAGGGGGAGCTTTGTATGGATGGACCGCTTTACATTCCGCAATCTGGAAATCTTCAGTTCGTCTGCAGGAAAAGAGGGGGTGGCCTTGCTGGATGTTATGGACAAGTGTTCATCTCCATTGGGGGCCAGAATGCTCCGCAAGTGGCTTACAATGCCGCTGAAGGATCTGGAGGAGATAGGAAGGAGACATTCGGTAGTGGAGGAGTTTGTTGCCAATTCGGGTGCGATAGACCAGATTCAGGGGTATCTCTCCAATATTGGGGATCTGGAGAGGATAATTTCAAGGGCAGCAGCCGGGAAGATTGCTCCAAGGGAAATTGTCCAGCTCAAAAGGGGGCTTGGACAGATGGAGCCGGTAAAGGATTTGTGTAGGGAATTGGGGGGTGAGTCTGCAAGGCTTGGAGAGGGGATAATCCTTTTCAATGAATTGTATGAATTTGTCGGGAAGCATATGTTGCCGGAGCCGGCGAATGCATTTGGCAAGGGTGACATTATAGCAGATGGGGTGAATGAAGAACTGGACCAGCTGCGTCAGATAGCACGTCATGGCAAGGATTATCTGTTGCAGGTACAGCAGAGGGAGAGTGAGAGGACAGGGATTCCATCTTTGAAGATAAGTTACAATAATGTCTTCGGATATTATCTTGAGGTGAGGAACACCCATAAGGACAAGGTTCCCGACGACTGGATCCGCAAGCAGACCCTTGTAAATGCAGAAAGATATATTACGCAGGAACTTAAGGAGTATGAGGAGAAGATTCTTGGTGCAGAGGAGAGGATAATTTCACTGGAGCAGCAGATTTACCAGCAGGTTGTGATGGCCATACAGAAGGAGATACCGCATATCCAGAAAACCTGCAATACCCTTGCATGTATTGATTGTCTTGTGGGGTTTGCTGCATTGGCCTGTGCCAACAATTATTGCAGGCCGCATATGGATGACGGCTACAAGCTTGAGATTGAGCAGGGACGCCATCCTGTCATTGAGACGCTGATGGAGCCGGGGGAGGAGTATGTGGCAAATGACATATGGCTTGACAGTGATACCCAGCAGATAATAATACTTACGGGCCCTAACATGGCGGGTAAGAGTGCACTGCTCAGGCAGACAGCCCTTATAGTGCTTATGGCGCAGGTGGGCAGCTTTGTTCCTGCCCGGAGTGCAAAGATAGGTTATGTGGACAAAATCTTTACCAGGGTGGGGGCTTCTGACAACATCTCCCGGGGTGAATCCACTTTTATGGTGGAGATGACAGAGACCTCAACCATCCTGCACAATCTTTCCGGGAGGTCACTCATTCTCCTGGATGAGATAGGAAGAGGTACAAGTACCTTTGACGGCATGTCAATTGCATGGGCTATAGTGGAGTATATACACCAGCACAGGGAGAGGGCCAAAACACTTTTTGCCACACATTACCATGAACTCAATGAGCTTGAGGAGATATATCCGAGGGTAAAGAACTGGCATATATCCGTAAAGGAGGTAGAGAATAATGTAATCTTTTTGAGAAAGCTTTGCCAGGGAGGTGTGGCACACAGCTTTGGTATACATGTGGCAAGGATGGCAGGTATGCCTCAAGCCGTTGTAGATTCTGCACAGAGAACCCTCAATATGCTTGAGAAAAAGGAGGAAGGGGCACAGATTGCTGCTTCCGGGGATGGCCCTGCAGTGGGAAAAACAGGCAAGGGACTGGTTTCAAAAAAGAAGAAAAGCAGTGTGGCAGACAATTTGCAGCTCTCTTTCTTCCAGCTTGAGGATCCGCTCCTTTGTGATTTGAGGGATACCATAAAGGCGATGGATATAAATACAATGTCGCCGTTGGATGCTTTTGATGCAATAAGGAAGCTTAAGGAGAAACTTGGGCTCAAGAGATAAACAATTCATTTGGAGGGGAGGCTATGGCGTTGGAAAGGCTATATAGGGAAACCGTAATTTTTGTGAAACTGTTCAGGGAAAGTGTATCCTTTGCATTTTCCCAGTTGTCGGGAGACAAGTTCAGGACATTCCTTTCACTTTTTGGGGTGAGTGTGGGAATTTTCTCGATTGTTGCAATCTTTACCGCAATTGATGCTCTGCAGGAGAATGTCCGCAGGGGATTTGAAAGTATGAGCAACGATGTGGTGATGGTGAGCCAGTGGCCTTTTGTGGGAGAGGATGACCAGAGGAATGAGGATATGACGGTGGAGTTCAAGTGGTGGGAGTATATGCGCAGGCCGGAAACCTCATATGAAGACTACAAGTTTCTCACTGAAAATTCCATAGCAAGCAAGGAGATAGCTTTTTCCATATCAACCTCCTACAACATCCGTTATGGAAGGAAATCGGTCAATAACGCAAATGTGGAGTGCATTACCCATAATTACAATGCAATTACCAGATTCTCAATGCGTTTAGGCCGTTACTTCACTCCCGATGAGGATGCGCGTGGCACTGCGGTTGCAGTCATTGGTGCAGAAATTGCCTCATCCCTTTTTGAAGAGGAGGATCCTGTAGGAAAGAAATTGAAAGTTGGTCCTGCCATTGCTACTGTGGTTGGGGTAATGGAAAAGCAAGGGGAGAGCATGGTAAGCATAGGCAATATGGATTATGCCGTATATGTTCCGTTGAACTTCGGACGTTATATGCTTGTAAATCCACGTTGGGCATCCAACTCCATTTATGCACTTCCAAAAGAGGGGGTGGAGCAGCAGGAACTGAAAGATGAGCTGAGGGTTCTTATGAGGGGGCACAGGCGTCTTGCCCCAGGGCAGAAAAATAACTTTTCAATAAATACAATGACTCTCATCACCCAAAGTGTAGGAGAGGTATTCTCCATGATAAATGTGGTGGGGTGGATAATTGCCGGATTCTCTCTCCTTATAGGGGGCTTTGGAATAGCCAATATCATGTTTGTATCCGTAAGGGAAAGGACCAATATTATTGGGATTCAGAAGGCCCTTGGCGCAAGAAAATATGTCATTATGCTGCAGTTCCTGGTTGAGGCGGCTGTACTGGCAGTTGCTGGAGGGACAATAGGCATATTGCTGGTGCTGTTGGGAGTATTGCTTGTACCGTCGGGAGGTGGATTTACCCTTACCCTCTCTGCTGCAAACATCTTTTGGGGAGTACTCATATCAACAATAATAGGGTTGATGGCCGGGCTTGTCCCTGCATGGACCGCCGCTTGCCTCAACCCTGTAGATGCAATAAACAGCAAATAGCTGCTATACCGTTACCATTGTAGCTCCGTAGCCGTACTCCTTAAAGGAGGCATCCTGCCATTTGCAGGCAGGGTACTTGTTCTTCAGCTCTGTGATGATAGCCTTGCGCAGTACCCCGTCACCTTTGCCGTGGATGAACACTATCCTTGTCCCCTTTTTGCGCAGTACTCCCTTCATGGCTTCATTGAATTTCTCCATCTGGTATTTGAGAATGGCTGTATTGTCCATACCGGCTGTAGTCTCCAGAAGGGCAGATGCATGCAGGTCTACTTCAAGTATTCCTTGAGCAGAAGTCTTTATCAGAGCCTTTTCCTCAGCCTCCTCCCTGTTCTTCCCGGAAACTTCAATCCATCTTCCGTTTATGAAAGCTCTCCCTGCACCGTCTTTCTTTCCCTGTGGATTTCCTGCAGCATTGCCTGAGGCGGAAGAGGAAGATTTTATCTCCCCTTCAAACTTCTCCTTCAGGGCCTGTCTGAGCCTGTCATCTTCATTGTTCTGCAGGAGGGGGAGCTCCTTTACATTCTCGTTTACAAGCGTTATGATGTATGATTTGTGTGGAGTGTAATCATTCTCCCTGTACATCCCGTCCTTAAGCAGATTGAGCGGGTCCAGCACAAACTCCTTCTCAATAACAGGCTTGAGTTGGGCAGTAACACTTTTATTTATCCCTGTCCCCTTTTTGAAGGGGATTGCCCTTATGAGAACCTTCTTTGAGAAATCGTTCAGATTCTCTCTGGTGAACCGGAACAGCTCCTTGCGCTCATATGGAAGTATTTCACCTGCAAAAAGGGTAAGACTGGAAACGGTATATGTAACGAGGAAGGAGTAGTTGCACTCATTTGCCATTGTACAGATGAACCCGGTCCCTGCCTGTGAATAGGCGAGAGCCACATTCAATTTGTCACCGTCCTTTGTCTGTATGCTCTTCTTTTCTGCAGCTACTGCATTCTCCTCAACTACAACACATTCCCTCTCCGGAACAGGTATCTCAAATCCCTCCTGGTCATCCTCAACAGTTACCCATCCCTTTTTGCTGAATCCCACAACTATTCCTCCACCGGTCTGGTTGAGGAACTTTACCCTGTCTCCTATTTTCATGGATTACAGAAGTTTCTTTACAAGTGCAGAAATTGCCCTTCCGTCAGCCTTCCCTGCAAGAGCTTTGGTAGCGGTACCCATTACTTTGCCCATATCCTGTGGACCTGTTGCCCCAACCTGTGCAATAATTTTCTTAAGCTCAGCCTCAAGCTCCTCCTCAGAGAGCTGTTTTGGAAGGTAAACCTCCATTGCTGCAGCCTCTGCAAGTTCCTGTGCGGCCAGTTCCTCGCGGTTCTGCTGCCTGTAAATATCAGCTGTCTCCTTGCGCTGTTTTACAAGTTTCTGAATAATCTTTACTACAGCCTCATCTGCAATGCTCTCCGAGCCGTCTGCAGTTTTGGCAAGTAGGATTGCCGCTTTAATGGCCCTCAAAGACTCAAGACGGGTCTTCTCCTTGGCAAGCATAGCCGCCTTAATATCCTGCTGAATCTGTTGTTCCATACTCATAATATCTCTCCTCATATTTTAAACATGGAGCCCCCTTCTTTTAAAGGAGCTCCATGCAAGTGATTATCAATTGTAGGGTAAATTATTTCTCCTCCCTTTTTGCTGTACTTACAAGGAACAGCTCCTCCATCTGTGCATTGTCAATAAGGCTTGGAGCATCAAGCATTACATCGCGGCCCATATTGTTCTTAGGGAATGCAATGTAGTCCCTGATTGTCTCCTGGCCACCGAACAGTGAGCAGAAACGGTCAAAGCCGAATGCTATACCGCCGTGAGGAGGTGCACCATACTTGAATGCGTTAATAATAAAGCCAAAGCGGTAATCTGCATCCTCCTTGCTGAAGCCAAGAACCTCAAACATGCGCTCCTGAATTTTGGAATCGTGGATTCTTATAGAACCGCCGCCAACCTCAGTACCATTAAGAACAAAATCGTATGCGTTTGCGTTCACCTGCTCAAGATCTTCCTTCCTGTTGCTGAAGAATTTCTCCATATCCTCAGGTTTAGGGGCAGTGAACGGATGGTGCATAGCATAGAACCTCTGGGTCTCATCATCCCACTCCAATAGAGGGAAATCGCAAACCCAAAGAGGTGCATAAACAGAATTGTCCCTCAATCCCAAACGGTTACCCATCTCAAGACGCAATGTTCCAAGGGCACCCTGCATCTTCTTCTTTTCTCCCGATAACATCAGGATAAGGTCACCCTCCTGCGCACCAATCTTGTCGGCAACTGCCTTAAGCTGCTCAGGGGTGTAGAATTTGTCAATTGAAGATTTGATTCCGTCGGGATTAAGTTTGATATAAACCAACCCTTTTGCACCTACCTGAGGGCGTTTTACCCACTCGGTAAGCTCATCCAACTGTTTCCTGGTGTATCCTGCACAACCTTTTGCTACAATGGCACCAATATACTCTGCAGTATCAAATACAGAGAAACCGTTGCCCTGGAGCAATGTGGTTACGGTATTCATCTTCATGTCAAAACGGATATCAGGCTTGTCGCTTCCGTAGAACTCCATTGCATCTGCATAGGAGATTCTTGGGAAATCCCCTTGGATTTCTTTGCCAAGTACATTCTTGAACAATGCCTTTGCCAACCCCTCAAAAGTGTTGAGAATATCTTCTCTCTCCACGAAAGACATCTCACAGTCTATCTGGGTAAACTCAGGCTGACGGTCTGCACGGAGATCCTCATCCCTGAAACAGCGTACAATCTGGAAATACTTGTCATAACCTGCAACCATCAGAAGCTGTTTGAAAGTCTGCGGGCTCTGAGGCAAAGCGTAGAACTCGCCGGGGTTCATACGGCTTGGAACCACAAAATCCCTTGCACCCTCAGGGGTTGATTTAATGAGATATGGGGTCTCAATCTCCATGAATCCTACATTGCTCAAGTAGTTTCTCACTTCATGAGCCATTTTGTGTCTGAGTTCCAACGCCCTTTTTAGAGGTGCGCGGCGCAAATCCAAGTACCTATACTGTGCCCTTATCTCCTCACCGCCATCTGTATTCTCCTCAATGGTAAAAGGAGGTGTAACTGCAGCATTAAGCACGGTAACTTCATGCAGCTTTATCTCAATCTCACCAGTCTCAATCTTGCTGTTCTTGCTCTGACGCTCAATTACCTCGCCCTTGGCCTGGATAACCCACTCCCTTCCCATCTTCTCAACAAGGTCATTAACCTCCTTGTTGTGCTCATCTGCAACCAATTGTGTAATTCCATAACGGTCCCTCAAATCAATGAAGTTGAGAGATCCCATCTTGCGTACTCTCTGTACCCATCCGGCCAAAGTAACCACCTGGCCAACATTAGAAATGCGGAGTTCACCGCAGGTGTGTGTTCTGTACATATATGTAGAATTTTAATATTTGCCTTTTCGTGTTGTTCTGCCTGATTCTCGCAATGCGCACAACCTACAAAAGTAATAAAAAAATGAAGATTGTGAGCATTTTTTGCTATAGGGAACAAATTCCCCATGAAATGTGCCCGAGTGGCAGCAAATTCTCTCCGCGGGAACAAAACCCCGCCATTTTGTGCCCGGAAGGCAGCAAATTCCCTCCGTGGGAACAAAAATGCACCGAAATGTGCCCCGGAGGGAACTTTCTCTTCTCCGCGGCACAGGTGCAACAATTTTTATTACCTTTGTGAATTATGGCAACACAATATGGAGTAAAAGCCAAGAAAGGGTTGGGACAGCACTTTCTTGCAGATGAATCAATAGCACAAAGGATAGTTGGAGGACTTATACTTCCGGCAGAAGATGGCAGGCAGCTGCAGGTACTGGAGATAGGCCCCGGTACAGGTGTCCTTACCAAGTATATGCTGCAGAATCCTCAGATAAAGTTGGAGGTGTGTGAGATTGATACAGAATCCATTGAGTATCTTCAGAAAACTTACCCGCAGATGCTTTATTCCCTTCAGCAGAGGGATTTCCTGCAGGTTCCGCTTGAGAAGATATTTTCCGGAGAATTTGCCGTAATAGGAAACTTCCCGTACAACATCTCTTCCCAGATTTTCTTTAAAGTGCTGGATTATAAGGAGACCATTCCCCAGGTGGTTTGCATGCTCCAGAAAGAGGTGGCAGAACGCCTTGCCAGCGGCCCGGGGAACAAATCCTACGGGATACTCTCCGTATTGCTCCAGGCATGGTACAACATAGAGTACCTCTTTACAGTTCCTGAGCATGTATTTGTACCCCCTCCAAAAGTAAAAAGCGGTGTAATCCGCCTGGTACGCAACAGCCGCACCTCATTGGGATGCGATGAAGCGCTCTTTAAGAAAGTAGTGAAAACCTGTTTCAACCAGCGCCGCAAAACCATCCGCAACTCAATTAAACCAATCCTCGCAGAGTTGGGCCGCAACTTTACTCCAGACAATACCCCGGAGCCTCTTGCCGCTCTCATGGAACTCCGTCCAGAGCAGCTTTCAGTGGAGCAGTTTGTGGAACTGGTCCAGCTGGTCACAGCCTGATCCTGCCTTTGCCCAGTCGGTTTTGCCTTTGTCGCCCGCAGTAACCCCGTCGGCGCCGGTATTCCTTTGGCACCGGCCTACCCTTAGCCCAGGTGGTCCTGGCATCCCTGCGGCCTTGGTGATTCTGGTGCCCTTGCGGCCTGGTGATTCTGGCGTCCCTGCGGCCTTGGTGATTCTGGCGTCTCCGCGGTCTGGTGATTCTGGTGTCCCTGCGGCCTTGGTAATCCTGGCGTCTCCGCGGTCGGGTGATTCTGGCATCCCTGCGGCCTGGTGACCTCTGTTTCTTTACGGTCTCCTATTGCCCAAGTCAATGAGAACAGCGATGTGTCCCAGATGCATGTTTCTGCGTGGTTGATGTTCTCACCGGTATTTCTTAGCAGTACGATGCGAACACTGCATTGCATTGTGGAGCCAATTCATGTTCGCATCGGCATGGCTCATCAACTACTCTAACAAATTGATACCTAAATAAAAGCACAAAAAACATTTGCAATCGCCAAAAATAATTCCAAACTTTGCAATACTTCAATTTATCCGCCAAACGGGCCTGGGTGGGATTGGGAGAAAGGAGTGTGTGGCCCTATATTTCATGGGATTATGGTGGATAGTTTCAGCAGCTGCAGATTTTTTCATGTATGTACAGACGGTAACCAATTGCCTTGGATGTTCAAGGATACCGAGGATTTTGTTCGGGGGGTAAACCGTGCAGCAATTTGTTCATACCTCACTGGGGTACAACTTTATTCATTTGTCTTAATGGACAATCATGTGCACTTTGTGTGTTGCGGCACACAACCTGCATGCAAAGATTTCGTGAACAAATACAAAAACTTGTCGGGAAAATACATCTCTACAAAATATGGTACCAAAGGATATCTTAAAGGTTTGGATTCCAAAATAATACCAATCCTCTCGCAGGAAAGCCTCATGGAGGCAATATGTTATATAGACCGCAACCCCATAGCGGCGGGTTTTGGAGCTCTCCCTACAGAGTATCTTTGGGGTTCTTCCCGATATCTTTTCAGGGAGGATGGACAGCCATTCCCGGGCAACGGCAATATCAGAGTATCATCTGCTACTGTGCAACCGCATCTGCACCGTGAGGAACTGTCCGGCAAGGTTGAGCCTTTGCCGACCCGCTGCAATGGGCATAAGGTTGTGGAGATGCAACCGCATCTGCAGCATGTAGGGCGACATTTGCAATACCGGAAACTTGGAGATCTCACCGTTAGGGAACGTTGGCAATGTTTGGGGAGCCGGGCAGAGTTGCCGTCAGATTGGGTGATAGATGAAAATGGGATGATTCTGCCCTGGAATTTCCTGCAACTGCATGAGGTTGAGGAACTTTTCAAGACGCCAAACAGATACCTCTACTACCTGTCCAAAAAACTGGAGGGAAAGGTTGATGAACTTCTCAGCAGCGGCCACAGCACTTTTATTCCCGACAAATTCCTCCGGCCCATTGTCACCCGTATTGCGTTTGAAATGTATGGTACCGGCGATCTGGATTCCCTTGGCATCAACGCCAGACTTGCAATTGCCCGCAAGCTCAGGTATGAGTATGCCGCTACCGTAAAACAGATTTCAAGAATGCTTTATTTAAATGTTGAAGTGCTGAAAGGGTATGTTTGAGCCGGCAGCTCTGTAAAATCCGGTAACCGAAGTGGAGGTGCATTGCCATGGTGGAAATGTCATCGAGTGGTGGCAGGGGTGCCGGGTGATTGACGGAAATGCTATCAGAAGGCGGTGTAAATCCAGTGCATGGTAGGAATGTCATCGAGTGGTGGCAGGGGTGCCGGATGATTGACGGAAATGCTATCAGAAGGCGGTGTAAATCCAGTGCATGGTGGAAATGCCATCGAGTGGTGGCAGGGGTGCGGGTGGCTACTGGTAGTGCATTATGACAGGTGGTATTTTTGCTGGGGAAATTGTAATTCAAGCCGATGAGAACAAAAAAGTGATCCAGAGTGTATTGTGTTGTTCGCATCGGGTAGCTGAAGTATCCCGATGAGAACATAAAAGCGCCAAGCAGACACTCCACGCTTAGATGCATGTTCGTATCGGCTTGGCGCTCTTTATTATTGCAGTTCCGGTTACCGCCGGATGCTGCCGGTTACCGATGGATGCTGCCAGATACCGCTGGATGCTGCCGGTTACCGCCGGATGCTGCCAGATACCGCCGGATGCTGCCGGTTACCGCTGGATGCTGCCGGTTACCGCCGGATGCTGCCAGATACCGCTGGATGCTGCCAGTGGACACTGAGCAAATTAGCGAAACTGGTAGGATACCGCATGTGAGCCACCACCGTTCACCACTCGCCTCCAGTGGTTACCTTCAGTCGCTCGTCTCCAGTGGTCACCTTCAGTCACCACCGTCTGCACCGGTTCCGGTGACTGGTCTACAGCACTTTTGCAATTTCTACAAATGCATCAAATACCGGACCGGCGCTCACTGCGGCAGGGATGCCTTCGTCTCCGCATTCGCGTATGCCCTGAACCAGAGGAATCTGGCCCAAAAGCGGAACATCATATTTTTCAGCCATCTGTTTTCCGCCGTCCTTTCCAAAGATGTAGTATTTGTTTTCCGGCAGTTCTGTTGGGGTAAACCAGGCCATATTCTCAACCAGTCCAAAGATTGGTTTGTTGATGTCCTTGTTGCGGAACATGTTTATTCCCTTCTCCACATCGGCCAAAGCTACAGCCTGAGGAGTGGTAACAATTATGGCTCCGTTCAATGGAATGTCATGTACCATGCTTATATGGATATCACCTGTACCAGGAGGAAGATCCAGCAACAGGAAGTCAAGCTCCCCCCATTTCACCTGCAGGGTCATCTGTTTAAGGGCGTTGCAGGCCATTGCACCCCTCCAGATAAGGGCCTGTTCAGGGCGTGCAAAGTATCCGATTGACATCCATTTTACACCAAATTTCTCTACAGGTATTATCAGTTCTCCAATTGTCTTTCCATGAGGGTTTTTCCCCATAGGGTTCCCCGATGCGTCCTGGTCTGCAATGGCAGCCTCGCCGTGGTCTGAGTACCCGTCTTCGTATATGAATTCCACATCGGGAACAGCACCCTCTGTGCCGGTCATTTTAGGGATTGAAGGTCCATAGACATCAGCATCTGCCAATCCAACCTTGTATCCCATTTTGGCGAGGGTAATTGCAAGGTTTACAGAAACTGTAGATTTGCCCACACCGCCTTTTCCTGAGGCAATTGCAATTATCTTCCCGACAGTCTCAAGCTGCTCCTGTCCAAGTTCAAGTTTCTTGGCTTTCTTTGGGGCGGCACCCTCGCGTACCATCTCAATGATGCTCACTTTTGTCCCAGGCCATGCTGAGCAGATGGCTTCCTCACAAGCCTTCTTCAACGCACCGGCAAGGGCATCGGGAGATTTGAATACCAGTTTGAACTTCACCTTGCAGCTGTCGGGAATCTCATTTCCTACAGCATCCTTGAGGGGTTCAACCTTTACATCCTCTACAAGGCCGAGTTCTGTTATGCTTTTGTCAAAAGCCGGGTGGATAACACCACCCAGCACATCAAGAATTTCTGAAGTTGTCATTTCCAAATTGTCTGTTCCCGACAGTATCACATCCAATTGTACCGCAGTGTTTCCAGGGATTCCATTTCAGCAGGTTGGGTTTCCGGGAGGGATTCCAATCCAATTGTACCGCACTGCTTCCGGGGGATTCCATTTCAACAGGTTGGGTTTCCGGGAAGGATCCCATCCCAATTGAACCGCAGGCATCCGGGGATTTGTCGGGAAGAAAATAATTATCTTACAATATTCATCTCATCCAACAGATAGCCTGCTCCGCCGAATTTGTCTATGATGAACAGTACATAGCGGATATCCACGTTGATACAGCGCTGTAGGCTTGGCTCAAAGATGACGTCGCCGCTCATTGCCTCCCAGTTGCCGTCAAATGCAAGTCCAAGGAGTTCACCTTTATCGTTCAATACAGGGGAACCTGAGTTTCCGCCGGTGATATCACCGTTGCAGAGGAAGCATACAGGCATTCTTCCGTCTTCAAGAGCATACTCGCCAAAGTCCTTGGCTTTCCACAACTCCTTAAGTTTTTCAGGAACTACAAATTCCCAGTTGTTTGGATCCTCTTTCTCCATTACGCCGTCCAAGGTGGTTACATAGTCATAGATAACAGCATCTTTTGGAGAATAAGGAAGTACCTTACTGTAAGTGAGACGCATGGTTGAGTTTGCATCAGGGTATGAAGCATTGTCGCCCATCATCTCAAGGGTACCTGCAACATATGCCTTTTTGGCCTTGTTTATTACAGCTGAACTTTGAAGCAGCTTAGGCATCACCTTCCCTGAAACCATGTGCAAGTCTGCCCTTAGAGCCTCTACAGGATCGTCAGAGAGATTCTTGCCTGCAGTGGCAGCCTCTTTTGCTGCAGCATCATATTTCTCCTGGCTGGTATAAACGGAGGTGTCAAACAAATTATCTACAAAAGCATCAATGTTTCCTCCAAACTGGCTGTCAATGGTTGCAAAGAATGCAGGATGGTATTTAGGGTCAACCTTCTCCTTGTAAATTGCAATCATCCTTTTTGCAAGTTTGCGGTCTGTAGAAGCAGAGTAATCCTTGTAGAACGCCTGTCTTGTTCCACCGCGCTGTGCCCTCTGTGGAGCCCTGATAAGCTCAATTGCAGAAAGGGTCTCGCTCAAATATCTGTAAACGTATGCGTACTCAGCTCTCTCCTTAATGGTGTTGTTGATTGTCTCAACAGCAGTGCCGTATTTCTCAACACGTTTTGGATCTGCAGCAACCCACTCGTTGAATGCTTTCTCCTCAGCGGCCCTGCGCTCAACAATGTTCAACTTGTCAAAGGTCTCGTTCATACCCATCCATTTCTTCCAGCCGTTTGAAGAACCTGCATATTTGCTTGAATACTGGATTCTCACTTTAGGGTCTGCAAGCATGTCGTTCATCCAGATATCCTGTTTCTCGCCACGTACATAGATGCTGATTGCATTGTTGATCTTCTGGGTCTCCAATGCCTCCTCGCTGCTCATGAAGCGGGTAGTGCGGCCAGGGAAGCCAATGATCATTGCAAAATCATTCTCCTTAACACCTTTCAGGGAAACTTTCAGAGATTGTTTTGGGGTGTAAGGGACATTCTCCTCAGAGTACTCTGCAGGGTTATTGTTTTTGTCTGCATAGATTCTGAAAACAGAGAAGTCACCTGTATGTCTTGGCCACATCCAGTTGTCTGTATCGGCACCGAATTTGCCGATTGATGAAGGAGGTGCACCTACAAAACGGATATCCTTGAAAGTACGGGTGGTGATAAGAAGGTACATGTTGTCATTGTAGAAGCTTGTAACCCTTGCATCCAAAGTAGGGTCTGCCTTCACAGCCTCCTCTTTGATTTTTGCAATTTCCTTGTCCCAACGTTTCTTGTAGTCTGCCTCATTCTTTGCTTTGGCAACGGCCTTGTTCAGGCGCTCTGTAACATCCACAAATTTGTCTACAAAAGTTACGCTCAAACCTTTGGCAGGAAGCTCCTCCTTCAGGTTCATTGCCCAGTAGCCGTCTTTAAGATAATCGTGCTCAACTGTGCTCAAAGCCTGAATGCTGCCGTAACCGCAGTGGTGGTTTGTAAACAGGAGACCTTTGTCTGAAACAATCTCGGCGGTACATCCACCTCCAAAATGTACAATTGCATCCTTAAGGCTGGAATTGTTGATACTGTAAATATCTTCTGCAGAGAGTTTGCATCCCATCTCCTGCATTTTCTTGATGTTGAGTTTCTCCAGCAAAGGGAGCAACCACATACCCTCATCTGCCTTCAAAGGGGCTGAGCCCAAAAGAATGGCAGCAACCAATAAAAATCCTAATTTTTTCATAAAAATATCTATATTTAAACTTTATTCCTTAACCCCACAAAAGTAAGAAAATGGCAACTCAAAACCAAAACATAAAGAAAATCCTAATTGCTCCCGACAAATTCAAGGGGAGTTTGACCTCTTCACAGGCAGCAGAGGCCATCCGGCGCGGGTTGGAGAGGCACTTTTCGGGTGCCGGGAGTGCCCAAGGTGGTGCAGATGGGCACAAAATGGTGGATATTTGTTCCCCTGCGGCCGATTGTGGCGGTTCGGGGAACATTCTGGGGGATATTTGTTCCCCTGCGGCCGATTGTGGCGGTTTGGGGAACGGATGTGTGCAGTTCCGGATGGTGGAGATTGCCGATGGTGGAGACGGGAGCCTTGAGGTTATCGGGAAGAGTGTGGCAAATGGGAGAAGGGTGCAGTGTGAGGCGGCTGATGCGGTAGGGGTGAGGCGCCCTGTGGAATACCTGATGTATGAACAGGACGGGAATGTGTCGGCTTTCATTGAGATGGCAAGGGTGTGCGGTCTGGCACAATTGGATTCATGGTTGCGCAATCCGCTGAGAACCTCCACATATGGTTTGGGGGAGGTGATTCTCGATGCTGCAGGCAGAGGTGCTGTTTCCATCACTCTCTCTATTGGTGGCAGTGCTACCGATGATTGTGGTGCGGGGATGCTCCAGGCCTTGGGATATCTTTTTACTGATGCTGCAGGAGATTTGTTGCCGGTACCGGTTTGTGGCGGGGACTTGAAAAGAATTGTCGGGATAAAGGGGCCGGAAATAAAGAGGTGGGGGAATGTGGAGGTGATTTGTGATGTGGTTAATCCTCTTCTTGGACCAAATGGTGCCACTGCGGTTTATGCACCTCAGAAGGGGGCGGATTCTGATGCCCTTTTAGAATTGGAGGAGGGGAAGAGATGGTTTACAGCTGCAGCTGAAAAATGTTTGGGGATTGGGCAATCATGCAAGGAACAGCCGGGTGCGGGAGCTGCAGGCGGTGTAGGGTATGCCGGAGTTGCCTTTTTGGGTGCGTCACTTGTACCGGGGTGGAGGTTTTTTGCCCGCATCACATCTCTGGAGGAGAGTGTAAAGTGGGCTGATCTTGTAGTTACTGGAGAGGGGAGCCTTGATTCTCAGAGTCTTAGTGGTAAAGTGGTAAGCGGAGTTATTACACTTGCGCAGGAGTACAGGAGGCCTGTCATGATATTTTGTGGAGTGAACAAGCTTTCGCAGCTGGAGATGAATGCCCTTTCCGGGCAAATGCAAACCAAAGTGGAGGTACGTTCAATAGCATCGTTGGGGTATCCTCTGGAAGTATGTATGCGGGATGCGGCAGCTTTGCTTGAGCAACTTGCCCTCTAAAACAATGTAGGATCTTCCAACAGTTTATAGCTCAGTCTGTGATATGGGGTAACGCCATATTTTTCAATGGCGGCCCTATGCTCTTTTGTAGGGTAAGCCATGTTGCGGTCCCAGCCGTATTGGGGGTATTCTGCAGCAATCTCAAGCATATATTCATCCCTGTAGGTTTTGGCAAGTACAGATGCGGCGGCTATGCTTGCGTAGGTGGCATCTCCCTTTACCACGCAGGTGTGAGGGATATCCCCATATTTGTAGAACCTGTTGCCGTCCACCAGGATATGGGCAGGACGTATATGAAGTTTGTCAAGGGCACCGTGCATCCCCTTTATTGAGGCTTTCAGAATGTTTATACGGTCTATCTCTTCCGGTTGTACGGCGCATACTCCCCATGCAAGAGCTTCATTCTCAATGATGGGTCGGAGCTGTTTCCTCTGTTTGGCGGTAAGTTGCTTGGAATCGTTAAGCAATGGGTGGTAAAAGTCTTTTGGAAGGATAACAGCTGCAGCGTACACCGGCCCGGCAAGGCAGCCCCGTCCTGCCTCGTCACACCCTGCTTCAAATCCGTCGGGATTAAGATATGGTAACAGTCTTCTATTTTCCATGTACTGCAAAAGTAATGTTTTTTTGCTGTTACTGGTAGGAGGATCCCCTGTTTTTTATATAGCTCTCGTTTTTTTCGTTAAGTAGGGTAACACACTGTTTGAGGGTTGCTATTTCTTCCTCAAGGCTGGTGATTTTTGCCAGGAATTTTTCCCTTTCCATATCTGCAAGAGATGATCCTGTATTGATATCTTCTTTAAGTACAAGCTCTTTGACAGACACACCAAGGGCATCGGCGATGTCCCACAGCTTTTCATTTACAAGAGAGGTTTTCCCACGTTCAAGCTTCCTGTATGAGTTGAGGGCCACACCAATGAGACTGGCCATTTTCTCCTGGGAAATCCCTTTGCTGCGCCGGATCTCATATATTTTTTGTTTTATTGAGCCGTTCTTTTTCATTACAACAAAAATATGACCCAAAAGGGTATGGGATAAACATCTTATAGGTTGTAAAATAACACCTGAAAGGTGGTATTTGTTATAATGCGTTGCATCTTAGAAAAAATTTTTTTAAATTTGAAACCGCTTTTTCATAAAGTAGATAAGTAATTAAATAAAAACACTTTAAATACATTTTTAACTAATATGAAAACTTATAATACCAGTAATGTGCGTAATGTGGTGTTGTTGGGTAGTTCCAAATCGGGAAAAACCACATTCGCTGAGACAATGATGTTTGAGGGAAAGGTAATTGAGAGAAGAGGTACAGTTGAGGGGAAGAACACAATGAGTGACAACACCGAGATTGAGCAGATTTACCAGAGGTCAATTTATTCTACACTTCTATATACTGAGTTCCTTGATACAAAATTCAATATCATTGATACTCCGGGCTCGGACGACTTCGTGGGCGGTGTATATTCAGCTTTCTCAGTTGCTGAGAACGGTATCCTCCTTGTAAACGCAACTCAGGGTGTTGAGGTTGGTACAGAGATTTTTGCACGTCACGCTGTAAAACATCAGAAACCTCTTATCATTGCTGTAAACCAGCTTGACAACGAGAAACAGGATTGGCAGGCAACAATAGACTCTTTGAAGGCTACATTTGGAAACAAAGTGGTTCTTGTACAGTACCCAGTTAACCCAGGTCCTGACTTTGACACTTTT
Source organism: Bacteroidales bacterium (assembly GCA_015060225.1). Classification (GTDB taxonomy): domain Bacteria; phylum Bacteroidota; class Bacteroidia; order Bacteroidales; family UBA932; genus Egerieousia. The sequence goes on along the minus strand of SUYX01000019.1, from coordinate 12,133 downwards.
ATTGATGTTCTGAAAATGAAAATGTACAAATTCAAGGATGAGAACGGTACCCGTGAGTCATTTGAGATTCCTGAGGAGTATAAAGAGGAGGCTTTGGCATTGCAGCAGCAGCTTGTTGAGATGGCAGCTGAGAATGACGAGACATTGATGGAGACATTCTTTGACAAGGGTGTGCTTACTGAGGATGAGATCAGGGCAGGTATGAAGATTGGTATGCAGATGGGTGACATCCTTCCTGTATTCTGTTTGTCTGCAAAGAAAGACATTGGTGTAAAACGTATCATGGAGTTTACAATCAATGCAGGTGTTACTCCAGACAAAGTTGAGAACGCACTTGTGGATGGTAAAACTGTAAAGGTTGATTCAAACGGCCCTACTTCAATTTTCGTATACAAAACTGCCCAGGAGCAGCACTTGGGAGATGTTTCATACTTTAAGGTAATGAGCGGTAAGCTTACTGAGGGTATGGATGTTGTAAATCCTGAGACCGGTGCAAAAGAGAGAATTGCACAGATTTATGCAGTGGCAGGCAAGAAACGTGAGAAAGTTTCTGAGGTGATGGCCGGTGACATTGCATGTACAGTAAAACTTAAGTCAGTAAAGACCGGACAGACACTTTGTGCCCCTGGTTGCGAGTATGTATTTGAGCCTACACACTTCCCTGCACCTAAGTTCCGTACAGCCATCAAGGCTAAAGTTGAGAAAGATGAGGAGAAATTGGGCGAGATTCTTAACAAAGCCAATGCAGAGGATCCAACAATTTTGGTAGAGTATTCAAAAGAGTTGAAACAGACAATTATCAGCGGTCAGGGTGAGCACCATATCAATATCCTTAAATGGCAGCTTACAAATACCCATAAGATTGAGGTTGACCTGTTCGCTCCAAGAATCCCTTACCGTGAGACAATTACCAAAGTTGCAACTGCAGACTACCGCCACAAGAAACAGTCAGGTGGTGCAGGCCAGTTTGGTGAGGTACATATGTTGATTGAGCCTTACTATGAGGGGGCTCCAGAGACCAACAAATTCAAAGTTGACGGTCAGGAGATGGTTCTTAACGTAAAAGGCAAAGAGGAGTATCCGCTTGAGTGGGGTGGCAAATTGGAGTATTACAACTGTATAGTTGGTGGTGCAATTGACGCACGCTTCATGCCTGCAATCCTAAAAGGTATTATGGAGAAGATGAACGAGGGCCCTCTTACAGGTTCTTATGCACGTGATATCAGAGTATTCATTTACGATGGTAAGATGCACCCGGTAGATTCAAACGAGATGGCGTTCAAACTTGCTTCACGTAATGCATTTAAAGAGGCGTTCAAGAAAGCAGGTCCAAAAATTATGGAGCCTATCTACAATGTAGAGGTATTGGTGCCAAGTGATTATATGGGTGATGTAATGAGTGACCTTCAGAACCGTCGTGCAATGATTGAGGGTATGAACAGCGTTAAAGGATTTGAGGTTCTTAAGGCAAGAGTTCCACTTGCTGAGCTTTACAAATACTCAACAACACTAAGTTCACTTACCAGCGGTAGAGCAACCTTCACAATGGACTTTGCAGATTACCAGCAGGTACCTTCAGATGTTCAGGAGAAACTTCTGAAAGCATACGAGGCAGAGGAGAAAGACGAGTAACGGTACTCTCTTCCCGATGGACATACGCGGCACGCTTTACGGCGTGCCGTTTTTTTGTTTGGTCCCGACAACTTCCGGTGCTATGGGCACATTCTGATGAGATTCCGTGCCCGCTCGTTGCTTTTCCGATGCCCTGGGCACAATTTGCTGCCCCGGCGTGCCCACTCGGGCGCAGGCGGGCACATTTCGGTGTGTTTCCGTGCCCGCGGAGGTGTTCTTCGGCGCTCCGGGCACGTTTTGTAGCCTCAGCGTGCCCATCCGGGAGCAGGCGGGCACATTTCGGTATGTTTCTGTGTCCGCGGAGGTGTTTTTCGGTGCTTCGGGCACGATTTGGTGCCTTGGCGTGCCCACCCGGGAGCAGGCGGGCACATTTTGGTATGTTTCTGTGCCCGCGGAGGTGTTTTTCGGTGCTTCGGGCACAAATGAATGCATTTATGTGACCTCGGAGGAAAAATGCGGCTGCCTGGGCATAAAATCAGCGTAAACAGCGTAAAATTTTTTAAAAAGAGAAAAAGTTTGCTGTCGGGAAGATACTTTTGCTGATTATGGCATAGGTTTCAGATTTCTCTTGGTAGTATTGCAGAACGAATAATTGCATATAATTATGGACCTTGAGGTTATTAAAAGTAAAATCTATGAGATCCGCGGGCAGAGGGTTATGCTTGATAGGGATTTGGCCCAGATGTATGGGGTAGAAACGAAAGTTTTGAATCAAGCTGTAAGGAGAAATTTGGAGAGATTTCCTGAAGATTTTATGTTCATGTTAACTCAAACTGAGTGTAAGTCTTTGGAAATCAGTGTGAGGTCACAATTTGTGACCTCAAAATCAGGAGGCAATAGATATAGTTCTCTGGCCTTTACAGAGCAAGGTGTAGCTATGCTGTCATCGGTTCTTCGCAGTAAAACGGCAATACAAATAAATATTTCAATCATGCGCGCATTTGTAACTATGCGTAGTTTTGCTTTCTCAATATCTGCGGTTACATCTGAATTGACGGAATTCAAAGAGCGTATGCTGCAAATTGAGCAGTGTTGCAAAGATAACGCAGATGCAGTGAGTGACCTTTCTGAGGACATGCAGCAGGAGTTGGATGATATTTATTTGGCACTCTCCCAATTGGTTGCAAAGCAAAAAGAGAATGATGGCCTGAAAGAGAGGCAGAAGATAGGATTCAAGAAATAATTACCCCCACAGATAGTAGTCACCTACCAGGGAGGTGTATTCCTGGGTGTAGACTCCGCCGCTCATCATTACAAGTTGTTCACGCTGCAGGGTTGGGCTTGCGGAAGGGTGGCATTTCACAAATTCCAGCATCAGTCGTTTGGCAGGTTTGCGCTCTGTGGTGTGCACGTAGCAGATGCGGGAGGGGAATAGGGCCACCTGGCCGGCATCTTCGGTATTACGGGTGTTATGGGTATCCCCGGTCTCCTTATTCACCGTAGTCTCACAATGGATAGTCGCCTCCTTACAATGGTTCACCGCCGCCTGTGCCATAAATTCCACCTTGCGCAGCAGTTCCTCACCCTCGGCAACCGGCAGGATGACGGCAAAAATACCCCCTTCTGCCAATAACACGGTAGAGTGGAACAGCAGTTCCCTCTGGGAAAGGGTGTCGGTATGGCGGGCCATAGTCTTGGCTGCTGAGTCATTTTTTAGTGATGAAATGAAGTAGGGGGGATTTGATACAATGAGGTTGAATTTTGCGGCACTATCAGCAACCATATCCCCGGCAAACTCCTGTAGTGATTTTCCGTGCAGGTGAAAGGTAATTCCCTCCCATGGTGCAGTGGCAAAGTTTGCAGCAGCATCCTTGCAGGCGACGGAATCAATTTCCACAGCGTGGATTTCTGAAAGTGGGGCGGTAGCTTTGGCCATCCTCTGCCCAATCATCATGGCAATCACTCCAGTTCCGGTGCCAATATCTAGCGCACGCAATGGAATGCCTGCGGCATCATTGCCATCACCGGCGGCGCCGCTCACACTCATCCATGCCCCAAGGAGCACGGCGTCTGTGTTTACCTTCATGGCAGAATGCTCCTGCACCACCTCAAACTGTTTGAAACGGAAAGTTCCCATAGCGCTACAAAACCTCCTCTACATCTGTGCAATTGGCTGAATCTCCGCATTTTTGGCACCATTTCCAGAGCCCACAATCACCCCATCCTTCATCTCAATGCAGCGGTCGCACATGCGGGCCAGTTCCATCTCGTGGGTTACTATTACAATTGTCTGGTTGTATTTTTCGCGGAGCATGAAGAAAAGTTTGTGCAGCTCCTCCTTGTTGCGGCTGTCGAGGTTTCCCGACGGCTCGTCTGCAAGCAGAACTGCCGGGTTGTTCATCAGCGCCCTGGCAATGGCTACCCTCTGCTGCTCACCGCCGCTCAATTGGCCGGGTTTATGGGAAAGTCTTCCCCCCACACCAAGTTCCTCCAACAGCATTCTTGCCCTTGCCTCAACCTCTTTGCTCCCCCACTTTGCACCACCTATCAGGGCCGGCATCACAACATTCTCCAGCGCAGAAAACTCCGGCAGCAGGTGATGGAACTGGAACACAAACCCTATCTCCCTGTTGCGGAAGGCTGCAAGGGATTTGTCGGGAAGAGAAAAAATGTCTGTGCCTGCAATCTTCACTTTTCCTCCTTGCGGTTTCATAAGTGAACCCATGATGTTGAGCAGGGTGCTCTTGCCCGCGCCGCTGGCTCCCACAATGCTTACCACTTCCCCCTTGGCCACCTGCAGGGATACCCCCTTGAGCACCTGAAGGTCTCCGAATGATTTGTGTATGTTTTCCAGTTGGATCATATTCTGCTGCTTTGATTTACAAAGGTACTTAAATTTTTTTTGAACAATGGGATTCTATGGGCAGGGAGTTATGGTTGTAGAGATAAAGTGTTGCGCGCAAGCAGCAATATTTTATAAAAAGTGTTGGTTTGGCGCAACAATATTTATATCTTTGGAGTGTAAATTTGATGTTATGGATGCACTATTCAGAAAACACGACAGGCTGTTGGCTAACACATCTATGAAAATTGTCCGGGAGAAGATGGGGCAGATTCATTGGAATGCGCAAATTATAAGCATTGTGGGGCCGAAGGGTGTAGGAAAATCTACGCTGATCAAGCAATATATTAAGCAAAATTACCATCCCGGAGACAGGAGGGTCCTTTATTGCTCTGCGGATACAATAGATTTCTCTACCAGAACTTTAGTTGGTTTAGCGGAGGAATTTTATATTCATGGAGGGGAGTTGCTTGCTGTTGATGAAATTCACAAATACAAGTCAGGAACTGCGGATTGGAGTAGAGAGATTAAGGAGATATATGAATTGTTCCCATCATTGAAACTCATTGTGAGTGGTTCGTCTCTGCTTAAACTTAAAGAAGGCGATGCAGATCTCTCTCGTCGTGCTATAAAATATACGATGCCTGGCTTGTCATTCCGCGAGGCCCTGAAATTCTATCATGGCTTGGAATTTCCAGTGTGGACATTGGAGGATATCCTGGCGCGTCCGTATGATTTGTGGGAGAACGTGACATCTGAATGTAAGCCCATAGCTCTTTTTAAGGAATATTTGGAAAAGGGCTACTATCCTTTTTTGTTTGAAGGACAAGATGAGTATTATACCCGTATTGAACAGGTTGTAAATTATATTATTGAGACAGAGCTGCCGCAAATTTGCAATGTAGGAGTGGCTAATATTAGAAAGATTCAGGCTCTGGTAAAGCTTATTGCCGAGGAAGTGCCGTTTGAGCTGAATGCCAATAGGCTGGCTGGTACTTTAGAAATAGGCCGAGATACAGTTGTTGAGTATTTAAAATATCTGGGAGATGCAAAGGTTTTGAATTTACTCTATTCAGATAAGAAGAAACTGGGCAAACTGTCTAAACCGGATAAAGTATATTTGGAAAATCCTAATCTCTTATATGCTCTTTCTCCTGGGAGGGTTGATATAGGAACAGCACGTGAATCTTTTGCCATTAATAGCCTTGCTGAATGTCATCATGTAGAGTATGGAAAGGCTCAAGGTGATTTTGTGGTAGATAATAAATATACCTTGGAAATAGGAGGGAGAAGTAAAAATTTCTCGCAGATTGCGGGTGTTAAGGATTCATATGTTTTTGCCGATGATTGGGATATGCCGGACGGAGCAAAAATCCCATTATGGATGCTTGGTTTTTTATACTGAAACAGCCATGAAACATTTTATACCAATACTAATTGCAGCAATCACACTGCTGTCATGCAGCAAAGGCACCTATAGCCGCCTGCAGGAAATAGAATCATACATAGAGGAGGACCCCAAAAGGGCACTGGAGGAGATTCGCAATATTACTCCCGACAATCTCCTTTCCCCAAGAGCCAAAGCGAAGCACGCCCTGCTCCACTCCATGGCCCTTGACAAAAACTACATAGACCTCACCACCGATTCCATCATTGCCCCAGCTGTGAAGTACTATTCAAAACACGGCTCAGCGGATGACAGGCTGCTGATGCATTACTATATGGGGAGGATTTATGCAAATGAGGGGAATCTTGACAAGGCAGCCATTGAATATACAAGGGGAGAGGAATTTGTGGGCGATGTAAAATTTAAGTTGGCGATAGGCAGGCTATACAATGCATTTGCATCTGTTTACAGTAAAACAGGGAATGCTAAAAAAGAGATAGAATATGCACTCAAGGCGTATAGCTTATTTGAAGCTTTGGGGAATGTAAGGTTACTCAATATTACTAAAGGGAAATTAGCCATGGGCTATGCTAACGCAAGAGAGTTTGATAAAGCGGATTCTCTATATAATGAGTCAGTAGCTTTATTAGAGGAAGACAGTGTGTCTATGGCGGTATATTTAGGGAATTATGCAAGGCTGAAGGTCTTATCTCCCAATCCTGATCCAAAAGGCGCTATAGAATTGCTTGGCAGAATATCCAATGAATATAAACGGACACTAACGGCAGATCTGTATTGCGTATATGCGTATGCATTGCAACTTGCAGGTAGAATTGATGAATGTGACTCCATAATTGAACAGTTGGCAAAACTGGGTGTCAGTGACCTTAATTACTGGCAATATCTAATTTATAAACATAGAGGAGATAACAAGTTGGCATTGGAGTATCTGGAGAACAGCTCTAAGAGATATGAAAAGCAAATAAACAGTTTGCTTTCCAATACCACCGATAACGCGTTAAAGGATTATTACTCTTCAGAGGCTGAGAAAACCAAAATGGAGATGAAAATAAAAGTTATGTCACTTATACTGGTAATACTCGCTGTGGCAATGATATTGTCTGCAGTTATCTTAAAGTTGATTTTTATCAACAGAAAGAAGCAGCGGGCAATGGAGACGTATCTTGATATGTATGAAAACGCCAGCAAAAAGCTGGCCGATTATGATGCGCAAATTGATGAGCATAACAGTAAACTGAATGTCTTGAGAGCATCGTTTTCGCAGGTGTACAAAAAACAATTCACAACAATAGGAGATTTGTGTCTAACCTATCTGACAAAGCAAGGCAAAAAAGATGTAAAGGATCATATTTATCGGAAAGTTGAAAAACTGATTGCAAACATAAGTTCAGACGAGAAACTGCATAGCCAGTTGGAGAATAAGATTAATGCGGAACTGGATAATATAATACTTCATTTAAGGGGAGATTTGCCTAAACTGTCAAATGATGATATGAGATTCATTTGCTATTGCATTATAGGCTTTGATGCCACTCTGATATCAGTTATTCTTAATCTTTCAATGGAGAATGTGTATACCAAGAAATCAAGATTAAAGGCAAAAATCAATGCCCTTAATTCTCCATATAAAGAAAACTATTTGATGTATATCTGGTAAGTTGCACTATTTTAGGTAGTTAAGTGGTAGCTTTATATATCCTTACAAGTGGATGTGAAAGTAATTCTGGAAGGGGGGGGTAATTAGCAGATAATCAATTAATTATGAGGTGAAGTTCTGACTGGATTTTGAAGGTGTAAGATTTTTTTCTTACACCTTTTTTAGTGTGGTTGTAATATTCATAAAATGAGTAGGTTATAAAATGCGCATTTTGTAAAAGTGTAAGGTTTTAATGCCCTTGAAATTCTATTTTTCATCTTTCAGCCCTGTAATTTTGTGAAACTAATATTTAAAAAAATTACATGATGAAAAGATTTTATTTTTTGCTGGTGGCATTGTTCGTATGTCATCTTAATGCAGGTGCATCTGTAATAGAACTGATCATTAATGATAATGAAGTATATATAGGAGAGTTGAAACTATGAAAATAAAATTTTATAAATACTTTGGTATAATTCTTGCCTTCTTGGCAATATCGTGTGAAGCTGATAGAGCAATGCCAGAACAGAACAATACATTTACTCTAGAGCAGGCCAAACATTTCCATATGGAGCATGCAACTGATTTGCGATTGCCGGGTACTGGAGGTGGATCAGTTAAGTCTTCAATTGATTATAATGAGATTCTGGTGCCGCAGTGGGATAAGGCTACATATCATGAGGTTCAGTTTCCAAGCAAGCTGGCCCGAACCTATGAGGTTCCGCTTAACACAGGTTCTATTGTGGGTGGTGTACTGCTTAAAGAAAATGCCACAGAACATGATGTGGTGACAATGAAAAGTTCTTTGGTAATTCAGGAATTCTCGCAAGGCGAAAATACAAGCAATCGCCAGATGGTGGTAACAGTGCTTGGTAAAGATAGTGACAATAATCCCCAAAGTGACGCATTTTCTTATATGGGATCCCATAAGGATTTTACCGGTTTTATGGTGGTTTCTACGCTTGAGGGAGAGATTGTAAATATCTTTCAGTATCTTAATGGAGAAAGGAGTGTAGTATATGTCCGTAGAACAGATGATGCGCCAATTAATGCGCCGTTATCCGGGTTCAGCTTTCTTAAAGTACAGGGCACAAAGTCTTCCTATGGTAATAGTGAGCCTGGAATATGCCAGGAGTGTGGTAAATCAGGTCTTATATATGTAGAGTATGGTATGTGTGAGAATTGTATTTATGCGTGGGAGGAAGAATTATAGTTACACCTAAAGAGGATTACTGTGATAAGTGCGGTAGATTGGAGAGCGAGTGCGAGTGCAATCCTTTCGCTTGCCCTGTATGTGGATATGAGCCGTGCCAATGTGATGATCCGGATGGCCGCTGTGAGTACTGCGGGGAAATAGGTTGTAATGGAGAGTGTAGAAAGGATGGAGAAGGTGGTGGTGAAGATGAAGATGAATTAACTACACACTATAGCATATCCGTAAGTATAGATGGAGGTGGATTAGTTAGTGGAGCTGGAAATTATAAGAAAGATACAACAATTACCCTAGTTGCTATTCCTGATGATAATTTTGTATTTGCAGGATGGAGAGGAGATATTATAAGTTCCAGCTCATCTCTGACGATACCAAATATTGACAAGAATTATGCACTGAGGGCGATTTTTAGACACAAGAATTCTCTGTGTGGTAGACTTGCAAAGGCCGTAAGGAGTTATGATGATTTGATGAGGTATACAAATATGATTGATACCAATGCTGTGAAAGCAATAGAATACGGCTATGTGCGAACATTAGATGGGTTTTATCATAAAGATGGGAAAGAAGGATCAGTTAATCTACCTATCTTAGCGAATACTTTGGAAGTCGTTCATACGCACCAAGATGTAGCATATCCATCAATAGCTGATTTAACAAAACTATATATGAGATTTAGAGATAATTCAGTTAATGATTCTGATGCAGAGGACTTTCGTAATATAATTGTTACGCCAAAATATTTTATGGTAATGGAAATAGAAGATTTAGATAGGATAAAGGAGTTAATAAACAATGGTATTGTGACAAAGATTGATGGGAAGACGCAATTTGATACAAAATTAACGGAACAATATAATAAAATGCTAGGTGTTCCTTTTAGCTCTTTTGAGGAAGCATTTGTGCAGTTTCTTTCCTTTGCTTCACAAAATATTTTGGGATTCCGTTATTCTCTCCATAAAGTTGAAAATGGGGTAATTGTTTCACAATATTTGAATGACGTACAATCAGAATCAGATTTGTTTATTAATAATACATGTAATAATTAGAAGATATGAAAACCGTTAGCACTCTAATAATTTCTTTATTTATGTTGATTTCTGGAAGCATATTTGCTCAAGAAACTAAATTATATGATTTTAGCAATTTTATAGGCACTTGGAAATATGAGACAGAAAATGAAATATTCATTATTAAGATTAAAGAAGTAACATATGTAAGTACAATTGGAAGGACTCCTAGTCCAATGCATTTTTTAGTTGGAGGGTGGAAGTATGTTAAGGATGGAATAACACAATATGACTGTATAAATCAAGTGGATAAAGATGATTATGATAAAAGATGGGGCTGTAAAGGAGAATTAAGGTTTTACAATTGGCCAACAGGTAATTCTACGTTAAATGTCTCTCTTGGCGAACTTAAGATTATGCATACAGATCCTATAAATGTAGCTATAGAAGAGAATGAAGATGGAGAGGTTGTACATTGGTCTGCAGATTCGGGATACTCTACATTAAAACGTATCCCATCTAATCCTAACCAATTATTATTTCATATTCAGCCAACTGATCCATTGGGTGGAGAATTTTATAAAAAAGATGAAAATGGAATTATTACAAGGCAGCCATACTATAAGTATGATAAAAATGTAAAGTACTTCACAGTTCCGGCTGATATGACTCTTACAAAGGTTGAATAAAAATTACACGTAATATGAAAAAGTTTTTCTTTGCCGTATTGGCACTGTTCTTCCTGTGTGCTGCACAGGCTCTTCAGGCCCAGACCATGTACCAGTTGTTGAAGTATCCCAAGATGACAATCACGGGGGTATGGGAGCTTTCTGAGCACGACAACAATATTGTGCAGTTGAATTATTACAATAACGACAGGTGCCCGTATCTGCTGTATGTAATTGATAACAAGAAGTTCTATACAGTGTTTCCGGGTAAGAATACTGTCTACTCAAAGAAGAGGAGTGCTCCGGATGATCCGTTCAGCAAGAATACATATTACTTCTACAGAGGCAAGTTTCCAAAAGACCTGAATCCCGCATTTGTGTACGCTATGCCGGTGGCCGAGGGCACGGAGGTTGAATGGATGATAGATCCAAGGGAGAGGATGCGCTCGTACTTTTTCAAGATCAATTATGCAGATACCGTATATGCGGCCCGAGGCGGGATGGTGTGCAGTTCAGATTTTGAGAACGGTCTGTTGGTATACCATAAGGATGACACTTTTGGTGCATACCTTAACCTTTCAAAGAGGTTTGTAGATGCCGGTTCAACTGTTAAGGTTGGTGAGCCTATAGGGCTGGCCCACATGGGCGGTGTGTCGTTCTCGGTGTTTTTCCTCGATGAGAACCTTTTTCATGCTGATAAGCCAAAAAGTTATCCATATTCACAGATTACCCCATATTTTAGAACAGACAAGGGAGATGTAAAGCTTGAAAAAGGGGTGAAATACTCTGCTGTAAAAGATGATGCCCTCATCATGCAGGAGATGTCAAAATCCGAGCAGAAAAGATACCTAAAAAAGAAAAAATGAAAATACTTATCCTTTCCATATTGTTGTTTTTTATCCCGACAGTTTCCTTCAGCCAAGTGAGGATAACCTATACGGGAGATCCCCTTCCCAAAAAGGCGGTAGAGAAGATTGAGTCCATGATGGGTTATATGGGTGGGTATTATTCTGCACTTGGCCTTAATGGGAGCATAGATGTGGAACTGAAGGTGTTCAAGTCAAAAAAGGAGGGCTACCGGTACATGAGGAGCCTGTATCCCGGCGACCAGAGATACATAGAACAACCTCATGACAAAACCATGGGAGGAGGTATTGGTGGAGTATATATGCCCGCCCGCAAAATGGCTGTGGTTCTGGGTATGGAGCATGGTACTGATGCTGCAATATCGCTTATATACCATGAGATGAGCCACCATTTTACTGGAATGCTTTTCTCTGGGTCAATGTTTGCTCCTGTATGGCTGAATGAAGGGCTGGCTGAGCACTTTGGAGCCCTTAGGGTGAAGAAGAGCGGTGTAGTTAGCGAATTTCCGCATGCAGACAGAGGGAAAGTGAAGACCATGATTATGCTTGGAGACCTTAATCTTTCCAAGTTCCTGGATTTTACACAAAAGGAGTTCTCCCAGATGCACAGGAATGAGGGGCAGACATGCTATTCGCTTGCCCATGTAATTGTTGCCGTACTTATGGAGAACCTTGCTACGGATAGGATGGGTGAACTTGTAGTGGTTCTCAAAAAAAGAAAAAGAGACGACAAGGTGTCATCTCTTTTAGATTCATTTTATCCGGGTGGACTGCAGTCTCTTGAAAAAGGGGACACTATCCATAAAATTGTGTAAATGATAACTCGGGTCATAAGATTCGAGTTATTTTTTATACATTTAAAGAGGAAAAATTATGGAAAGTGTAATGGCCAAGCGATTAAAAAGACAAGCAGTACCA
>SUYX01000001.1 GCA_015060225.1 Bacteroidales bacterium | reverse complement strand
CAAATTTTGCATATGTACTATTTTTATCCAACTCTCCTTCTTTGTAAATATTATTGATGTGACGGGCAATTACGGATTGATCTCTTCCAAATAACAAAGCCATTTGACTTTGTGTCAGCCATACTGTTTCATTTTCCAGTTTTACATCCAACTCCACAGTGCCTTCGGGAGAACGGTAAATTTCAATAGAAGAATTGTTCATACTCAAAAATTATTTTGGTTATGAACAAATGTAAAGTATAGTAAACTGCTTCTATTTCTGAAAAAGATAAATCTGGGAAAGGCATGAAAGATTTTTCTCTTTTTAAAAACAGTAATTTTTTAAAAGAGAAAAAAAAAGTATAATGGACATGAAAAAAGGATGCGGAGAAAAATCCCGCATCCTTTTCTATTTCATCAGCGCCTTAAGCTGCTTTGCCATATTGGAGGCAAAGACAAAGTCATTGAGTTCCTTGCAGTCTGAGTGGAGAATCTCCCTGTTGCTCCCTTCCCATAGCTTTTCACCTTTATAGATGAATCCTATCTTGTCCCCAATCTCCATTACGGAGTTCATGTCATGGGTATTTATGATAGTGGTTATATTGTACTCCTGGGTTATCTCCTGAATGAGGTGGTCAATCACTATTGAAGTTGTAGGGTCAAGACCTGAGTTGGGCTCGTCGCAAAAGAGGTATTTTGGATTCAGTGCTATTGCCCTGGCTATTCCAACACGTTTCTGCATTCCGCCGCTCAATTCATTTGGGTATTTCTTGTTGGCATTCTCAAGGTTTACCCTTTTGAGGCAGAAGTTTGCCCTCTCCAGCTTCTCCTCATAACTCCACTCTGTGAAGAAATCCATTGGGAACATTATGTTCTCCTCTACGGTTGCAAAATCAAAAAGGGCACTCCCCTGGAAAAGCATTCCCATCTCCTTGCGCAACTCCTTCTTCTGTTTCTCCTTAAGGGTGGTGAACTGTTTATTGTCGTACCATATCTCTCCGCTGTCGGGAGTATGGAGCCCCACAAGGTTCTTCAGGAGAACTGTTTTTCCACTTCCGCTGGCTCCTATGATAAGGGAGCACTCTCCTTCCTTGTAGTCTATTGATATGTTGTTGAGGACTGTGCGTCCGTCAAATTCTTTATACAGATTCTTTACACTTATCATGGCTATAGCAATAATTTGGTAAGGACCAGGTCAAAAACAAGGATGAGAATACTTATGGCAACTATTGCCTTGGTACTTGAACGGCCTACGCCCAGCGACCCACCTTTTGCGTAATACCCGAAATATGAAGCCAATGAGGTGATTATGAAAGTGAATATTGCCATTTTTGCAATACTGTACCATACATAATGCATCTTGAATGCAAATTGCAGACCCTCAACATACTGTGCCATTGTAACAGCTCCGGTTGCAGCTATAATTGCCGCTCCCCCCAAAAGTCCTATCACAAAGCTCGAAAGCATTACAAACGGGCTCAGCACAACTGAACTGGCAATTTTAGGGAGAATAAGGTAGTTTGCAGAATTCACTCCCATTATATCCATTGCATCTATCTGCTCAGTAATGCGCATACTTCCTATCTCAGATGCAATATTTGATCCTATCTTTCCTGCCAGGATAAGTGCAACCATGGTGGAACAGAACTCCAGTACCAGAATTTCCCTGGCCATATATCCCACATACATTTTGGGTATGAACGGGCTCTCCAGGTTGTTCACAGTCTGTATGACGGCAACTGCCCCAATGAATATGGAGATTACGCTTATTAGGGGAACCGAATCCAAAGTGAGCTTCTGGGCCTCCACCACACACTGCCTGAAGAATATCCTCCATTTCTCGGGCTTCTGGAACACTTTGAGCATGAGCATGCAGTACTCACCGGTCATTTCCAATGTCTTTCTCATTACAAATCCAAATTTTGTGCAAGTTACGCATTATTCCCTTATTGCAACAACCCTGCCGCAAATTGCTTTATATAAAATAAATTATTATTTTTGTTGGATATAAAACCTTGAACCGATTTGAAAATCCTATACAACATAGCAATTGCAATTTACGGGGCACTCATCTGCGTGGTCTCTTTGTTCAACCACAAGGCCAAACTGTTCTGCCGTGGAAGGAAGGGGTTGCTCAAGAGAATTGCATCGGAGATTGGCCATTCCAAGCCAATAATATGGTTCCACTGCTCTTCCGTTGGAGAGTTTGAACAGGCAAGACCCCTGATTGAATGGTACAAGGAAAACAGAAAGGAGTACAGCATCCTCCTTACATTCTTCTCTCCAAGCGGATACGAAATGCGAAAAAACTACCCGCTTGCAGACTGGATATACTACCTCCCTTTGGACAGTGCATCAAATGCCCGGAGATTCATTGAACTGGTATCTCCATGCAAGGCAATCTTCATAAAATATGAGTTCTGGTACAATTATCTGTCACAACTGCATAAAAAGGGGATTGAGACATATATAGTTTCTGCCATTTTCAGGGAGGACCAGGCATTCTTCAAACCTTATGGAGGCCTGTTCCGCAAAATGATCAAATCGTTTACTGCGCTGTTTGTTCAGGATGAACAATCAAAGAAGCTGCTTGAAAACATTGGAATTTCTTCCAATGTAATTGTCTGCGGCGACACCAGGTTTGACCGTGTAAACCAGATAACCTCCTCAAGCAAGGAGTTTCCTGTTATAAGCAAATTCAGCGGCAATTCATTTACCCTTCTTGCAGGAAGTACCTGGCCTCCCGACGAGGAGATTCTGGCTGCCTCTGTGAAGAATTTCTCAAAAGTCAAACTTGTAATGGCCCCTCACGAGATACACAAGGAGCATATATCAGGCATCCTTGAGACTTTCAAAGGGTACAAAGTTATAAAGTTCTCAGAAAGCGTGAACCTTACAGATGCACAGATAGAAGATGCCAATGTTCTTGTCATTGACTGCATGGGAATTCTCTCTTCAATTTACAGATATGGAAATTTCGCCTATATAGGTGGTGGCTTTGGGGTTGGTATCCACAATATCCTTGAGGCTGCAACTTATGGGATACCCGTGGCATTCGGCCCCAAATACCAGAAATTCAAAGAGGCCCGTGACCTTATAGCCCGCCAGGGGGCAACCTCTGTAAGGAGCCAGGAGGAGTTCTACTCACTTCTGGACAAACTGGTGAAAAACAATAATGTAGTGCAGGAACGCGGAAAGATATGCCTCAACTATGTTAAGGAAAACTTGGGTGCTACAAACAAAATAATATCCAAAATTGAAAATGTCTCTTTTTAGAAAGGGACATTTTTTTTGATGTAAGGTATATTTTTTACCGTTTACGCCACCTTTTACAATCCAATTCCCCTCCTTTGCACAAAAAAATGTTGAAGAAAGTATTTTGTGCCAGCTGCAAAGGGCTGGAGGTAACTACCGTAACGGTAGAGGTGGAAGTTACTGACGGTATCTGCTTTTATCTTGTGGGGCTTGCAGACAATGCCATAAAGGAGAGCCAGCAAAGGATAGGCAGTGCCTTGGGAAAATTCGGATATAGAATTCCGGGAAAGAAGATAATCATCAATCTTGCCCCTGCAAACTTGAGGAAGGAGGGATCTGCGTTTGATGCTGCCATTGCAATAGGAATCCTGGCTGCATCGGGACAAATTGAGAGCAATTGGACAGAAGAGTTCCTGATTATGGGGGAACTGGCCCTCGACGGCACCCTCAGGCCAATTGAGGGGGCTTTACCTATAGCCATACATGCTGCAGAAAAGGGGTTCAAAGGGTGTATTCTCCCTAAGGAATCTGCAGCAGAATGTTCAGAAGTGGATGGCACAACAATATTCTTTGCAGAGACTCTTGAAGATATAATAAACATCCTTGCTGCACCGGAGAGTGCTGCAGAATACATCCCCCTGAAAAGGAAATATATCCCCAGAAAAGAGTGGGAATATGACTTTGCAGATGTAAAAGGACAGGCTTTCGCAAAGAAAGGACTTGAAATTGCCGCCGCCGGAAACCACAATGCAATTCTTGTTGGAAGCCCCGGCTGTGGAAAGACATTCATGGCCAAATGTATACCGTCAATCCTCCCTCCAATGTCCAAAATGGAGGCTATTGAAACCAGCAAAATCTACTCCATTGCCGGTCTGCTTAAATCGGCCGGAGGCCTCATCAGGGAACGTCCTTTCAGAAATCCCCACCACACCTCTACCCTTCAGTCACTTGCAGGAAGCTTAGGTATGCCGGGGGAGGTATCACTTGCCCATAACGGTGTTCTGTTTGCAGATGAAATTGCCGAGTTTGGAAGGGCCTCCCTGGAGATTCTGAGGCAACCTCTGGAAGACAGGGAGATACAGGTGTGCCGGGCAAAAAGCAGGGTCTGCTACCCTGCCTCATTCATGCTCATTGCCGCAATGAACCCCTGCCCATGCGGATATCTGAACGATCCCAAAAAAAACTGCACCTGTTCATCAAGTGCAATAATGAAATATACAGGGAAATTGTCGGGACCATTGATGGACAGAATTGACATACAGCTGAATGTGAAAAATGTTGCCCCTGAAGATATTGTAGGGCTGGGGCAGACAACCGGGGAATCCAGCAGCACAATTGCCGGACGGGTAAAGGCGGCAAGGGATATACAGCTGGAAAGGTTCCGGGGAGAAAATTTCTACACAAATGCCCAGATTCCCCCCGGCAAGCTTGCAAAATACTGCCGCATAGGGGACAAAGAACAGCAGTTTCTGAAGAATTTCATATCACGGCAAGGGATTTCCGCAAGAGGATACAGCAGAATTTTAAAAATATCCCGCACCATTGCAGATTTGGATGGGAAGGATTTTATATCTTTGGAGCATATTTCAAAAGCAGTACAGCTGAAACTCAACATCAACGACTTTTAAAATGGCAACCGTAATACATATAAGAAGCCTGGAAGAGATATCAAGGGCAGCAGAGGATTTTATATCTTATGTTTCATCATCACCATTGCAAAGCAACATTTTTGCATTCTTCGGGCAGATGGGGGCCGGAAAGACAACCTTCATAAAGGCCCTCTGCAATGCATTGGGAGTTGAAGATGATGTAAACAGCCCTACCTTTACAATTGTGAACGAATACAGGTCTGCCAAAGGATTCCCTGTGTACCACTTTGATTTCTACAGGATAAACAAAATCTCCGAAGCATACGACATAGGCATTGACGAATACTTTGGAGGTGACGGGATATGTCTCATAGAGTGGACCGAGAAGATTGAGGAGATTCTTCCCGACGACTGTTTCCGCGTATTTGTACAAGTTGATGAGGATGGCAGCAGATCAGTAAGGATAGAAGATTAGAAATGGAATCTGAATCCCACATCCGCCTTAACCTGGAACGGCTGGTCTGTCCTAATGCTGTACATCACATCTGAGTTGGTGTAATATACCAGATTAGGTTCAAAGTAGAGACCAACAGTGTTTCCGAACTTGTATTCTACACCCAAACCGGCATTCATTGAGAACTGCACGCCGTCAATGTCTGTCCTGTAGGTCTGTTTGTCCCTATAGCTGTCAAGCTTGTACACAGCCTTCAACCCCTTCTCCAGCGTTATACCGGCATTTACATAAAAACTGAAATTGTTCTTGTCTACAATAAGCCAGTAAACATTTACCGGAACACCTATGTAATGGAGCTTCTGCTTGACTTTGTAATGTACTTTATCTATCAGGCAGTCATATTTGCTCTTGAGCATAGAGTAGTTTACACCTATTCCAAGGGCCACATTCCTCCCCACAGGGAACTGCAACTGTACACCCACATTTACAGGGAGTGAATATTTTGTATCTGACACCTGCTCCACCATATAGCTGTTTTCAACTGCACCGCCAAAGGCACTTGACGCCATAACCCTGGAACCGGTTACACTTGCCGTACTGCCCGGATTTATCCCTTGCGAAACCGCAATTGTATATTTCCTCTCCTTAAGGATGTCATCTCCAAAATCCGCCATATCTACATCAAGAGATGCCACATATCTGCCTGAAATGTTTCCAGATGTTTTTTCAGAAGCCTTCTCCGCAACTTTTTCTGCAACCTTTTCCGCAGCTCCATCTGTAACCTTATCCGCTACCTGAACTGCCTCCTGCTCCTCCTGTACAGTCTCCACTTTTTCCTCCGCCTCTGCCACATTATTATCTGTTGCTTGAGCCCTTTCCAAATTCTCCTCTCCGCTCAGGTGACTTCCATCCTTATGGACAGCCGCCAGCATAATATCCTCCACACCCTTTGTCGGCCGGACATTTCCGTCATGTCCATCCGCAGCCATCTCAACAGGAGCTGCACTCTCCAGAGGAACAATCTG
The DNA here is from genome assembly GCA_015060225.1 of Bacteroidales bacterium. Taxonomy (GTDB): domain Bacteria; phylum Bacteroidota; class Bacteroidia; order Bacteroidales; family UBA932; genus Egerieousia. Next base: position 133,203 of record SUYX01000001.1, on the reverse strand, counting down.
TGCCACTACCGGCATATCCTGTTCTGCAATATTCCTGCCAGGCAAGGCCAAAATCAGGGCAAGAAGCACCACAGCAGCCACCGGAGAAACATAATAAAGGATCCTGCGCACTCTTTTTCTGCGCATAGAAGCTTCTATACCCTGCCACAAATCGGCCCCTACAGGCATCTGTGCATCATAAAGCTTCTCCCTCAATTTATGGAATTCATCATGACCCATTTCTCAATACTCCTTAATTTTTTCTTTCAGCCACAATTTCGCCCTGCTCAACTGCGATCTTGCCCCCCCTTCCGTAATCCCCAGCTCCTGGGCAATCTCCTGGTGTGAATACCCCTCAATTGCATACATATTGAAGACTGTCCTGAACCCGGCCGGCATCTGCGCTATCACCTTCAACAGCACCTGGGCATCCATACTCTCCATCACATGGGAATCATACATCATTTCACCGCTGTAGTCATCTATCTGCTCCGTATGCTTCAACGCATCCTTCTTCCTAAGATGCATCAGAGCTGCCGTGATGAATATCCTCCTCGCCCAACCTTCAAATGACCCCTCTCCCTTGTAGCTTCCAATTTTTTCAAAAAGTGTAATGAATCCGTCCTGCAGCACATCCATTGCCGCCTCCCTCTCTCCCACATATCTGTAACACAAGGCAAACATACGGGGAGATAGCCACTCATATACGCGCTTCTGCGCCAGAGTGTCATTTTTCATGCACCCAGCAATAAGATCAGCCTCGTATTTTGCAGTTGACAGGTTCCTTACCATTTATCAGCTTATATAATAGATGCAAATTTGCTAATAAAAGTTGCAATTCTAAAATAAAATCAGTTCAAAATATTCATTATGAATGAAGGTAGCACAGAATTTGTTACATTTGTGGTAAACAACAAAAAAATGAACATGAACAGATTCATCGCCACAATATTTATCCTTTTTATTGCTCTGGCATCCACAACAGTAACTGCCGCTGCCCAGGAGGCAGGCAATACAGATGACAGCGTAAAGACAGCATTGCTGTTCAATGCCCTCAAAGAGTACAACAGCGGCAACTACACAATTGCCAAAGGGCATCTGCAGAGACTTGCTGCAATGGATCCCGCAAACGATGCCGCATATTATTATCTGGCAAACATCGCCTTGCGCACAGATGACATTCCGTCGGGAGAACTGTACCTGAAAAAGGGTATTGAACTGGACTCTTCAAATTTCTGGTACAGGGAGATGCTGGGACAGGTTTACCTGAAAGGGAAAAAGATAGAGGAGGCTATTGGGGTATACGAAGAGCTCCTCAATGATTATCCCAAGAAGTCTTCCATACACTATACCCTCATCAACCTTTATCTTGGGGCGCAACAGACAGATGAAGCAAAGAAGATACTCCAGACCATTGAATCAACCCAAGGTAAAAGTGAAGCCGTTGCCATTACCTGGTTCAACATATTCAGAATGGAGCAGAATTGGGAAAAGGCACTCAACTATCTTGTTGAATTTGACAAGGAGGTGCCAAGTTCCAGAATCCAGTGCATAATTGGAGACATGTACGCAGACCGCTATAAGGACACCCTGGCCCTCCATTACTACAACAAGGCACTTGAACTGGACAGGCAGTGTGCACCTGCACTATACGGGCGTGCGGAGGTATACAGAATGGCCGGCAATTTTCCCCAGTTCTTTGCCGATATCAACCCGTTCATGGCCAATCCCCAAATAGCGCCCAAAATGAAGATTGAATATCTGCAGCAGGTGTTCCAGGTACCCAATTTCATAAAAAGGTACCGTTACCAGCTGGATGAGACAATGGAGGGATTTGCAACTGCACACCCGGCCGACACTACCTCCAACATGTTTCTGGCAGCATACTACGCAGAAACCGGAGAAAATGCCAAATGCAAGGAAATGCTTAAAAAGAACCATGACCTTTATCCCGACAAATTCAGCCATCTCTTCCAGTATGTTGCAACCATCTATGAACTTAAGGAGTGGGAGAACCTTGAAAAAGCAGTAGAAGAAGCCCTTGGAAAATGGCCGGGCAACACCGATTTCATACAGATGGAGGGAATTGCCAGGTATCAGCTGAAACAGACAGACAAGGCAATTGAAACATACAGGGAACTCGAGAAGATTGCGCAGGCAAAGAAGGATACCGCTATCCTCATTACGGCTTGCTCTCTTCTGGGTGATCTCCATTATGAGAAGAAAGACAACAAGACCGCATTTGCATATTACAGGAAAGTTCTCAAGCTGAACCCCAATGAAATGGGGGCTCTCAACAATTTTGCATACTATCTGGCCATTGAGGGGAAAAACCTTAAGAAGGCCTACCAGATGAGCAAAAAGACAGTAGAGGCAGAGCCCGACAATCCTACATTCCTTGATACTTTCGGATGGATTCTATTCCTGATGGACAAGCCGCTGGAGGCCAAGGCCCAGTTCAAGCATGCCCTACTTTACGGGGGAACTGAGGATGCAGATATTCTTGACCACTATGCTGAGGTTCTGTTCAAGCTTGGAGAACACGATCTTGCCTTCATATACTGGAACCAGGCAAAACAGCTTGACAGTGAGAAAAAACTGAAACTGGAGGAGAAGATAAAGGAGAGGAAAGACCAACTCAAAAAATGATTATGAAGAGAGGGTTTGGCATAATTTTAACGGCTCTTCTGCTGGCACTTTTGCCTGCAGGTGGGGATGCTTTTGCCCAAACCAGGGAGATAGAGGGACAAAAAGCAAAAATAAAGAAGCTGGAAGAGGATATCTCATATCTCGACTCTCAGATAAAATCCACACAGGCCCGCAAGAAGAATACCCTTGATGAGCTGGTGCTTATACAAAGCAAGATATCCAACAGAAAGAATCTGCTGGCTGAACTGGACAGGGAGATAAAGGCACAAAGCGGAGAGATTGCCTCAACCCGACAGGAGATACTGGAGATGGAGGGGAGACTGGACACCCTTGAGCATTATTACAACCGTATGATCTATAATGCATACAAGCATAGGGATACCAAAGTATGGTTCATGTACATCCTTGCCAGCGACAATCTGGAACAGGGTTACCGCAGGTGGAGCTATCTGAAGAACTACTCCAGAAACATCACCGCCCAGGCTGAAAAGATAAGGGGGCTGAAGGAGGAGCATAAAAGGCAGCTGGAGAAGCTTCAAAAACTAAAAAGCGGCAATCTGAAGGCTCAGGAAGAGAGAACCCGGGAATACAATACCCTTACACAGGAAGAAAAGCAGTCACAGGCCTTTGCCAAATCATTGGACAAGCAGCAGAGCCAATACAAGAAGCAGCTTGACAAGAAGAGGAAGGAGGCCGATATGCTTGCACGGGAAGTGGAGAGACTCATTGCCGCCGAGATAAGGAGGCAGCAGGAACTTGCCCGCAAACAGGCTGAATATGCAAAAAAGAGGGCAGAAGAGGCCAAGAAGGCCAACCAGACAACCCAGAAGGCTGCAGTTCCTGAGAATAAAGTTGTCCAAATGGAATATCAGGAGTTTGCCCAATCACAAAAACTGGGAAACAGTTTTGCCGTAAACAAGGGAAAACTTCCGTTTCCTGTTTCACATGGAGTGATAATTGAGAAGTTTGGCGAACATCCACATCCTACCCTCAAAAATGTGAAACTTCCGTTCAACAATGGAATAAACATATCTACAAGACCTGGGACCCAGGTGAAAGTGGTGTTTGACGGCACAGTAAAACAGGTTATTGCCATACCGGGATACAACCAGTGCGTACTTGTACAACATGGCCAATACTTCACATTCTACTGCAAACTTGCAACAGTATCGGTGAAGGTTGGAGACAAACTCTCTACCGGCAATGTCATTGGCACACTGGAGAAACAGTCAAGCACTGCCACACTCCATTTTGAGTTGTGGAACGGCACCACCAAACAGAACCCTGAATTATGGTTGAAGAAATAAAACGGCATATATGGAAAAGATAAGGATTTACTGCAAAAACACAAAGAGGTTCTATAAGGTAGAACCAGGCACTTCATTGGAGGAGCTCAGAAAGGAAATTGGAATGCCGGCCCTTGCCGCCCATGTAGATAACCAGCTCAAGGAACTGGGATACACCCTATACATGGAGCACACTGTTGAATTCCTTGATTATACCAGTCCTGACGGTCGCAGATGCTACAAGAGATCGCTGTTCTTCCTTCTGCAAAAAGCCATAAGGGAGCTTTACCCTACAAAGCAACTTATCCTGGATTATACCCTCCCCAACGGCAATTACGGGGAACTCATTGACGCCCCCGTTTCGTATAATCCCGACGATTCCATAAAACTCCGGATGGAGACTGTGACAGAACTGACAGAAGAAGACATTGCCAGGATAAAGCAGAAGATGCAGGAACTTGCAGAGGCCGATATACCTATTGTAAAGAAAAAGCTGCTGTGCGATGAGGCCGTTACAATCTTTACCGCAAACAGACAGTTTGACAAGGCCAACCTTATAAAGAATCTGGGAAGGTTCTTTGTATCAGTGTATTTCATGGGTGACTGTGCGGATACCTTCTACGGCCCTATGGTATATTCTACCAAGGAGATAAAGAAATTCAACATAATAAAGTACAACAAGGGGTTCTGCCTCCAGTTCCCGTCGTATCTGCCTCCATATAATCTACCCGCTGTAAAGTACCAGGACAAACTGTTTGAAGTTTTTAAGGAGAAGTCCAACTGGTGCAATATAATTGGGGTAAAGGATATAGACTCGGTAAACAGGGCCATCTCAATGGGGTACAGCAAAAACATTGTACAGGTGGCGGAGGCTCTTCATGAGAGGAAATACGCAGCAATAGCCGACCAGATATACAAACGCAAGGATGATGTGAAACTTGTTCTGCTGGCAGGTCCTTCAAGCAGCGGCAAAACCACAACCTCAATGCGCATTGCCCTTCAGCTCAAGGTCCTTGGCCTGAATCCGAGGGTGTTGGCTATGGATAACTATTTTGTAAACAGGGAAGATACACCAAAGGATGAGGAGGGCAACTATGATTTTGAGAGTCTTGGGGCAATGGACCTTAAGCTTCTGAATGAACAGTTGAACCAATTGTTTGACGGGAAAGAGGTGGATATCCCTGTATTCAACTTTGCCGAGGGAAAAAGGGAGTACAGAGGCAACAAAATGAAGATGAATCCCAATGATATCCTCATTATGGAGGGTATCCATGCCCTCAATCCTTCCCTTACAGCATCCATTGAGAACAGGAGAAAGTTCAAGATATATGCATCCGCACTTACATCACTCTCAATAGATGAGAACAACTCCATTTCCACAACAGACAACAGGATGTTGCGCAGAATGGTAAGGGACAACAACTTCAGGGGAACAACTGCAGAACAGACAATTTTAAGGTGGGGAAGTGTACACAGCGGTGAGTACAGGAACATCTTCCCTTATCAGGAGAATGCAGATGCCATGTTCAACTCATCTTTAATTTATGAACTGCCTCTTCTGAAACATTACGCAGAACCTTTGTTAAGGAGGATACACCCTACCTCTGAGGCATATTCCGAGAGTCTGAGGCTGCTCAAATTCCTTTCATACATAGTTGAGATGGATCCTTCAGAACATATGGCGGTCCCTCCTACATCCGTAATGAGGGAGTTCATTGGGGGAAGCACACTGGAATATTAGGAGTTATAGCCCCAGTTCTCCGTTAATTAGTGAAATGACTGTCTCAAGATCCTGGGGATTCTCTTCAAACTTCAACTCATCCACATTAAGGATGAGTTTTTTTCCGTCCTTATATCCGTTGAACCACTCATCATATCTCTCATTTAGTCCCTGCAGATAATCTATCCTAATGCCGGATTCATACTCCCTTCCCCTCTTCTTTATCTGGGAGACAAGAGTGGGAATTGATGACTTCAGATATATGAGCAGATCCGGAGGACGTACAAGTGATATCATTATCTCAAAGAGTGACTTGTAGTTCTCAAAATCCCTGGTGGAGAGGAGTCCCATTGAATGGAGGTTGGGGGCAAATATCCTGGCATCCTCATATATGGTACGGTCCTGTATCACATTGTCTTCCGATTTGCCTATATCCACAATCCCCCTGAGCCTCTTGTTGAGGAAATAGATCTGCACATTGAACGACCATCTCTGCATATCATTGTAAAAATCTGTAAGATATGGGTTTACATCCACATCTTCATACATTGGGGCCCATCCGTAATGCTGGGCCAGCAATCTGGTAAGGGTTGTCTTTCCGCTACCTATATTTCCGGCTACCGCTATATGCATCTTATCTCCTTTTATGTGGAACAAAATTACAAAAAATTGCTTACAAAGTAGTATTTTTGCAAAATGAGCAAAGCAGAACTATATATTGGAATGAGAAGGAAGATGGTTGAATACCTTAAGGGGAAGTTCAGCTATTCTCCCAATATTTTCGATGCCATGAATGCAGTTCCCCGCCACCTCTTCCTGGAGGCAGGGATGGAGCACCTCTCGTATGAAGACAAGCCGCTCCCCATTGCTGCAGGCCAGACGATATCCCAACCATCCACCGTTGCCACCCAAATACATCTGTCGGGAATAGGAAAATGGGACAAAGTGCTGGAGATAGGTACAGGATGCGGCTACCAGACCGCTGTTCTGGCGCAATTGGGTGCAAGGGTGTACTCAGTTGAGAGACAAAGGGAACTGTATATTGCCGCTCAGAAAAACCTCTCCCGCATAGGACTTGACAAGCCTCTGATATTTTTTGGAGACGGATACAGGGGGCTCCCCCAGTTTGCACCTTTCAAGGCTATAATTGTTACATGTGGAGCAGAAACCCTGCCACAGGAACTTTTGCTTCAGCTTGAGATTGGAGGCAAGATGGTGGTCCCAATAGGGGCATCGGGTGAAGAACAGACCCTAACCGTAATAGAGAGGGTAAGTGATAAGGAATTCAATAGGACAACCCACGGCAAGTGCAGTTTTGTGCCAATGCTGGAGGGTACAAACAGATAATTTTACAATATGATACAGATAAAGACTTTTTATTTCAACGATTTGCGTGAGTGCTGCTATGTACTCCATGACCATACAAAAGAGTGTGTAATCATTGACCCCGGTATGCAGAATGCCAGTGAACAGAACAGGCTTGTAAAGTTCATTGAAGAGAACGGACTTAAACCTGTAAAACTGCTCAATACCCACGGACATTTTGACCATGTTATGGGAAATGCATTTGTAACAGCCAAATGGGGAATTCCAACCTGTATCCATAAAGAGGATATAGGGCAGCTCGAAAGGGCCCAGCAATATTGCCAGATGTTCGGCTACTCAATAGAAAAGCCACCTGTAGATAATCTTATTGAACTGGAGGAGGGGAAGGATGTCACCTTTGGAGACTCTGCTCTGCAGGTAATTCATTCACCCGGGCACACCAGGGGCGGTGTGTGTTTCTATTCCGCTCCCGACAAGTTCATAATTACAGGTGATTCCCTTTTCCAGGGGAGCATTGGAAGGACAGATCTCCCCGGGGGAGACTATGATGCCCTTATGGAGAGTCTGCTCAACAAAGTTTGCAAGATTGCAGACCCTTTCAGCAAAGTGTTCCCTGGGCACGGTCCTGAGACCACTATTGGCCATGAACTCAATACCAACCCATTCTTGAGATACGAATAGTTATGAGAAAGTTTTTGTTTACAGTTGCCGCATGTCTGATTGTTTGTGCAGCTTTTTGTCAGGAGAACAGCTCCTTCTTCTCGGGATTATGGGGCGGTTCTGAAAGTGAAAAGGAACTTCCAATCCAGAATGTAGTTATCCCCAAACTCCCCGCAGAAGCAGATTTTGCAGGTGAAAGGGTGCCGTTGGAATACTTTGATGTGAGGGAGAGCCTCCAGAGAGAGATGACAATCATCAATTACTGGCATGGGAGCCTTTCATATATTGTACAGTTGTCGGGAAGATACAAGGATATGATATGCAGGATATTGGAAGAAGAGGGTATTCCCCGGGACTTTTTCTACCTATGTGTGGCAGAGAGCTCGCTCCAGCCGCAGACCTCCCCTGCAGGTGCAAAGGGTTATTGGCAGTTCCTATCCGGCACAGCCAAAGATTACGGTCTGGAGGTAGGTTCTGAGGTAGATGAAAGGTACAATTGGGAGAAGGCTACAAGGGCCGCATGCAAGTATTTCCGCAAGGGGTATGAGAAATACGGCACCTGGACCCTCGCCGCAGCTTCATACAATGTAGGTATGGCAAATATTGACAGCAGGATAGGATACCAGTCACTCAAGAACTATTATGACATGCAGCTTCCGCTGGAGACTGCAAGGTATGTTTACAGGGCTGTGGCATTCAAGATAATAATGAACAATCTTAAGGATTACGGTTTCAATATTAGTGAAGAGGACAAATACAAGCCTATTGAGTGCAAAGTTGTTGAGGTAACCGGACCTGTTGCAAACTGGAGCGAGTTTGCAAGGGAGCACAATACAAATTTCAAGATGATAAAGATGTGCAACGAATGGATCCGCTCAAACAAACTGACCAACAAATACGGGAAGAAATATAAAGTACTTGTTCCAACCAGCAGGGATTAATATGGAGAAGATAACGGTAACAGGGGCCAGGGAGCACAACCTCAAAGGGGTTGATGTTGAGATTCCCCGCAACAGGCTTGTTGTTGTAACAGGTTTGAGCGGAAGCGGAAAATCCTCTTTGGCATTTGATACAATATATGCAGAGGGGCAAAGACGTTATATGGAGACCCTTTCTGCCTATGCACGCCAGTTCATAGGGATTCTGGAGAGACCGGCCGTAGAGTCAATCACCGGTCTGAGCCCAATCATTGCCATTGAGCAGAAGACAACCGGCAGGAATCCACGCTCTACCGTAGGGACCATTACCGAAATCTACGACTTCCTCAGGCTCCTGTATGCAAGGGCATCTACAGCCTATTCTCCTGCCACGGGACTTCCAATGGTAAAATATACCAACGAGCAGATCATTTCCCTTATACTTGACGAGTATGCCGGAAAGAAATGCATTATCCTTGCTCCTGTTGTGGTTGGCAGGAAAGGACATTACAAAGAGCTGTTTGAGAGCCTTATAAAAAAAGGGTACCAGCAGATAAGGATAGACGGCCAGATACATTTTCTTGCAGATGTATCACCTCTTGACCGCTACAAGACACATTTCATAGAACTTGTAATTGACAAGCTTGTTCCAGACAACGATGATTACAAACGCATCTCCAACTCAGTTGAGCAGGCCCTGCAGCAGGGTAAAGGGACTCTTGCAATCCTTGACTACTCTGAGCAGGATGCCCCACTGAGATATTTCAGCAAGCATCTGATGTGTCCCAAAAGCGGAATTTCATTCCCCGAACCTGCTCCGCACACATTTTCATTCAACTCTCCACAGGGAGCCTGTCCAAGATGCAAGGGATTGGGATACATCTCCAGAATAGATATGGAGAAGATTGTTCCGGATACAGGAAAAAGCATCCTGCAGGGAGCATTTGAGCCTTTGGGCCCATATAAGGACAACAATTGGTTCAGGATATTGGAGAGCATGGCAAAGGTGCATGAATTCTCCCTCAATGTGCCTGTAAAGAACCTCCCGCAGGATGTCATGGACATGATAATTTACGGAACGGAGGAGCTCTTCAGGGTGAATCTTTCAGATGGCACCCAACTCTCCCCATTTGCAGGGGTCATCTCAAAACTGGAGCAGAACAATGAGGAGATAAGTGAGAAGAAGGAGCGCTTCATTGAGGAGCTTGAATGCCCCGAATGTAAAGGTACACGCCTGAACAAAGATGCGCTGCATTTCAAGATAGATGAAAAGGACATTGCCCAGGTTAGTGCAATGGATATGGATGAGCTGGCGGAATGGATTGGGACACTTCCGGGGAAATTGTCGGAAAAACAGAACATGATTGCCCGGGATATACTGAAGGAGCTGGGAGACAGGATAGGGTTCTTGCAGCAGGTTGGTTTGAATTACCTCTCCTTGAGCCGCTCTACACGTAGCCTCAGTGGTGGAGAGAGCCAGCGCATAAGGCTCGCCACCCAAATTGGCAGCAAGCTGGTAAATGTGCTGTATATACTTGACGAGCCAAGTATCGGCCTCCACCAGAGAGATAACCGCAAGCTCATATCTTCTTTGAAAAAATTGAGGGATGAGGGGAACTCCGTAATGGTTGTGGAGCATGATGAGGAGATGATACGGGAGAGCGACCACCTTATAGACCTTGGTCCGGGAGCCGGAGCTCTTGGGGGAAAACTCCTCTACAACGGTGCTCCCGACAAGATATACAGTATGACACTTGAAGAGGTTGCAGAACTGGGGAGTTTCACTGCAGACTACCTCAGAGGCATCCGTAAAATTGAGGTACCTGCTTCCCGACGGAAAGGGAACGGAAAATTCCTTGAACTCAAAGGTGCAACAGGCAACAACCTCAAGGGGGTTGACCTCAGGTTGCCATTGGGTTGCCTTGTCGGTATTAGCGGTGTAAGCGGAAGCGGCAAATCCACCCTCATCAACGAAACCCTTATGCCTGTATTGAGCAAACACTTTTACCGTTCTCTGGCAACACCACTGCCATACAGGGAGATTGAAGGGATAGGAAATGTAGACAAACTCATAGTGGTGGACCAGAGTCCTATAGGACGTACCCCACGCAGCAATCCTGCAACATATACAAATGTATTTGGAGATATAAGAAAACTGTTTGAGAATACTCCCGATGCAAAAATCAGGGGATTCAAGGCCGGAAGGTTCTCCTTTAATGTGAAGGGGGGGCGCTGTGAAACCTGCAAAGGTGCCGGTGTTGAAACAATTGAGATGAACTTCCTCCCAAGCGTATATGTCCATTGCAAGGAGTGCAACGGCAAAAGGTACAATCAGGATACCCTTGCGGTAAAATATAAGGGAAAAAGCATCAATGATGTACTGGAGATGACTATAGCCCAGGCAATGGAGTTCTTTGAACCGGTACCGTCAATTGCCCAAAAGATAAAGGCCCTCAACGATGTGGGATTGGGTTACATAAAGCTCGGACAGCCTTCAACCACCTTGAGCGGAGGTGAGAGCCAGAGAGTAAAGCTTGCCACTGAACTTGCAAAGAAGGGAACCGGCAACAGTATATACATACTGGATGAGCCTACAACGGGGCTCCATTTTGAGGATATAAAGATACTGCTTGGAGTACTCCAGAAAATTGTTGACCAGGGTAATACCGTTGTGGTGATTGAGCATAACCTTGATGTGCTCAAGAGTGTTGACTGGCTTATTGACATGGGCCCTGAAGGGGGATCAGGAGGTGGCTGCATCATTGCTGAGGGTACACCCGAACAAGTTGCCCAAAGCAAGAGCTCCTACACCGGAGAATTTCTCAGGGAGATTCTCTAACAGAACCTCAGCTTGAGTCCGAACGAAAGGCCAAAAATGTCCCAGAACTTGAGATACCTGTTTGTAGCCTTGCTTATGATGTAGATGTCGGTTGCTCCAAACTCCCAGAAAAGGGAGCCCCCCTTTATTACATATTCCTCAGCGGATGTGGGATAGAAACTTATGCTCTCTCCTATAAATATATTGAACCTTATCTTGGTGGAGAACCCATAATACCCTTTGGGGTATTTATCGGGTTCCCTTACCCAAAAATCCCTGCTCAGTATTGAATTCAAATACATCCCGCAAGTGAGCGGCTCAAAAGTCACATTATCATTCAAGTGGTTGCTCCATGGGATATATGTCTGTTTCAATGTAAAGGTAGCATACCCCCTCTTCCCCTCATGTTTTGGTATATATCCGTACAGTAGAGTTGTTTCCCATTGGTTTTTACGGCCATAATCCCATCCGAACCCGGCAGAGACAAGCCCCATGTTTCCTGCCACCTGCAATATTCCTATAGAGGGTTTGAGTTTCCATTGCCCATGTACGGTATCTGGGAACAGAAGTGACACAATGAGCACCAGCACACTAAAACTCCACAACCTCATACTCAAAACCCTCCTCTTTTATGGTAAACAGATAATACTTCCTTTTTTCTATATTGGAAACCCCGTAATATGTAAGCCCTGTATTGAACAGATCCTTCTCCATCATCTTGTGCTCATGACCAAAGAGATAAAACTGCACCCCCGGAAATTCCCTTGTATAGCGGTCAAATATATGGGCAACATTATTGTTGAATCCACTTGCATATGGTCTGGCATGCATTACAAATACCGTCTTCTCAACCCCTTCCGGAATATTGTCCAACAGCTCTGACATATATGAGAAATCGGGAACCGGAGTATTGTAGTCATACTCCAGAGCATTTGTATTAAGGCACACAAACAGTACATTTCCTGCCTTGAAACTGAAGTTTAGTTCCCCAAAAATAGCCTCAAATGCCTGCTCACCCGAGCCCAGGCAATCATGGTTTCCTATGAGTGCTATCCACGGAACATCCAGACGGGAAAGGATATCCCGTTGCCACAGGAACTCTTTTGTAGCTCCAAAATCGGTAAGGTCGCCTCCGTGGATTACAAAATCAACCCCTCTCCCATTGATGGCCTTTACAGCATCTTCAGTTTCATCATACCACCTTTGGGTATCACTTATAAAGGCAAACCTGAATTCTTTCTTGCAGTTGAGGTATTCCGTAATCTTTCCGATATTGGTGGCGTTGATATCCCTTTCTCCCCTTATTCTGCAATCATAAGGATGAATGTCCACTGCATCGCAGGAAACTGCCAACAGAAGTATAAATAAAAATTTTGCCGCTCTAAACATGGCGGCAAAAATACTAATCTTTAATTTCCAAATAATCCCCTAACGCCTTTTTAACTTCTTCCCGTCTAGATTTGCCAATTTTTGGACCAACTGCAGAAACCACATGAGATGCCAGTATTGCTCCTGCCCTGCCACATATGTGCAGAGGGGCTCCCAGTGAGTGTGCGCACAGGAATCCTGCGGCATAAGCATCCCCCGCTCCAATTGTATCCACAACATTTGCAGCTACCGCCTCTATCCTGTAAAGCTCCTCTCCGCGGCAGACAACCGACCCTTCTTCACCCAGTTTCACAACAGCTGTTTTTCCATGCCCCATTCCCGATATGGCTTTGGAGGCAGCCTCCCCCCCCTTCCCCGTAAAGGAGAGCGCTTCTGCCTCATTTGCGAATAGAATATCCACATACTCATTTACAAGACGGTGCAGCAACGGGGCGTATTTCTCCACCATATTACAGCTGCCCAGATCAAACGAGATTGTCATCCCTCTCTCCGTGGCAATCTCCATTGCCTTTTCCACAACTCCATTGCACTGCAACAGATACCCCTCTATATGAAGGAAATTATAATTGTCAAAGAGTTCCGGGACAATCTCCTCCACCCCCAACTCCAATGCCGCTCCAAGATATGTTGCAACCGTCCTTTCCCCATCAGCTCCCGACACAAATGCCATGGACCCGGCACTCGGAAGATTTCCCCTGTAAAGATGCGGAAAGACACCGTTCTGTTTCAAATCGTACAGATACTCATCACCCATTGGATCATGTCCTACCTTCCCTACAAATCCGCACCTCATTCCCAAAAGCGATGCTGCTGCAACAGTATTTGCAGACGAGCCTCCCGGTATGGAAATTGTCCGGATTCCATCCAGCATACTTGCAATACGGCCAGCTCTTTCCCCATCTATGTGGGTCATTCCACCGGGAGAAAGCTGCATCCGGGCAAGAAATGAATTGTCGGGAATGTCACAAACGATATCGGTAACGGCATTGCCTATTCCAAGGATGGATTTCATACTCTGCTACAAATTGAATGTTGTGGTAAAGAAGACCTCTTTCCCTTGGGAATCAATCCCCTCTATAACCATCCTGAACGCCCCTTTATATTGCGGTTTTGCACAATAGAACCCAAAAGTTTCTCCTGCCCCAATCTCAGCTGTAGGGTTCCAGTATATTGTGCTGTTGAAATTTGGATAGTTCTCTTTTCCCAGTACTCCGTCACCGAGGAATGCAAGTGGATATTCAACCCCCTTGTGGGTCTCAATGGATACATTCCTGCCCAGTTTTATCCCCCCCATATCGTTCTTGTATGTATTGAACTTCACAATTCCGTCATACACCAGATTGTTCAGCACATACCTGCGCGGATAAACTGCAATCTGCCTTACAAGAAGCGGATCCATCCCTACAACTGCCGAGTGGTCAAGTACGGGCACCCCGTCCAACAATACAAGAGCCTTGGCCCTGGTATCCCACAATATTCTCAACACTGTCTCCCCACCCTCTTTCCTTACTCTCAAATCCTTCACATATTCCCTAATAACCTCCTCCATTACAGGAAATCTTGTATAATCATCCAGGTTATATATGTGGGGCTGCACATTCCCTATAAATGAGGTCTCCCGCATTTCCATCAGATTGAACAATGTATCCGCCTCAAAGCGCCTCGCAATCTGCATATCTGTGCTGCGTTGCAGAAGGGCCTCCCTCATTTTTGGAGATATTTTCAATACCGGCACAGGGACACTCTTGTGAATATGGTCCGGTTTGAGAATCTCCACATCATATGCTTTTGATGTATCCCCCACCACTTCAAATACAAGATCCCTTGTCCCGTAAATGTTGTTTGTATAGAATGTTACCACCCCATTTCCATTTGCAGAAGCAACATATATGTCATCTGTATTTCCCATTGCAGACATATATACAAGCTTCCCGTCCATCTGTTCTGCAGCATTGTCCCGGCCAGTAATCTTTGCCTTTATTACCTCTCCGGCATAATCAATCCTCCCGCTCCTGCTGAAACCGCCTCTCCTCTCCAGGAGTGAGGTATTATTGTATCCCCATTCACCTACAAGAGAATTCAATTCATCATTGTGATAAATGGATACTGAGAACCTGATCCCTTTGTCCGAAAGATTCCTTATGCTTACAGGAAACGCCCCCTCAATACCTGTATCATCCTTCTGCACATCCACACTGAATACATTGCTCCCCACCTGCGGCACACCATCCCCCTTTACAGGGAGGTCAGACGGTACAATCTCAACCCCTTCTGGGACTTTTGCACTTGAAAGGGTATTGAATATTGTAATAATCTTACCTGCAAAAGCTTCTGTTGAGTTGCCCCCATCCAGCCCGGTGTATGACACAATGGAACAGTTTCCTGTAGGGACAGTTAGAGGTATAAGCATCCTTCCGCATCCGCGCCCCTCCTTAAGGGCCACTTTTACCGTAGAAAACACCCCTCCTGAAGTGTGGAGTTCAAGATACGCAACCTTGCTCACAGAACTGAAGCCCCCCTTGTCATCTGCCATGCAGTAAACGGAAAACCATATGGGCTCGCCGGCTATGTAACACTCCTTGTCCGTTGAAACGTAAACCCGTTCCTGGGCATTTGCCCCAAAAGTGCAGAATACAGCACCCAATGCAACCAAAATATGAATATATCTTTTCATCATCATCGTTGTTCCAATATTATACATCATCTCCCCTCCGGCCACCAGTCAGGTCTTGTACTGTTTGAGTATGTACGGCAATCGGCACACTCGGCACTGGCCCAATAAACCTGATTCGCCACAATATTGCCTTTTTCACCGTATTCATACCTTATGGGGAGCTCACCGGAATTGAACAGGTCCAGCCACAATGAATCGGGATACATTGTCTCAAAACAGGTTCTCCTGAAGAGCTGCAGCTCTATTGCATAAACCATCTTCCTTTGGGTTGTGGCAGTAGATACATTTATGTACCCAAGTACGGTTTCGTCGGGATAAGTATCACACTTTATGTTACCCCTCACTTCGTTTGGCATTGGGGCAAAAAGGCCTCCTGTACCGCTTATGCTGGCCTTTATCCCCTCCCAATATTTGAATGCCTCCTTATCCATTGCAGTTTGGGTAACAGTGAGTGAATATAATGATGAGATTCTTCTGTCGGTTCCGGCTACCACATTAAGCCTCGCCCTGCTGATTATGTTCTTGGAAAGCTTGTCGGTCCCTTCAATATATATATCCTTTGAAATGCTTTTGCTGAAACATCTTGTCATCGCTCTCCTCTCCTCTTCTGTCAGCTCATCAAATGTAATTTTGCTTGTCTCCTTGTCCAGTTTGGCCCTCAAGTATGGGATCAGCCCGGCATTGCTCTCCCAATCCTCTTCAAAAGACCATCTGCAATATAAAGGCTCAGCAGAATCATTATGTGTTGAGACTTCAAACTGAACCCCATTCCTGTCCTCCGTAAAGCTGTACGACACACTGTCTATCTCCGGTGAAATGGCAACCGGCTTGAAAGCAGAACGGTATTCACCTCTGCCAGGGACAGAAACACACAGCCTGTATCTGCCATCCATAGGCAACTCCCTGGTATCAATTTCAAATTTGTCATTGACAATTTGGGATGAAAGCACATCATCCATGGCACGGCCATTCCATATCTGTCCCTCCTCGCTCTCAACCCACACTGTTGTCCCTACATAATCTATCTTTTCGTTTACAATCCCATTAAGCACCGCTTTGCTGGAACCAAGTTTTACAAGGGTAGTTCCTCCGGCTATAATATCCCCCTCAATTACAAGAAGAGGTTTATCAAGCCCCTGCAGGTCATCACTGTCGGGAGTAAAATCATATACACAGCTTCCCATTGCCAATGCAATCAGGGAACAAATCATAATTTTCAAATATCTGTTTTCCATTGCCATATCCTCCCTCTGCTAAAATTTGAAATTGAAGTTGACATACGGGATAGGTGCTCCAAAAATACAGAGCTGGTGTCCCTTTATCTGACCGGCCGCATCAGTGTCAAAGTAGACAGAATAGACATTTTTCCTTCCGGTAACATTATAAACACCTATAGAGAAGGAGAAATGGGTAAATGCCCCCAACTTGTGGGTAGGCTCTATATTCAGAGCCGCATCTATCCTCATATAATCGGGAATCCTGAATGAGTTCCTGTCTGAGTAATACAACCTGTATCCCCCACCATACTCATACTTTGCTATAGGCACCGTTATAGGGCGCCCTGTAGAATAATCTGCATTGGCCGATATGCTCACCCTATGGGTAAACTTGTAGTTGGCAACCAGTTTTGCATCGTGCGGCTTGTCATACGAGGCATCGTACCATCTTCCTCCGTTAATTGCGTTCACTCCCCTCTCATCCTTCTCCCTCAATTGTGTCTTGGAATAGGTATAAGAGAGCCATCCGTTGAGCTTTCCTACAGATTTCTTGAGCATCAGCTCCGCTCCATAGGCCCTTCCCTGGGTATTTATCACATCCTCCGCAATGTTCCTGTTCATTATAATTACTGCACCGCTCTTGTAATCGAGGTAATTGTCCATCTCTTTATAATATCCCTCAATTGAGGCCTCAACCTTGTTGTTGAACAGTGAGGCATAGAATCCTCCTGCAACCTGCCAACCCTTCTGCGGCTTTATGTTCCTGTCGCTCAATTTCCATATGTCTGTAGGGGAAACCGATATTGAGTTTGACAACATATGGATATATTGCTGCATTGTATTTACCCCCACCTTGAATGATACTTTGTCAGACAACATTGCTCTTCCCGACAACCTGAACTCGGGTCCACTGTAGAACTTGTCTGAATTGAACATGGAATACCTCACGCCAAAATCCAATGACAACTTCTCCGATATGCTCCAACTGTCACTCAAATACGCAGCCCCCTCTATGCCAGTCTCATTTGGGATGATATCCGGAACCACCAGGGAGGCATCCCCATAAGGGAGATAGCTTCCCGGAAGAAGATCAAACGACACGATATCGGCACCGTATGTGATGGTATGCTTCTCACTCAAAAGAGACTTGAACCTGAGCTTGCCATACATCTGCTCTATCCTGAATGACATCTCATACGCCTTCAACGGGCTGAACTTGTCTATAGTGGCATAATCGTAATGGTCATAACCGGCAGTGAGTTCCATTGATGTCTTGTCTCCAAAATTGCTCTTCCATTTTAATGAGGCATTTGCATTCCTGTATTTGTACAGGGTATCCGCACTGAAACTGAAATCATCAACCGAATAATATCCGTTTACATGTATGGAATTGTTGGCATTGAACTTATGTGTAATGCCCGCCGTAAGATCATAGAATGATGCCGCACCGTCGTTATATTCACTCTCCTCAGGGAGCAATGAAAGAAGCCAGTCCGAGTATGTTGCCCTCGCCCCCGCTATAAATGTGGTCTTGCTGCCCACCGGTCCCTCCACATGTCCTTTGGCTGTAAGGAGCCCTATACCAAGAGAGCCTGTAATCTTCTTGTTGTTTCCTTCCCTGCTGTTCACATCCAGTACAGAAGAGATTCTTCCTCCGTACTCCACCGGAACAGAACTCTTGTACAGTTCAATGTCGCTGACGATATCGGGATTAAAACCCGAAAACACTCCAAAAAGGTGGGACGGGTTATACACGGTACCTCCATTGAACAGGACAAGGTTCTGGTCTGTGGCACCACCCCTCACATTGAAACCACTGGAAGCCTCACCCACAGATTTAACGCCGGGCAGGGTGAGGATAATCTTTACCACATCAGACTCTCCAAACACCATAGGGACATTCTTTACCCTGTCCATCCTCACCTTCTCTATACCCATATGGTTTGCCCTTACCTTATTTGTATTCTCAGCAGAGACAACCACTCCCGACAAAGCAAACACCTTTTCCTTTACCACTACATCCAATGTACCCTCACCGTACACCTGCAGATGCACTTTTGTATCCTCAAGAGAATAGCCGCCCACATCCAGCACGGTTTTTCCCACAGGCAACAGTATCTTGTAGAAGCCGTGTGCATCTGACTGGGCATAAGATTTGGTAACATTGTCTACCAGTGAAACGCCCACTACAGGTTCTCCCGTAACCGCATCCCTCACATAGCCGCTCATATAAGCCTTCCCCGAGGCACTCACATTTCCCTTATCACCTATCTGATAGGTCTTGTTCTGTGATGTTGCTACATTTGCACTTTCTGCCAATGCATCTATATAATCCTGTGCAACAGGCTGCTTCTCCCGCTTAGCGGCCGCCGAAAAATAATCCCAAGGAAGCTCCTGCGCCAGGCCAGCACCTTTAAGGACAAATATATACCCCTTTAGAGAAAGGATTGTGTAACCATTGTCTGCCAGGTCTTCCTTTATCTGCCCTGTATATGAAGGATCCCCTTCGTTTACAGTAAAGGTAAGATTCTTTGCCGAGGCGTCACTCTGATAATATATCTTCTGTCCGCTCTCTTTCTGAAGAAGCACCATAAGTGAATCCAATCCTATATTCCTGTGGACCTTTGCCTGTGAATACCCCTGCTGGACTTGTCCCAACATGAACAGGGAAAAAACAACAGATATTATAAAGTGTTTCATGCCATGCCTCAATTATTGTCAACAAACTCCATTACCTCAACAAGTGCAAGATCATTGTCATCCATATCAATGAACTTTATCTTATTCTTCCTGATAAAGCCTTTAACAGCCTTCTTTTTATCTTTATATACCTTGGTAAAGTGTTTCACCTTTGATATCTGCACCGGCACACCATCTTTAACGACATAATACCTGTCTGCCGGGTCAAAGAATCTGAAAGCCCCTTTTGAACTCCCCCCGTTCTGCAGCCTCTCATGGAAGCTCTTGCCATTCTTCTTCACCAGCATATCCTCCCCCTTGTAGAGCATCTGGTAGAACCCCTCCTGCAACCCATCAACAGCCCTCTCTCCAATAAGGGAAACATAACTCCTTCCACCAAAAGAAAACTCCCCCACAATTCTCCTGTCCAGTTCAATTACTATTCCCGACGAAGGCATTTTCAGATGCAGCTCATCCCTATGGGCATTAAAGTTAAGGAGCAGCCCCTTGTAGAACACCCCATTATACACCAGTGTACCGCTGAGGAAACTCTCCGTATAGGCATACGGGGTACCTTCATATCTGAAAGGGTATTTAACAGCTTCGGGGCCGCGGTAAACTGCGGCATCCATACCGGCCTCCGCAACAAAATCATACTTTTGCTGGGAGTACAAAGAAAAATTGTGGACAGAAAACACCGCCCACAACAGAATAAGGAAAAACTTCTTCATTGTTCAGATGTTTATCTCACAAATGTACAATAAATCACTCAATTGACACAACTGCCTCCTTATAAATACCATTGCCCGCTCCATCAATTCCCTCTACAACAATCTTGAATTCTCCCCTGTATTTTGGAAGCGGGCAACTGAACTCAAATGTCTCACCTTCCCCAACCTCAACCAGAGGATTCCAGTATAGGGTACTGTTATAGTTGGGATAGCGCAAATTCTCCAAAATTCCATCTCCCAGGAATGCCAGCGGATATTGGACACCACTATGGGGAACAATGGAGAAATTCTCCCCCATTTTAAGACCGCCCATATCCCCCTTGTATGTATTGAACTTCACAACTCCGTCAAATACAAAGTGATTCAGCACAATCTGTCTCGGATACACCTGAATCTCTTTTATAAGCAGCGGGTCCATATTGATTATCGTATTATGGTCCCTTACAGGCACACCATCAAGCAATGCCAGCGCCTGCCCTTTTGAAGCCCATGAAAAATCATTGCCATCCTGGTTCACGACCTTGAATCCCCTCACGCCATCCATAGTCCTTATCCTCAAATATGACACATACTCCCTCACCACATCATCAACTGTAGGGAACCTGGTATAATCATCCAGATTATATTTCAAAGGGAGTGCTGCTCCAAGGTACGATGAGGTACGCATAGGCATAAGGTTGAATATTGAATCTGCCGCAAACCTCTTGCCTATCTGCATTCTCATGCTCCTTTTGTCAAGTGTACCCCTCATCTTTTGGGAAATCTTCAGCACCGGAATCTCTCCAGCCTTATGGTTATATTTGTTCTCCAGCACTTTAACCTTATATTTCTGCATTACCCCCTCCTGTCCGGAAAATCTTGCAGAAACAGCTACATTATCCACGACTTCAATCATCAGGTCCTTGTCTCCCGACATATTATTTGTATAATACGTAACCCTTCCCAATGAATCAATCCTTCCCACATACAGGTCATCCTCATTACCCTTTGCAGACATATATACATACACACCTTTCCACCAATCCTTGCTCCACTGCAGAGGTTCAACCTCAAGGGTTATTACCTCTCCGGCAAAATCTGTAACCCCGGTCTCGGCAAAATCCCCCTTCCTCTCCAACAATGTTCCGCTGGCACTCCTCAACCCCTCCGAGTTTTTCTCCAGTTCGTCATAATGGAATACCGAGACATTGATGCTTGCCTCCACCATGCCTGTATTGGTAATTTTAACCGGCAACACACCTTTCTGAAGATCAGCCTTGGCTCCAATCATCACATCTCCATACCCGGCAGGCACCGCTACCGCATCTGGCAATTGCTCCACAATCTCAACAGCCCTGTCGACTTTTTCTGCTGTTACCGTATTGTAAACCGTAACCACTCTCCCACTAAAATCGCCTTTGGAATCCCCTCCATGCAATTTTGTGTAGGCCACAATGGAATAGTTGCCCGTAGCAAAATCAAATGGAATCTGCAATCTTCCACACCCCCTTCCCTTTACCAGCGGAACCTTGATCAGATCCTCCACCCCCTGCGCAGAATGGAACTCAAGATATGCCACACTGCTCAAGTTTGAATATTTTCCCGTATTGCCATCCTGGCAGTATACAGAACACCAAAGGTCTTCCCCGGCAAGATAAGCGTTCTTGTCGGTTGAAACATATACGCGCTCCTGCCCCTGTGCAACAATATTGACAAGCAGAGCAAGCACCGCTACAATAAAACTTTTACTTCCCTTTACCATAACGTCAGTTTCTATCTTGGCCAAAAATCAGGTTTAGAATAACAATTGAGCACTTGATGGCAATCCGCGGTACCCCAATATGACACACCACAATCTCTTTCTATCAGGTAATCAATCTTAGGCGGTTCGCCCGGTTCTACCGGCGGCTCATATGGAACCAGTTTCTTTTCACAATCGTACGGCCTCATATCAAGTTCATAGTATGCATCCAACCATGTCACCTTATTTTCGTCCAAATTTATGGTTGTAAAGTCCAGACATTTTCTGCGATTGAACAATTTGAGAGCCTCTCCATCAAGGAAACGCCTCTCCTTTGCCACAGTGCACACATTCACATAACCCACGACCAGCTCTTCCGGATACGTTTCGCACACAATATTTCCAGTCATTTCACTCGGATACGGTGAAAACAATCCCCCCATCTCATCTGCATTTACACGCATAGCCTCATAATAATCATAACCTTCCTTATCGAGCGGATACTGGTACACAGTTATGCAATATAGTGCATTAACCTTCCTCTGTTCCCTGTAAAGAGTGTTTATCACCTTCCCCCTCACCATATTTCCACTCAGTTTCTCTGTATTCTCAAGCATAATTTCTGTAGATGCAAACCTGTCAAAACATTTGGCAAGAGAATCCTTTTCCTTTCTCGAAAGGGTATCCAGTTTGCCTTTATATTTAACATTAGGCATCAATGGAGGCTCATTTTCCCACCACTCCTCGTACTTCCATCTGTAATACGGAGTATTCCCCTCACTACCACTGCTATTGATGACAATATCAATTGAAGATGTATCAGGCTTAAAAGAGAAATCAAAAGAATCAATGTCCTGTGCCCTCTGTACCCTCTTGAAATAGGAATGGTATTCACCCCTGTCGGGATAAGAAACACACAACCTGTACTCTCCATCCAGAGGGAGATCTCTTGTATCTATCACATACATCCTCCTGAACTGGCGGTACGAACCCATTTCATCAAACTTCCACACATAGAATGAATCCCTTCCGGGCCAAACTTCTCCGGCAGAGCTTTCCACCCATACCTGACATACCTTATCAAAAGGATACAAATCCTCTACTTTGGTTGAAGCCTCATCCCCCCAGGTTGACGGATGGTATGTGATATTTGCCGTTGTTGAAATTTTCACCTCAGAAATTCCCCCGGCAACAATATCCCCTTCTATCACTACAAGGCTCTTCTCAAGCTTGGTTTCTCCTCCAACACCATAATCATATACACATCCGGCCACAATAGCCGCCACCAAAACAATAACTGCACATTTCAGTACTTCCATAATCTCTCCTCCTTAAAATTTGAAGTTGAAGTTCATATACGGCACAGGCGCAGCAAATACGCTCAACTTATAGCCGTGCACACTATATTTGGAGCCCTCGTAAAATATAGAATAGGCATTCTTTCTGCCTGTTGCATTATACACTCCAACTGTAAATGAGAAATGGGTAAAAGCTTTCAGCCTGTGAGTAGGTTCTATATTTATAGCTATATCCATTCTGAAATAGTTTGGAACCCTATGCGAATTTCTTTGGGTGTAGTACAGTCTTACCGCATCATTGTACTCGTAATAGGCAACAGGCACCGTTGCAGGTCTGCCGGTTGCGAAATCCATATTCACAGAAAGAATGGCCCTATGGGTAAACTTGTAATTTCCTACAACTTTGAATTCGTGAGGCTTGTCATACGCCGCATTATACCACATTCCCCTGTTAATTGCAGAAGTTCCCCTGTCTCCAACCTCCCTAAGCTTTGTCCTTGACCATGTATACGAAGCCCATCCATACAATTTTCCCAACGGTTTTGATGCCATCAGTTCCACACCATAAGCCTTTCCTTTAACGTCTATCACATCATTGGCAATATTGCTGTTCATCACCAAAGATGCACCGCTCTTAAAATCAAGATAATTGTCCATCCTCTTGTAATACGCCTCCAACGAAAGTTCCACCTTGTCATCAATGACATTGGTATAAGCACCTGCCGCTAGTTGCCAACCCTTCTGCGGAGCAATATCCTTATCACTGAGTTTCCAAGTATCGGTAGGAGAAACCGAGATGGTATTTGAAAGCATATGGATATACTGCCTCATACTGTTGAATCCCGCCTTGACAGAGAACTTTTCGTTTATCAGGTATCTTCCCGACATCCTTATCTCCGGTGCAGAATAGAACTTGTCAGACCTGAACATCGAATACCTCACTCCGTAGTCTACCGAGAGCCTGTCATTCACGGCCCAGTTGTCTCCCACATAAACGGCACCCTCCACAGCTGTCTCATTATCCATTATTTTCGGCGCTACCAAAGAACTTTCCCCCACAGGAAGATAGCTTCCCGGCATAAGGTCATATGAAACAAAATCCGCTCCATATGTTATTCTATGGTCTATAACCGGCATATATTTCATATTCAGTTTACCATACACTTGAGAGATGTCAAATGACATTTCATATGCCTTCGCCTCGTTTGTCCAGTCCGATGTGAGATAATTGTAATTGTCATATCCTGCAACCAGCTCCATGGAATGCTTTGTATTGAAATTGCTCCTCCACCTTACAGACCCGTTCATATTCTCGTATGCATACTTGGTATTTATCCTGAACTTGAACTGGTCACTTGAATAGTATCCGTTAAAATGGACAGAATGCTTGTCATTGAAATTATGGGTAAGGCCTCCCGTAACATCAAAGAATGATGCCGTACCCATCTTGTACTCGCTATCCTTTGGAAGCAGTCCCAGCAGCCAGTCTGAATATGTTGTCCTTACTCCAGCTATGAATGTTGTCTTCTTGCCTATAGGGCCTTCAATGTGGCCCTTGGTTGTAAGGGCCCCCGCACTGAGCGAGGCTATCACCTCCTTATTGTTCCCCTGCCTTGTATTTACATCCAGCACAGATGAGATCCTGCCGCCATAATTCACTGGAATTGATGATTTGTACAGCTCCACATCACTTATCACGTCGGGATTGAATCCCGAAAAAATACCGAACATATGGGAGGGGTTGTACACTGTTCCTCCGTTGAACAGCACCAGATTCTGATCAACTGCCCCACCCCTTACGTTAAATCCGTTGGAAGCCTCACCAACACTTTTCACACCTGGAAGTGTAAGGAGCACCTTCACCACATCTGCCTCTCCCAACACAACAGGGACCTTCTTTATGGCACTTATCCTCAAGTTCTCAATACCCATTGACACGCTCCTCACCTTGTTGTTGTCTTCTGATGTGACAATAACCTCATTAAGGGCAAAAATCTTCTCCTTCACCACAATATCCAGGAAACCGTCATTGAAAACCTGCAGCTTCACATTCATCTCTTCCAATGAGAATCCCGCCACATTAAGCTCCACATCACCAACAGGAAGCATTATCTTGTAGAAACCGTGCTGGTCGCTCTGCGCAATAGCCTTTGATTCATTATCGTAAAGGGTAACCCCAACTACCGGTTCCCCTGTCCTGTAATTGCGTATATAGCCGCTCAAATACACCGACTCCCCACTTTTGGCATTATCCTTGTCTCCAATCAAATAAACCCTGTTTGTTGCAGTAACTTCATTAGCGGTCCCCTTCAGCGTCTCCACCAGAATATGGTCCTTTTCCTGCTCCAGCACCTGCTGTTTGAAATACTCCAAAGGAAGCCCCTCCTTAAGACCTATACCTTTGAGCACATAAATGTCGCCTTCATAGCCGGTAACAGTATATCCGCTATTGGCAAGAACCCCCACAATCCTGTCCAGGGCACCTGGAGAAGTGGCATCAACAGTATAAACCAGCGACGCAGCATTTGCCCCCGGGACATAATATACCGTTCCCCGGCAAAATCCCTGCATAACTGTCATAAGAGAATCCAATCCTATATTCCTGTGTACAATCCTCTGGCCAGCAGCATCAACCTGTGCCGCAAAAACCAATGCCATACATATAGACAATATCCTGTTCATACACATCATAAATTTTTATCTGCATACTCAGCCAAAGCCCTATAGAGCTGTTCATTGTCCGACACCTTGCCTGAATCATACAAAGCATTCCTGTATTTGCGCAATTCCCTCTTTTTATCGGGATAAACCTTCTTGAACGCCTTCATACCCTTCACCCGCACAGCTTTACAATCCTTGACCAGAAAATACTTGACAATAGGATAGAACTCCACATTACCCCTGTCTACCCTGTGGTATCTCTTTACCGTTTCTTTAAGCAGCATATTGCCGCCACCATAAAGCTTCTCATAAAAATTCCTCTCAAGCCCTTCCACACCAGATGCCTGCACAAACTCCTTTCCGCACAAGGTAAAACCCTCAACAAGTGAATTGTCCAGCACCATCACAATTGAACTCTCCGGCACCATCACACATACAATATCCCTGTAAACATCAAGATTGAGCTTTACATTGTAAAAAGGCTTCTTATTGTAAACCACACGTTCTTTCATAAACTCGGAAGAATACAAATATGCAGTACCCCTTATATAATGGGGATATGACTCCACTACCGGGCCTCTGAAAATTGCAGCATCATACTTTGAGACATCTACATTCCCGTCCTGCGCAAAGAGCGAAACATGAACTATTGCAAGAAATGCAACAAACAAGAAAAAACGCTTCATAGACAAAAGGCTTTAATGTTGTAAATATAAAAAAACAAAATGACTTCTGCTATATCATTTTCCATTTTCACCTCAAATTATGGCGGATATTATATTTTTTTCAGTTGCAAAATGCAAGCACACTATAGTAAGTATATTTTCAGGACCTTGCAACATACCCAAGGACACTTGAGGCAGATTGTGCACTCCTTGAGGCAAGCGGCGTAGACATAGCTTTTGCACCAAGGGTAAAAATCACTCAATTGACACAACTGCCTCCTTATAAATGCCATTGCCAGCTCCATCAATTCCCTCTACTACAATCCTGAAGTTCCCTTTATAATCCGGAAGGGGGCAATTGAACTCATAAACGCCATCTTTGTCCATATCCACAACAGGGTTCCAGTATATGGTACTGTTGTAGTTGGGATACCTTCCGTTTTCGGGAATCCTGTCTCCCATAAAGGCCAACGGATACTGTGGCCCGTCATGGCTGAGGATATTCACATCTTCACCCAGCTTCATTCCCCCCATATCCCCTTTGTAGGTATTGAACTTGACAATTCCGTCAAACATGAAATAATTCAGCAGATATCTTCTGGGATAAATTATTATCTGCTTTACCAACAGAGGATCCATATTTATAATTTTGGAGTGGTCCCTCACAGGTACACCGTCAAGAAGGGCAAGTGCATATTGTCGGGAAACTGTATATACCCCTTCCGTCTCCTGCCACAACACCAGCAGGCGCTCCTCACCTTCCACCATCCTTACCCTCAAGTTGCTCACATATTCACTTATAACCTCCTTCATCAGAGGAAAACGGGTATAATCGTCCAAATTGTAAACTATCGGTTCCACGGCACCAAAGAAGTCATTGCTCCGCATAGGCATCAGATTAAACAGGGTATCTTGTTCAAACCTTCTCCCAACCTGCATCCTCATACTCCTTTTCTTGAGGGGTTCTTCCAGTTCTCCCGATATCTTGAGCACCGGAATCTCTGCCGGAATATGTTTGAATTCCCCCTCAACTTTCTCCACCCTTAAATCATTGCCGGAACCCGCTCCGCTCCCTATTTTGGCTGTCTGCCTTACATTTGTAACCACATCAAACAACAAATCCCTTTTTCCCGATATGTTGTTGGTGTAATATGTGGCGTAGCCCAATGAATCCACATTGGCAATATATGTATCATCAGTATTGCCCATTGCCGACATATACATATAAACCCCTTTTGCATCATTTCCCCGGAGGGGCTTGCCGTCCCGGAACACCCTTGTCCTTATCATCTCCCCCGCGTACTCCTCAATACCGGTAACTTCAAAATCACCCTTACGCTCCAGCAGCGATGTATTGTCATATCCTCTCTTGCCTATGATATCCTCAATACCGTCAATATGGTATACTGAAACACTAAAGCTTGCCCCATCCCCTCCTGCATTCCTTATCTTTACAGGAACAGCGCCATTCCCCTGTTCACCCACTTCAATTGAAATGGCACCACTATCCTCTACCGGTTTGTGTTCCGGAGCCATTACCGGTTCTCCCTTTTCCACTACCTCAACACCATCCTTCACCTTGTCTGACGAAAGGGTATTGAACACCGTAACCGTCTTGCCGTTGAATTCCCCTTTTGAATCACCGCCATCTTTGGACGTATACGCAACAATGGTACAGTTTCCTGTCGCAAAACTGAACGGGACCTGCAGTCTTCCGCACCCGCGTCCATCAATCATAGCCACCTTTATCAGGGCCTCAATCCCCCTTTTTGAATGGAACTCAAGATATGCCACGCTGCTGAACTGCGAATACTTGCCTGTTGATTCATCAATACAAAATACGGAACACCATATGCTCTCCCCTGCCAGATAAAGTTCTTTGTCAGTGGATACATACACCCTCTCCATAGAATGGATACCCGATGCCTGCAACAACAGTGCAAATGCCAATACCAATTGAAAAACTCCCCTTTTCTTCATACATCCTCTTTAATTTGCAGTTCTTTACTTTTACTTTTCCGGCCAGAAAGGAGGCTTTCTGAAACATTCACCTACAGTCACACATTTCTCATCCACCCATGCTGCAATCCCCGTATCCTCATAACCGCTTTCTGTCATACCGTAATATACAGGACGTTTTCCGCTTTCATACAAAATGCGCCACTCCTGCTGCGGATACATCACCATATTCATACACCCTTTCTTGTCATATATACCTGTCTTTTCCCAATCTATGAAACGTCTGCCTACAGAAGCGGTACATACATTTATGTATCCTATAACCGTTTCACCCGGATTGGTAACGGAGGTGATATTGCCGTTTATCTCGCTCGGCTGAGGATCAAACAATCCGCCCATGCCGGTAGTATTCTTCCTGATGGACTCCCAATAAGCATAACCTTCCTTATCCATTGCTGTCTGGATTACAGTTATACAATAAAGCCCCTTTACCCTTTTGTCATTGGAACCAATTCCGGCAATCCTTTGCCTGTTCAAATGGTTTTTTCCAAGTTTTTCTGTTGACGCCACAAGTATCTGGGACGAATATGACTCTCCAAGACAACCCTGCATCATCTGCTTCTGCTCCTCACTGTACCTCTCCATAAGATTCAGGTTATAATTATATCTTATATTTGGTATCAGGTCCGGACTGTTTTCCCAATTTTCCCTGTAAAACCATCTGTAATATCCCGACTGCTGCCGGTCGTCGTGTGTGGTCACCTCCAGAAATGCCTGAAGACTGTCGGGAGAAACAGACCATGTTATGCTATCTATTGGCGGAGTTGCCATTACCGGTTTGAAAGATGACATGTACTCCCCCTTATCCGGCACAGAGACACACAGCCTGTATTTTGCATCAAGCGGCAATTCCCGGGTGTCAATCTTATGTATCTGATACAGGTATGGAGTAACCAACTTATAGCTTGATGTATCCTGTACATCCTCAGGTGGGGCACTGCCCCATATCTCACCTGCTTCATTTTCAACCCAGACTGAAACGCCTTTTAACCAATCCCATATATAATCATATTCCAGAGCCTTTGTGGTATAACTCACAGAAACCTGTGTGATGCCCCCGGCAATTATATCCCCCTCTATAACCAGCATTTTCCCATCCGCTCCCGGCACTTGGACATCTGTGGGCTCAAACTCATATACACACCCATATATTATCGGCAACAAGAGCAACAATATGAATTTTCCTGTATTTCCCATTCCAGTCTCCTCCTAAAATTTAAAGTTGAGTGTGAGATAAGGTATCTGTGCCCCAAAAACACTCATTTTATAACCGTTCACTTTTTCTCCCGCACCCTTGTTTTCAAAGAAAACGGAATATACATTTTTCCTCCCGGTAACATTATACACACCCACTGTAAAAGAGAAATGTGTAAACGCCTTTATCCTGTGTGTAGGCTCAATGTTTACCGATGCATCAATTCTGAAATAATCCGGAATCCTATAGGAGTTTCTCTCCGTAAAATAAAGCCTGTAACCTCCACCATAAAAATATTTGGCTGCAGGAACAGTAACAGGACGGCCTGTTGCATAATCTCCATTTACAGACACGCTTACCCTATGTGTAAATTTATAGTTCCCCACCAGCTTCAATTCATGAGGCTTGTCAAAGGAGGCGTTATACCATCTCCCTTTATTGATTGCTGCAGTACCCCGGTCAGAATCCTCCTTGAGCCTTGTCCTTGAATATGTATACGAAACCCATCCGTTAAGTTTGCCCAGCGGCTTCTTGAGCATCAGTTCCACACCATAAGCCTTTCCTTTTACAGGGACAACATCATCTGCAATATTTTCATTCATAAGAATAACAGCCCCACTCTTGTAATCAAGATAATTCCTCATCCTCTTGTAATATACCTCTACAGATGCATCCACCCTGTTCCTGAAAACGGATGCATACAGCCCACCTGCCAACTGCCATCCGCTCTGCGGTTTCAACTCCTTGTCACTCAGTTTCCATGTATCTGTAGGAGAAATTGAAACAGTATTGGAAAGCATATGTATGTATTGCCTCATGCTGTTGAATCCCAACTTCAGGGAAACGCCATCCTTCAAAATATATCTTCCCGACAATCTTATCTCCGGTCCGCAGTAGAACTTGTCAGAATTGAACATTGAGAACCTCACTCCGCAGTCTGCCGACAATTTTTCCGAAACGTTCCACACATCACTCATATATATTGCCCCTTCAACCGCATTCTCCTTTTCCATTATTTTTGGAACGGCCAAAGAGCTGTTTCCATATGGGAGATATCTCCCTGGAACGATATCATAATGCAGCACATCTGCACCATACACCAATGAATGTTCATCATTTAGGAGTGTCCTGAACTTGGCCTTAGTATAAATCTGACCTATATCATAAGACATCTCATATGCCTGGGAAGGATTAAAATCGTCTACAGTAACATATCCATATTTGTCATAACCTGCAGTTGCCTCCATGGAATTGCGTTCATTGAAATTGCTGTTCCACTTTAATGAAATATTCATATTCCTGTAACGGTAACTTGTATCCACACTGAAACTGAATGCATCATCTGAATAATAACCGTTCAGCTGCAAAGTGTTCTTCCCGTTAAACTTGTGGGTTACGCCGGCAGAAATGTCATAAAATGATGCCGTCCCATTGCGGTATTCGCTCTCCTCAGGCAACAGGCCAAGCAACCAGTCTGAATATGTGGCTCTTGCAGCAGCAATAAAAGTAGTCTTCTTCCCCAATGGACCTTCAATATGCCCCCTGGCTGTAAGGAGTCCTGCACTTAGTGAGCCTGATACATTCTTATTGTTGCCCTCCCTGTTCTTCACATCAAGGACAGATGAAATCCTCCCTCCATACTCCACCGGAATTGAACATTTGTACAACTCAATATTGCTGGCTATATCGGGATTAAAACCGGAAAACATTCCAAAAAGATGTGAAGGGTTGTACACTGTCCCTCCGTTGAAAAGTACAAGATTCTGGTCTGTTGCACCACCCCTTACATTAAAGCCGCCTGAAGCCTCCCCCACAGACTTCACACCGGGGAGTGTAAGTATTATTTTTACAATGTCCGTTTCTCCCAAGACCGTAGGGACATTCTTTATTTTGTCAACCCTTATCCTCTCAATTCCCATCTCAGTGCTCCTGATGTTGTCTGCACTCTCGGCCGCTACCACCACCTCATTGAGGGAGAACACCTTTTCCCTGACAATTATATCAAGGTTGCCGTCCCCATAAACCTCCAGGTGCACTTTGGAATCCTCATATGAATAGCCGGAAACCTCGAGTTCCCTCTCTCCGGTTCCAAGCAACAGTCTGTAGAATCCGTTCCCGTCACTCTGGACATGTTTCTTGGAGGAGTTGTCATACAGGGTCACTCCAACTACAGGTTCTCCCGTACGGGAATCCCTCACATAACCGCTCAAATAAGCCCTGCCACTCTTTGCATTCTGTCTGCTGCCTATCTGATAAACCTTATTCTCAGTTGTAGCAACATTCTTTACATTTTCTATCGCATCTATATGATCTTTGGCACTATCCTTCACCTTAACATCCTTCCTTGCAGCAAAGAAATCATGCGGCAAAGAATCGGTTGGCCCAAGTCCTTTAAGGACAAGCAGATTCCCCTCAAAAGGTGTAACCGAATAACCTTTCTCATACAGAGCTTCCCTTATCTGCTCCAACAAACCTTTTCCATCCAGCACTTCTATTGTAAAGTTTACATTGCGGGAATCATCTCCGGCAACATAAAATATCTTCTGCGGAGAGACCTTCTGCATAAGTGCCATCAATGAATCGATTCCTATATTGCGGTGCACATTAACCTGTTGTGAAAAAGCCACAAAAGGTACTGCTGCCATAATCAAAACCAATATTTTCCTTAATGTACCCATCCCTCTCCTTTATAAATTGTCAATAACGGCTCCTATACGGCGGTAAACTTCATCTGTCTCTTCCACCGACACCTTCATTTGGCCCAACGCCCTCATGATTTTCTTCCTTAAATCCTTCCTGTAAAACTTGCCTATTGATTCTATCCTCTTCAATCTGTACGGGACATTTTCCTTAACCAGATAATATTTCACATTTTCGTAAACTGAGGGTTTGACACCATCCTCAAGATAAAAATCCTTCCCAACCCTCTTGAGAATTGAAATATTGCCGGCATACAGCTCCTGACAATATGAATTTTCCAAATCCGTATCTTTCCACTTCCCTTTTATAAAACGCTTCTCTCCCAATGAAAACTCATCCACAAGATCCTTTGACAAAACAATCACAACCCCGCTCTGAGGAAGCTTTATACACAACTCATCACGGTGGGCATCAAGATTAAGCAATGCTCCGGAATAGTTTTTCTGATTATAGACAACTGATCCCTGAATAAATTCGTCCGAAAACACATATACGCTTCCACTAAACAGGAAAGGATATTTGAGGGCAACAGGCCCTCTGTAAATGACAGCATCCAACTGTCTCTTCTGCAGATAATCTTCCTGGCACCACAGGCTCTGGAAACAAAATATCAGAAAGACAAGCTGGAACATGCATATACAACTGCGCTTCATACAAGTATCATTTAAGACAGGATATAATACAAATATAGGGAAAAATAGTGCCAATGTCCCATTTTGAACTTAAATAATACTTGGTATTATATTTTTTTGTAGGTTTGCAGGTTGTAAACTTATACAAAATGATTGTAGCAAAAACTTTAGAAGAGTTCATTCAGGCCCGTAAAGCCCTCCAGAACCAGGAGAGCATAGGTTTTGTGCCAACCATGGGGGCACTTCACCAGGGGCATATCTCATTGGTAGAGCATTCCGTTGCAAAATGCAAGCACACTATAGTAAGCATATTCGTAAATCCAACCCAGTTCAATAATCCTCAGGACCTTGCAACATATCCAAGGACACTTGAGGCAGATTGTGCACTTCTTGAGGCAAACGGTGTTGACATTGCCTTTGCCCCAAGGGTAATTGACATTTACCCTACTCCCGACGAGAGAGTATTCAATCTTGGGGGCTTGGATGCATACGGCGAAGGTCCACGCAGACCGGGCCACTTCAACGGTGTTGCACAGGTGGTAACCCGCCTGTTTGACATTGTAAAACCCCATTTCGCATTCTTTGGGGAAAAAGACTTCCAGCAGGTTGCCATCATAAAATACTTTGTTAAGGATTTGAACTACCAGCTTGAGATTGTCCAGTGCCCTATACTGAGGGAGGAGGACGGTCTGGCAAAGAGTTCCCGCAACACATTGCTCACCCCTGCACAGAGGGAAGCTGCCCCACACATCTACAAATGCCTGAAAAAAGCGGTAGAGTACTCAAAGACAATGTCTCCCGCGCAGGTAATTGAGGCAGTTACAAACAATATCAACACCAATCCGGAGCTTGAAACAGAATATATAGAACTGGTTGATGCAGATATGCTCAAACCTGTTTCATCTTGGGATGATGCAGAAAAAATCCAATTGTGGTGTGCAGTATATGCCCGCCCTGTAAGACTAATTGACAATATTAAAATCAAATAACCTATGCTACTTGAAATACTTAAATCCAAGATTCACCGTGTAAGTGTAACTGAGGCTAATCTCAACTACATTGGCAGCATCACCATAGATGAAGACCTGGTTGAAGCAGCAGGGCTCTATGAAAACGAAAAAGTTACTATTGTAAACATAAACAATGGCGAGAGAGTAGACACATACGTGATAAAAGGGGAGAGAGGCAGCGGAAAAATCTGCTTGAACGGAGCTGCTGCACGCAAATTTGAGGTTGGGGACCTTGTAATAATAATGGCTTATGCCCAGATGACCCCAGAAGAGGCCTCAACATTCAAACCTAAAGTTGTGTTCCCAGACTCCTTAACAAACAAACTTCTATAAGATGGGCAAGGTGCTCAAGTACCTCGCCTTCCTGGTCCTTGCCGGAATATTGCTCCATTTCTCCTTCAAAGGGGTAAAATGGAGTGATTTTGTTGCGGGACTGAGTGACTGCAACTGGTGGTGGATACTTGCATCTATGGGAATAGGCATTCTCGGATTCCTTGCCCGTGCCCTCCGCTGGAGACTCCTGCTCCTCTCAATAAACAAGGAGGTTACAATCAGAGAGACATTTGACGGCATAAACATTGGGTACATAACAAACTTCCTCTTCCCCCGTGCCGGAGAGGTTGCCAGATGCGGAGTAATTGCAGGAACCAAAAAGGTTTCACTTGAAAAATCTTTGGGAACAGTTGTAATAGAGCGTAGTTTTGACATGCTGTGCCTGCTGCTCTGGATGGCCCTGCTTCTGCTCTTCAAATGGGGGGAGTTCGGCTCCTTTATACAAATGGAAATAATTGAGCCGCTTTTCGGGAAGGTAAATTCCCTCATATGGCCAATTGCAATATTGTTTTTCCTCATTATCCTTTCAGCTGCTGCAATATGGATATTCCGAAGAACGATCCTCAGGATACCATTATTGGAAAAGATATTCAACATAGCAAAAGGGCTGCTGGAGGGGGTGCTCACAGCATTCAAGATGCAGCACAAATGGATGTTCCTCCTGTACACATTGCTGATATGGCTCACATACTGGCTCACCAGCCTCACAACCATTTACGCATTCTCCCAGGTTTCACACCTTAACGGCACAGATGCGCTGTTCCTTATGATTGTAGGTGGATTCGGGTGGGTTGTACCTGTACAGGGAGGCTTGGGGGCTTACCATTTTATAGTAAGCCTTGCACTTGCCAAAGTTTACGGGATAAGCCAGACCACAGGCGTAATATTTGCCACCATATCACATGAAGCACAGGCACTTGTAATGATTCTGTGCGGAGCAGCATCCCTGATAAGTGTAAGCCTGTGGAAAAAGCGTATAAAAGAATAACCTTAATATGATTATAAAATTCAATATAGAGTACAACACCAAATGGGGCGAGAACCTCTTCATCACAGGTTCATCACCTTCACTTGGAAGTTATGATATAATGAAGGCCCTACCCCTTGCATGCACAACACCAGGGAAATGGGAGGGCAAAATAAACTGCAACCTCACAAAAGAGAGAATTGTATCCTACAGATATTTTGTAAAAGGGGAGAACGGCATACACTACGAAGCCGGAAAAGGGAGGGCCATAGCCCTCAACTCCTCTACAAAAGAGATAGAGACATTTGACCAGTGGCAAGGGAACTCGGTAGATGCCCCATTTCTCTCTGCACCATTTTCTGAGGTATTCTTCGCCGACAGCAACTGGCCATATACCCAAACCCACATACACACAAATGAACTGATAATAAGGGTAACTGTCCCCAATGTGCCCAAAGGGGGACAAGTGCTCATATGCGGTACTCCGGAGAAACTTGGAGCATGGGATCCGTCACAGGCAAAACCTCTCAGGAGGATGGAAAACCTCAAATGGGAAAGGAGTTTTGAGATAACTAAAGAGGATGGCAATGAATGGGAATTCAAATTCCTCATAAAGATGCCCAACGGAGAGCTGATCTGGGAAAACAGGTACAACAGGGAGCTTCCGCTTCCAAAGACTCTCAAACACAGCACAATAATAAAGGAATTCTGCGGTGCTGATTTCAATCAGGGAAATCCCCGTTTCAGCGGAGTATCAATACCGGTATTCTCCCTCAGAAGCAGAACCAGCCATGGAACTGGAGATTTTGCAGACCTGCGTAAAATGGTTGACTGGGCATCTGAGACAGGACTCTCAATGATCCAGCTCCTCCCTATAAATGATACTACAGCCCATCTGAGCTGGAGGGACTCATATCCATATAACTGCATATCCACTCTGGCACTCCACCCAATATATATTAATCTGCAATCTGTAGGCATATTGGAAGACAAAAGGCTGCAACAGCAACTTGAGCAGGAGGGTAATAAGCTGAATGCAAAGGAATCTACAGATTACGAAGGGGTATGGAACTCCAAAATGAGATACTTGAGAGCCATCTATCCTCAAGAAAAGGAAAATACATTTGCAGAACCGGGATACTACTCGTTTGTAAAGCACAACAGGGAGTGGCTCTTCCCATATGCTGCATTCTGCGCCCTTAGAGACCATTTCAGGACAGCCAACTTCCGGGAATGGGGTGAGTATGCCACCTTCTCCAAAGAACTGCTGGAAAAACTTACAGATAAAAGGAGTCCTCTCCATACAGAAATATATTTCTATGTATTCATACAATATCATCTTCACAAACAGATGGTACAAACAAAGGAATACGCCCACAAAAAGGGAGTTGCCCTAAAAGGGGATATCCCGATAGGAATCTCGAGAGACAGTGTAGAAGCATGGCAATACCCGCATCTGTTCAACTTTGGGCAGCAGGCAGGCGCTCCACCCGATTTCTTCTCTGCAGACGGACAGAACTGGGGATTCCCTACATACAACTGGGATGAAATGGAGAAGGACAACTACACATGGTGGAAAAACCGTTTCACCCATTTTGCCAACTACTTTGATGCATACCGTATAGACCATATCCTCGGATTCTTCAGAATCTGGGAGATACCCGTTGAATACCGCAGCGGCATGAGAGGTCACTTCTCCCCTGCCCTTCCATTGTCAAAAGAAGAGCTGGCAGCGTGGGGGTTCGGCAACATAGGAAAGACAGGGCTGTTTGTAGAAGATCCGTACAGCAAAGGGAAATACCACCCTATGATTGGAGGCGAGCAGAACGAAGAATTTGCCCTTCTCACCCACGGGGAGCAGGAATCGTTCAAAAGACTGCACTACAACTATTTCTATGTAAGACATAATGAGTTCTGGTACAATAATGCAATGAAGAAACTGCAGCAGCTGATTGCATCCACAAATATGCTTACCTGCGGTGAAGACCTTGGAATGCTCAACGAGTCCGTTACCCGTTGCATGAACAATCTTAAGATACTCTCATTGGAACTGCAGATTATGCCAAAAGTTTTGGGAACCGACCTGGGTGACCCTGCAACATATCCATATTTGAGTGTATGCACCACCAGCACACACGATTGTGAGACCATGCGCATGTGGCTGGGACAGCGTAACGGCACAGGTGACGCAACCCCACAGGAGTGCTATGACACAATAAAGACAAATATGGCGGCACCAAGCATGCTGGCAATACTTCCTCTGCAGGACTGGCTCTCAATAGACGGCAAAATCCGCAAGGAAGATGCCTCCAGCGAGAGGATAAACAACCCTGCTGTAGCAGACCACTACTGGAGATACAGGATGCACATCAACATTGAAGATATGATTGCTGCATCTGACTTCAATGCAAAAGTGAAGGAACTTGCCTCACGAGAATAAAATTCATCGGCTGCAACTTTTTTAAATACCTAAGGCCAATAGATATTGAAGATACCTGCCCGAAGTCTCCTCTACTTCGTCATTCCTACGGAATAACTCGTAACCGTCGAATTATGCAGGCACCTTCAATATCTATTGGCCTTTGTACTGACCCTTCAATTGTCCATCCAAGAGGTTAGGCACAGTAGCTGCCTCCACAAGCTCACAAAACAGCAATCTGCGTCCTTAATCTCTCTCGCGCCGATGAGGTTAAGCACACTAATGGAACTGGGCACCACCAGACATAATAGTGGCGTTCCCAACCTCTTGGCCTTATTTATGAGGATTAAAAAATTTGTTTCACCAGTTCTGCTACTGTGGCAATCTGCACTACCTGCAGCCCTTTGTACGGTTTCCCTTGTGGGGTGTTGTATGAGGAGATGAAGATTTTTTTCATTCCAAGTTTTGCAGCTTCGGCAATCCTCTTTTCAATCTGGCTTACGGGGCGTATTTCTCCACTGAGGCCAATCTCTCCTGCAAAAGCAGCATCTGAAGGGAGACTTGTATCAAAATTTGATGAGAGGATTGCTGCAACTATTGCCAGGTCGCATGCAGGGTCTGTAATTTTGAGACCTCCGGCCATATTCAGGAACACATCCTTTTGAGAGAGTTTGAATCCTACCCTTTTCTCCAGAACGGCAAGGAGCATGTTCATGCGGCGCACATCAAATCCTGTGGCGGAGCGTTGCGGGGTACCGTATGCAGCGGTACTCACAAGCGACTGTACCTCAATGAGGAACGGCCTGCTCCCGTCCAGCATGGCTGCCACTGCTATGCCGCTGAGTTCTGCCCCATGCATTGGGATAAACATTTCAGATGGGTTCAGCACCTCCCTCAGACCATCTGAACACATCTGGTAAACTGCAAGTTCTGCAGTTGAGCCAAAGCGGTTCTTAATGCTTCTGAGTATCCTGTATGCATGGCGGTTGTCCCCTTCAAACTGCAATACCACATCCACTATGTGCTCCAGCACCTTTGGTCCTGCAATGCTCCCATCTTTGGTAATGTGTCCTATGAGGATTACCGGTGTGCCGGTCTCCTTGGCATAGCGGAGCAAAGCTGCGGCGCACTCCCTTACTTGGGAGACGCTACCTGCAGATGATTCAATGTTTTGGGAATATATTGTCTGTATTGAAT
The DNA here is from genome assembly GCA_015060225.1 of Bacteroidales bacterium. Taxonomy (GTDB): domain Bacteria; phylum Bacteroidota; class Bacteroidia; order Bacteroidales; family UBA932; genus Egerieousia. Next base: position 94,342 of record SUYX01000001.1, on the reverse strand, counting down.
CTATTATTACAAGTTGGGGAGCCGTTGCATGGGCCTCGTTGAGGATATTCTCCAAAAGGGTTTCTGAGAGCACAAGGCAGTTGTCATGAGTCCCTCCCAGCCTCTGGGCCCGCATCTTTATCTGTTTGGCACTCTCCTCTCCTGAGACATACAATGTGCGGAGCGTGTCATTCATGAGAGGTATCTGCAGGCTCAGTGTAGATTTTCCAATCCCCGGTTCGCCGCCAAGGAGCACCAGGGAACCTTTTACCATACCCCCTCCAAGCACACGGTCCAGTTCATTTCCTTCCCTATAACCCACTCCCGGCATATCCCCCTTGTTACCCAGAATGATTCTGCTCTCCTGACCGCTTTCTATCTGTGGCAGGGGCTGCGGTTTGGCATTGCCGCTCCCTTGAAGGTACGACTGTACCCTGGAGGTAAGGGATGAATTGTCGGGAGACTTGCTTACAATCTCCTCCACCATTGTATTCCATTCACCGCAGGCTGGACATTTGCCCATCCATTTTGCACTCTCATTTCCGCATGCACTGCAGAACCATGCCTTTTTGATCTTTGCCATATAAATCCTTTCCTCTCCTTTACGGCAAATTTATGAATAATTCCTTATATTTGTATTTACTCACAACTGCAGACACAAATGTACAAAACCAACAATATGAAAAAGACCATTTTATTTGTTCTCCCTGCATTGTTTTTATTCAATGCAGCATTTGCCCAGACTCCACAGAGGGAGGAGGTTGCAAAGGAGATAGATTCTTATGTTCAGGAGGTTATCTCTACCTGGAAGATTCCCGGAATGGCAGTTGCCTTCTCATGGGACAATACACCGCTACTTGTAAAAGGCTATGGTGTAAAGGAACAGCGCCCGGCAGACGGCATAGGTTTCAGAGGAGTTTCTGCAAATGACCGCAACGTGGCCAGCGGTGGCGTACCGGGTGTGGTGAATGAGCCTGGTGAGCCAATAGATGAGAATACTGTATTCCAGATTGGCTCTGTTTCCAAATCCTTTACTGCCACCATTATGGGGCAGCTGGTTGATGAGGGGCTGGTAAAATGGACAGATACTGTAAAGAATATTCTTCCCGATTTCAAATACTACGACCCTTGGGTTACAGAGCACATGCAGGTTATGGATGTTATGACACACCGTACCGGCATAGGGGGACAGGTAGGAACCTATTTTCCTAACCTGGGTTATGACCGCGAGGATTGCTACAAGATGTTGGCACTTTACAAACCTGCCTATATATTCAGAGGTGCTTACCAGTACAACAACTCAACTTTCCTTATTGCAGAGAAGATAATTGAGAAAGTGACAGGCAAAAGCTGGGAGGAAAACCTTCAGGAGAGGGTGTTCAACAAGGCAGGGATGAAGAGTTCTTCTGCAAATGCAGAGGGTTATGCCGCTTCAAAAAATGTAGCTACACCTCATGATTACCGTTTTACAACTGTAGAGCAGGCAAAGGCACAGTTCCCTGAGCTGGTGGATATACCTGCAGACACCAAGGGTGAGATTGTAACCCTTCCTCTTTACGGAGATGAGCAGGCCCTTTACTGGCTTACAGGTGTAGGCCCTGCAGGAAGCATCAACTCAACTGTTGTAGATATGTTACGTTATGCCCAGATGCATATGAACAACGGTTTTATTGTTGACAATGCCGATACCACCAGAGTAATGTCTGAGAAGGCAATGAGAAAGCTGCATGAGGGTGTAACAATCACTTCGCAGAACGACAACCGCACCACCCTGTATGCCCACTGCTGGTTTGTGGAGCAGAACAACAAATACAGGTTGTATTTCCATACAGGCACCACCTGGGGAATGACTGCAATATGCTTCTTTGTACCCGAAATAAAATTGTCGGGAGTAATCCTTTCAAACTGTGAGATGGGTTCCAATCCACGCTACGCAATCATGTACAAATTGGTTGACCTCATAATGGGATTGCCTGGCAAGGATTACAACAAGGAGTATTTTGAAAGCTACATATCATCAAATGAGAAGAGCTGGGCAAAAGAGCGTGCAGCCAAGAAGGAGGTTCTTCCTGCCCCTGCTCCCGACAAGGCACTTGTGGGTGAGTATTCGAAAGACGAGCTGTTTGGGGATGCAAAGATTACCAAAGAGAACGGAGACCTTTATATCTCATTGGGCAAACAGGGATACAAGAACAAACTTGTACATATAAACGGCAATGTTTGGCATTTCCGCAGCGACGGCTACGCTTTCCCTATAACATTTACATTTGATGAGAAAAACAAGAAGGCCGAAAGCTTTATTGTAGGCTTCCCTAACAAGGAGGAAGAGTGCATAGGAGGCTGGGTACGCAAATAATTAAAAATACACAAATATGAAAAAACTATTATTGATTGTTCTGGCCGTAATGATGGCCGGTGGAGCATATGCTCAGAAAATTGTTGGCCTTTCATCAAAGGCCCGTTCAGGAGAGGCTTCTGCAAACCTTACTTACGTAAATGCAGTAAAGAAGGCAGGCGGAGTTCCAATTGTAATCCCCATGACCACAGATGACAGGCAGATTGATGCAATATTGAATGTAATTGATGCATTGATCATGACTGGTGGAGAAGACATCGCTCCGCTGGAGTATTTTGGAGAGGAACCTCATCCTAATTTGGGAGAAGTTGTCCCTGCAAGGGATGCCTTTGATATCAAACTTATTAAAAAAGCCGTAGCCAAAGGTATTCCTGTGCTTGGAATCTGCCGTGGCGTGCAGGCTTTGAATGTTGCATTTGGCGGCACTTTGTATCAGGATATCCCAACCCAGCTTCCTACCTACAGCATCCAGCACTCTCAGGATGCCCCAGGAAGCCTTGGCACACACACTGTTATAATTGACAAGAACTCTGCCTTGTACAAGCAGGTAGGCAAAGAGCAGATTGCTGTAAACAGTTTCCACCACCAGGCAGTGAAGGATGTTGCCCCAGGATTCAAGGCTACAGCAAAATCAAAGGACGGATGCATTGAAGCCATTGAGATGGTTGGCAATCCAAAAGTTTGGGGTGTGCAGTTCCATCCGGAGCACCTTGTAAACGGCGTTGATGCAGACAACTTCATTGGCATCTTCAAAGCCCTTCTGCAGTAGAATTTTCATCCCGACAAATATCATCGGGAAAACCATTTGCTCCCTGCCCTTATCTGAAGGACGCAGGGAGTTTTTATATCTCCAGGTTTCATAAAGAGTGCTAACCGGCGCCAAGGATACCGAGGATGTCGGGGATGCCGGAGAGGTCATGCGCCCGAGTGTGCCAAGAGATCATGAATCCAAGGATGCCAGAAAGTCATGGATCCGAGGATGCCAAGAGGTTGGGCACGCGAATGCTGTGTCTGGTGGTGTCCAGTTGCCATTAGTGTGCCTAACCTCTCTTGGGCTGATGAGATTAGGCACGCAGAATGCTGTTACACATGTGTTTGGGCGCAGATACTGTGCCTAACCTCTTGGAATCTCTTGGGGTCTCTTGAATCTCTAATAAATGTCTGGAGGCCATGCACTCAAGGATGCCAGAAAGTCATGGATCCGAGGATGCCAAGAGGTTGGGCACGCGAATGCTGTGTACGGTGTTGTCCGGTTGCCATTAGTGTGCCTAACCTCTGCTGGGCTGATGAGATTAGGCACGCAGAATGCTGTTACGCATGTGTTTGGACGCAGATACTGTGCCTAACCTCTTGGATATCTGAAACTCAAAAATCTCTGAAACCTCTAGAATCTCTAAAACCTCTGGGAACTCTGGAACCTCTAAAACCTCTTGAATCCCGGAGATACCTGAACAACTTCCACAGAAATGACGGGGCAAAGGGGACCTCAAGAATAGCCCCAGCTTTAAATAGAGAAGAACCTGTATTTGTAATAGATCTTGGGAAATTTTTTAACCATTCTATTGTATTTATTGTTTATTATTGTAAACTTTGTAGAAATAAAATTGCAAAATGAGAAACAGTTCCGCAAATATCCGTTTCTGGTGGTGGCACAGGGAGTTTTTTCTGTGAGCATTGCCGCGTAACATGTTTGCTTAAATATATGAAACAGGCCCGTTGCTCACAAGCGACGGGTTTTTTATTGAAAGGAAGACTATTCTATATATAATGTGTGTATGAGCTATTGGCCTCAACACATCTGCTCTCAATAATAACAAATGATTATATGAAAACAACCAAGAAAATTACATTGCCTGAGGACAAAATTCCAAAACAATGGTACAATATATTGGCAGACATGCCAAACCAGCCACAACCGCTGCTCAACCCAAAAACCAGGGAACCCCTCAAGAAGGAGGAGATGGAGCAACTGTTTGCAAAGGAACTTGTGGCACAGGAGTTCTCAAAGGAGAGATTCATTGATATTCCCGACGAGGTGCGTACCCTCCTGAAGATATACCGTCCCACTCCACTGGTGCGTGCCAGCGGACTTGAAAAGGCTTTGGATACCCCGGCCAAAATATACTTCAAGAATGAAAGTGTAAGCCCTGTAGGATCGCACAAGCTCAACTCGGCAATCCCTCAGGCATACTACAACAAGATGCAGGGAATAACCCACCTTACCACAGAGACAGGTGCCGGCCAATGGGGCTCATCTATGAGTATTGCCTGCGAACACTTTGGGCTGGATTTGAATGTCTTTATGGTAAAGAACAGTTACCACGCCAAACCTTACCGCAAACTGGTAATGCGCACCTACGGCGGCAATGTACACGCCTCCCCTTCTGAAGTGACCGAGTTTGGACGCAATATTCTTGCAACCCAACCCGATTGCGGCGGCAGCCTGGGTATAGCAATCTCCGAGGCAGTTGAAATGGCAACAAAAACCCCAAACTGCAGATATGTGCTTGGAAGTGTGCTCAATCATGTGCTGCTGCACCAGACAATCATAGGTCTTGAGGCAGAAAAGCAGATGGAAATTGCAGGAGACTACCCTACCAAAGTGATTGCCTGTTTTGGCGGCGGTTCAAACTTTGCCGGCATAGCATTCCCATTCCTGCGCCACAACATTACACAAGGATTTAAAACAGAATTTATTGCTGCAGAACCGGCCTGCTGTCCAAAACTCTCACAAGGCAAAATGATGTACGACTTTGGAGATACCGCAGGAACCACTCCGCTTATCCCAATGCTTTCCCTGGGAAGCGATTTCCAGCCCGAGCAGATACACGCCGCAGGCCTCAGATATCACGGAGGCGGCCAGATTGTAAGCCAACTGGTTCTCGACGGCTACATCAACTCAGTGGCGATCCCTCAGGATGAAACATTCAAGGCCGGAATCCTCTTTGCCAGAGCAGAAGGTATCATTCCGGCACCGGAATCCACCCACGCCATAGCAGCCACCATCCGCGAAGCCCTCAAGGCAAAAGAAGAAGGAAAAGAAGAAGTGCTCCTGTTCAACCTCAGCGGCCACGGCCTCATAGACATGGCAGCCTACGAGAAGTTCTTGTAACCCACTACCATCCTCTCCTTCCCAAAGATATCCTGCACCACCTGGCAATTTTCAAAACCAAGGTCCTGCAGGATTTTTTTTGTTTCCTGCCCGAACCTCTCATTTATCTCAAACATCAGTGCACCGCCTGGGGCGAGTATTCTTCCCGACAGTTGTGCGATTGCACGGTAGAATTTCAAGGGATCATTGTCGGGAACAAAAAGGGCAAGATGAGGCTCGTGGTCCAGGACATTGGCACGCATTTGGGATTTTTCACTTTCGCACACATATGGGGGATTGCTGACAATGATGTCAAATGTACCAACGGCATCTCCAGTTGCCGAAGCAACTGTGCATTGGGAAAGGATTGTTTGCTCCGCCTCCCGTGAAAGGATGTCACACTCAAAGAGATGCACTTGTGCCAGTGTTCCGCATTTTTCATCTGCCGATACACCTCCCAAAGTAAAGATATTTTGCGAGCGGGCCATCTGCAATGCCTGTCGGGAGATGTCACAGGCATAAACCTCTGCCTGGGGAATTGCCGCTGCTATGCTCCACGCTATGCATCCGCTACCGGTACAGACATCAAGGATTCTTATAGAGTTTCCCGACGGGTTCTGCAATGCCACTGCATTATGGTGTTGTGGCACTCTTGTCACTGCTTCCCGCATCGTTCGCAGGAGCGATGCTTGCGCAAAATCAATTGCCCTGCCCACCAATTCCTCCGTCTCCGGACGGGGAATCAGCACTCCCGGTGCCACATTGAACCTGTGTCCGCAGAACCACTCAAACCCCAGTACATATTGGAGAGGTTCACCTGTTGCGAGGCGCTTTACGCATGAAAGGAGATACTTTTCTGCACCTGACTGATGGCTTGAAAGCTTCTTATCCGCTGCTGCACCCTCCCGTGCACTCTGCCGCTCCTCGCATCCACCCTGGCAGGAATGGTCCGCCAGTTGAAAAGTATCCAGTTCCTTTGCCGGCTCCACCAAATGCTCATACCCCTTATACCCTGCCAGGAGCTCCTTGAGCATACGCACAGCTATCGCCTTGCACTCCTGCTGCGGGTAAAGGGGAGCAAGTTGCTCCTGTGTATAATCTATGAAATTGCGTAAAGTCATTCCATTGTCACAAAAATCCTCCAAATCGTGCCCAGCGGCAGAAAAAATGCCTCCTCGGGCACAAAAACAGCCCCAAATGTGCCCGGCAGTTCTCTGCTATCGGATATTTTCTATAAGGGTACTGAAGAATTCCTTCATAGGGATACCGGCAGCTCTCACCTGGGCCGGTACAAGGCTCATTGGGGTCATTCCCGGTACAGTGTTGGTCTCAAGGAAGAAAATTTCCTCTCCCCGCACTATGTAATCCATCCTCACAAGGCCGCTGCAGCCCATATATCTGTAGATTCTCTCTGTTGTTTCCTGAATCCTCAAAGTTAGTTCATCCGGAATCTGGGCAGGACATATCTCCTGGCTCTCGCCAAGGTATTTTGCCTCGTAATCAAAGAATTCCCTTGTGGTAACAATTTCTGTAACGGGCAACTTCACCAGCTGATCTCCGTCCTGATAGATACCGTTGGTAAGTTCCCTCCCCACTATGCTCTCTTCTATGATTACAGAATCATATTCCTTGAATGCCAGTTCCACTGCAGCCTCCAGATCCTCTACCCTCTTCACTTTGGTAATTCCAAAGCTGCTCCCCCCATTGGTAGGCTTCACAAACACCGGCAACCCCAACTCATCCACAATCTCCTGCGGGCAATAGGCAGAGCCTCTGCGCAGGAACACATCCTTTGCCATCTTAACCCCTGCATGTTCAATGAACCTCTTGCACGAATGCTTGTCAAATGTTATTGCAGAGACATATGCACTGCATGTATTGTACGGAACACCCATCATCTCCAGATATCCCTGCAACAGCCCGTTCTCTCCGGGATTGCCGTGAATCATTATGAATGCCATATCAAACTTCACTTTCCTCCCTTCCCATACAAAAGAAAAATCTGTCTTGTCCACCTCAACTCCCACCTCACCAGGATTCTCCAATCCGCGCTCCGCAACCCCTTCTTCCACCATGCCGCCTGAAGGATTGAGCACCCTCCAATGCACCCCCTTCAGCAACAATTCATACACCTCATATTCTTCCCGACAAATATTTGCCGCCACATTTTTACCACTCTGTACCGAAATGCCTGCCTCCTCCGAGTTGCCGCCATATATCAATGCAATGCTCTTCTTCATATTCTTCTGCTAATGTTAAAATCCAAAATAATTCTCCTGGGCAGCCTCTTTCTCCTGAGTTGCAATGTCACTGTCACTGCCGTCACAATTCAAATTGAGGTTAAAGCCCTGAGGTGCCACAAACTGGTCATACGGAGTAATTCCCAAAGTACCGTCCTCCATAACCTTCTTCATAAAGATACCCCAGATAGGGAGCGCCATATTTGAACCTCCTCCCAAAGCCAGGGAATTGAAGTGGACCTGCCTGTCCTCAGCACCTACCCATACTCCTGCTGTAAGTTTTGGAGTATAACCAATAAACCATCCGTCAGACTGGTCATTGGTGGTACCAGTTTTTCCGGCAACTTCACCCTCTTTTACATACTTGCTCCTTATACGGGCAGCAGTACCCTCATTCACAACACCCTTCATAAGGTTTACCATAAGATATGCAGTCTGTTCACTCACAGCCTCCCTGCGTCTTGGGGTGAATGTAGCCAGCACATTGCCCATCTTGTCCTCTATTCTGGTTACATACACCGGCTCAGCGTAGACACCTCTACCAGGGAAAGTATTGAATGCAGAAACCATCTGATAAACAGGCACATCTGCAGATCCTACACACAGAGATTCAACAGGGTCCAGCCAGCTCTTCACACCCATAGTGTGGGCCATATCCACAAGAGCCTTGGGACCGAACTGCTTCATAAGAAATGCAGAAATGTTATTTGAACTCTTTGTAAGACCCCATTTTAGGGTAACAGTCTTACCTATCCACTCAGGTTTGTCAGTACTTTTAGGTGTCCAAATGTCCTCCCCTATTACAAACGACTGCGGCACATTCACCACTTTGTCACAAGGGGTATAACCGTTCTGCATTGCCAAAGTATAAAGGAAAGGCTTGAAGGTAGATCCTACCTGCCTCTTGCCCTGCTTAACCTGGTCGTATTTGAAATATCTGTAGTTGCCGCTTCCCACATAAGCCTTTACATATCCGCTCCCCGGTTCCATGGCCATAAAACCTGCCCTGAGGAAAGACTTGTAATACCTTATGGAATCATTGGGGGTCATTACGGTATCCACATATCCCTTGTCATTCCAGGCAAATACCCTCATCCTCACCGGAGTTTCAAAACTCTTGAGTATCTGCTCATCGGTGGCATTATCCTTTTTCATTGAACGGTAACGGTCACTCCAGCGGCGGGCCTGCTTCATGATTGTCTCTATCACATTCTTAGGGACATCATTTGCAAACGGCCTGTTGTTCTTCCAGCGGAGCTCCCTGTTGAACTGTCTCTGCAAATCCTTGCCCAGGTGCTCGGCAACAGCCTCCTCAGCATATTGCTGCATCTTGGCATTGATAGGGGTGTATATCTTCAGTCCGTCCTTGTCCAGATTATATTTTGTGCCGTCGGGCTTGAGGTTCTTGTTCAGCCAGCCGTACAGAGGGTCATCCACCCATGCGGTGGAATCCACACGGTAATCCTCCACATTGTAATAGTTCTTCCTCTGCGGCTCCTTGGCATTCATCACCCTCTTTATCATATCGCGGAAATGGGGGGCAAGTCCGGAGTTGTGGTCTTGTCGGGAATAAGAAAGGGTTATAGGGAGCTGCCTCAACGAATCCCTCTCCTCTTTGGTAATGTATCCATATTTGCACATCTGCCCTATAACATGGTTGCGGCGCACAAGGGATTTCTCCGGATTGCGTACCGGATTGTACCTGGTTGGCATGTTCACCATTCCCACAAGAAGGGCACTCTCCTCAACATTGAGGTCTATAGGGAGCTTCCCGAAGAATGTCTGTGCCGCCGCCTTTATACCATACGCATTGCTGCCAAAAAAGACCGCATTCATATACATGCTCAGAATCTCCTGCTTGGTATAGTTCCTCTCCAGCTTTACAGCGGTAATCCACTCCTTGAACTTGTTTGCTCCCAACACAAAATATTTGGCACCCGGGAATCTTGACTTGACAGTATCCCTTGGGAAAAGCGATTTTGCCAGCTGCTGGGTAAGGGTACTTCCCCCTCCTCCCGATGTCCTGTTGCCCATTATCAGGGATTTGACAACCACGCGTGCGAGACTCTTGGCATCTATTCCGCTATGGGAGTAGAACCTCACATCCTCTGTAGCCACAATCGCATCCTTGAGCGGCTGGGAAAGCTCGTCAAATGTAACATAGGAGCGGTTCTCTATATGGAAGGTGTTTATTACCGTTCCGTCTTCTGAGATTATCTGGGTTGCCAGATTGCTCTTTGGATCCTCCAGCTCCTCAAATGACGGAATAGGGGCAAAAATGCCTACACACAACAGTGCAAGCAGCACCATGACAACCGGCGAAAATGCCAGAATCCATACCCATTTTATAAACCTTTTCCTATTTTTTATCTTGATTTCCATACCCTCTGTATCTAGTTGTAAAACCTAACAATTTGGCAAAATTAACAATAAAAATTTGCATTTTAACCTACTTTATGGCTTACTTTGCAAATTCATGTAAATATGTATGCAATGGGAGAGAATCTGGTAATTGTGGAGTCGCCTGCAAAGGCAAAAACTATTGAGAAGTTCCTGGGAAAAGGATTTGTGGTGAAATCCAGTTTTGGCCATATAAGGGATCTGGAGAAGAAGAATCTTGGCATAAACATAGATAACGGATTTGAGCCTGTTTATGAGGTCTCGGATGACAAGAAAAAGGTAGTTTCAGAGTTGAAAAGCCTGGCAAAAAAGGCAGAAACAGTTTGGCTCGCATCCGATGAGGACCGCGAGGGAGAGGCTATTGCATGGCATCTTTTCCACACCCTCAACCTTAAGGAAGAAAATACAAAACGCATTGTATTCCACGAGATTACAAAAAATGCCATACTCAATGCAATTGAGAATCCCCGCTCTATAGACAATAACCTTGTAATGGCCCAGCAGGCACGCAGAGTGCTTGACAGGCTTGTAGGATTTGAACTCTCCCCCATTTTGTGGAAGAAGGTTGCCCCAAAACTCTCTGCCGGAAGGGTACAGTCTGTAGCTGTAAGGCTTATTGTAGAGAGGGAGAGGGAGATAATGGCATTCAACTCCACACCGTACTTCAAGGTTTCCGGAGTTTTCCACCCGGTAACAGCAAAAAAAAGCGTTAAGGTAAATGCCACATTGGATACAAGATACGCAACACAGGAAGAGGCAGCTGCATTCTTGAACAAATGCAAGGATGCCTCATTCCATATTGGAAGCGTTGAGAAGAAGGAGATTTCAAGAACTCCCGCACCACCTTTCACAACCTCTGCACTGCAACAGGAAGCTGCCCGCAAATTGGGACTCTCCGTATCACAGACAATGCGCATAGCCCAGAAACTTTATGAGAGCGGACTCATCACTTACATGAGAACAGACTCTACAAACCTCTCGCAGCTTGCCATAAACAGCATAAAGCAGGTGGTAACACAGGAGTTTGGAGCTGAATACTCAAAAGTAAGACAATATAAGACCAAGAGCAAGGGGGCCCAGGAAGCCCATGAAGCAATAAGGCCTACTTACCCTGCAAACAGCACTATAGAGGGGACACCTCAGGAGAAGAAACTCTACAACCTCATATGGAAAAGGGCCGTTGCATCCCAAATGGCAGATGCACTGCTGGAGAAGACAGATATAACCATCGGGAGTAACCGCTTTGCAGAAAAATTCGTATCGCAGGGAGAACAGGTTATATTTGACGGATTCCTGAAACTCTACCTTGAAGGGAAGGATGAAGAGGAGCTGGAGAATGAGAACCAGCTGCTTCCGGCATTGTCAGAAAATGAGACAATGGAAAACATTGAGATTGCCGCTACAGAGCGCTTTACCCAAAGGCCTCCACGCTACTCTGAGGCTTCTCTTGTAAAGAAGCTTGAGGAACTTGGAATAGGACGCCCATCCACATATGCGCCAACCATTTCCACCATTACCCAAAAAAGGGGTTATGTAGTTAAAGAAAACAGGGAAGGAACTGAAAGGCAATATGCCAAAATAACCCTTAAGGAGGGCAATATCACATCAGCCACATTTACCGAGATTACAGGTGCAGAAAAAGGGAAACTGTTCCCGGAAGATATAGGAATTCTGGTAACTGACTTCCTGAGCAAGAATTTTGAGAATATCCTCGACTACGGCTTTACAGCAAAAGTTGAGGAGGACTTTGACAGGATTGCAGCAGGCAAACTTGTATGGAACAAGGTAATTGAGACCTTCTACAATCCGTTCCACAACCAGGTTGGACAAACCCTGCAGGAGAGTGCCCACACAAATGCAGAAAGGGTTCTTGGAACCGACCCCGCAACAGGAAAGACAATGATTGTAAGGCTGGGCAAGTTCGGTCCCCTTGTACAGAAAGGGACAAACGATGATCCCGACAAGCAGTTTGCATCTTTGCAGAAAGGGCAGCTGATTGAGTCAATAACCCTTGAGCAGGCATTGAAACTGTTTGAACTCCCCCGCGAGGTTGGTGAATACAACGGCAAGAAGATTGTTGCCGCCGTAGGACGCTTTGGCCCTTATCTGAGATGTGACGGCAAATTTGTCTCATTGGGCAAGGCCTATGACCCGCGCACTATAGATGAAGCAACAGCCATTTCCCTCATACAGGAACATGAGCGCAAGGAGGCTGAAAAATTCATAGCCCATTTTGAGGCAGAAGACATACAGGTGCTCAACGGACGTTTTGGCGCATACATTAAACATGGTGGTGAAAACTACAAGATTCCTAAAGGGAGAGATGCCAAAACGCTTGATGCTGCAGCATGCCTGGAGATTATATCAAAAGCAAAACCGTCGGGAAGCAAATCCGCTGCAAAAAAGAAGAAACAGTAAATATGAAGGAGACAAGGTGCTTTGAGAAGATCTCTGCAGGAGCTATCTCCCCTGCAATGCCGTCATGCGTTGCGGTAGTGGTGAATGCAGGAGGTTCACAGGAGGTGATGGAATATCTGCAGCAGATGTACTATGCACAGGAGTTCAAGGTTTATCTTACAGAAACATCATTGGAAAAGTTGCCGCAAGTGCTTGCAAGATGCCATGAGGCAGGGATACCTGCAATTGTAAATTGCGGAAAGGCCCTCCCTCCGGCAGCAGCCCTCCTCCCTACCGATACACCATATACCGCATCTGTTGTATCTCCAGGCAGTTACGGAGAAATGACAGACGGTGCTCCCGATATAATTTCATATGTCATCAACGACAACTGGGCAGCGCATGCCGCATGCATAGGATACCAGGGTTATTATTTTTCACCCGACAAGAGCAGGAAACTGAGGGAAAGGTATTTTGAGCAGATGAGGCTTGGAGAGCTCAGGGAAGGGATTTCCACCGTAGAGCCCGTTGTGAGGGAAAGCAGATATACATTCCTGGACTTTAATGCCGTAAGACACAGCGATTATCCTGCACCATGGAATACATACCCCAACGGAATGTATGCTGAGGAAATATGCACCCTTGCAAGATACATAGGTTTTGGAGTTGCCCTAAAAGGGGTGTTCCTCCACTCCACTCCATCATCTCAGGAGAGTTTGCCCATCTGCAACAGACTGGTAGCCGAAACAATATGGCACCTTTGCCAGGCCTTGGCCTCAAATATAATTGAAACCCCTGCCGCTGATGGCGATGATGAACATTTTATAAGGAAAATTATTAGCCTTGAGGGGAATAATGAGCAAATGGTATTCATAAACAGCTCAACCACAGATAGATGGTGGTTTGAAATTTCTGTACCGGAGTATAAGAAAACCATTTTGGTCCCATGCTCCATCAACGACTACAAATCTGCCTGCTGCGGTGACATCCCACTAAGATGGTTATTTTTCTACCAGAAATATTCCATTTTGTAAATTTTTTTCATATTTTTGTAATGATTAATTACAAATCATTACAGAAATGCTTAAACATCAGATAGACGAAATTGACCAGAAGATACTCTCGTTTCTGGTAAAGAATGCAAGAATGCCATTCCTTGAGATTGCAAGGGAGTGCGGTGTATCGGGTGCCGCAATTCACCAGAGGGTTAAAAAGATGGAGACCCTCGGAATCATCACCGGTTCCAGACTCCTTGTAAAACCACAGACCCTGGGGCTCAATGTCTGCGCCTTTGTTGAGGTAAGCCTTTCTGAAGCCAACAAATACCCTGAGGTTATAGATTGTCTCAAACAGATCTCGGAAGTTGTGGAGTGCCACTTTGTTACAGGAAAGCACTCATTGCTGCTCAAGATATACTGCACAAACCACGACCACCTTATGGAGATTCTCATAAACACAATACAGAATATCCCCGGTGTGCTCAAGACCGAAACAATGGTATCATTGGACCAGGCCATTGAGAGACAGGTATGGGTGAAGAGCTACCCTGAGAAGAAGGGAAACAAGAAGAAATAACCCTACTCCTGCTCCATAAGCGACAGGAAAATCTTTGCCATAACCATATCCTCTGGGGTGGTCAGTTTTATATTGAACCTACTTCCCGGTGCTGTGGCAACCTTATATCCACTACTCTCCACAACAGATGCATCATCTGTAAATGTTGGAGAGTATGCTTTTTTATAGCACTCCTTCAAAATTGTTGAATCAAACACCTGGGGAGTCTGCACAAACATATACTCATCCCTGTTCACAGTCTGCGACCCGTCAGGCATTCCATCCTGACCATAGGTATATCTCCTCATGGACTCTATAGAAGGCATTACAGGAATCACCCCCGCAACCCCCTCCTTCCTGAAATTGAAACTGAGCAGGGAAGCCAGCATCTTGCGGGGCACAAAAGGGCGGACACCGTCATGCACGGCAACCACTGCCCCCTGGGGCACATATTCCAGGGCATTCTTCACAGAATGGAACCGTGTGATTCCTCCCGACGCAATCACATGTTTGAACCACAGGTTATGCTCAAAACAATAGTTTCTCCAGTAATCCTTGTACTCTTGCGGCAGTGTAAGGATTATGCTGGCCTGGGGCAGACACTCCCTGAACATCTCAATTGTCCTCAGAAGCACCGGCTTGCCTTCCAGTTCAAGAAATTGCTTGGCCGTATTCCCCCCCATCCTGCGTCCAACGCCGCCTGCAGTAATGATTATATATATGTTGCTGCCGTCCATAATGGGTCTGTTTGAAAATTGTAAATAAAATGCATGCAAATATACCAAAATATAGGGTTATTTTTTGTAATTTTACAACCTGATAAAAATTGATTTTTTAAACCTTTAAATATACATAAAACAGTGAAAGAGATTAAAAGGGCCCTAATTTCCGTTTACTATAAGGACGGATTGGATGAAATTGTCAAAATCTTGGCAGAGAACGGTGTAGAGATACTCTCTACCGGTGGAACCCAATCATTTCTGGAGAGCTTGAACATCCCTGTTACAAGCGTGGAGTCAGTCACAGGCTATCCTTCAATTCTTGGAGGAAGAGTAAAGACCCTGCACCCAAAAGTGTTTGGAGGTATCCTCAACAGGAGGGAAAACGGGCAGGATGCCAAGGAGATTGCACAATACGAGATCCCTTCTATAGATCTTGTGATTGTAGACCTTTACCCTTTTGAGGAGTATGTTGCTGCCAATGCTTCGCACGCAGACATCATTGAGAAAATTGACATTGGAGGCATCTCTCTAATAAGGGGCGCTGCCAAGAACTATAACGACGTTGTAATAATCCCTTCAAAGGAGTCATACGGCACATTGCTCTCAATCCTTAAAGAGAGGGGCTGCAGGACCACTTTGGAGGAGAGGGAGTATTTTGCTGCACAGGCGTTCAATGTAAGTTCACATTATGACACTGCAATCTTCAACTATTTCAACAGGAAATTTGAGATACCTGCCTTCAAGCAGAGCCAGCAGAAAGCCCAGACATTGAGATACGGTGAGAACCCTCACCAGAAAGGCACATACTACGGAGCTGAGGGTACACTTCCAAAACAACTCCATGGCAAGGAGATTTCACACAACAACCTTCTTGACATTGAAGCTGCAATTGAACTTATCTCAGACTTTGAAGAGACCACCGTTGCCATCATCAAACACAACAACGCATGCGGTTGTGCAAGCGCTGCAACCACTCTTGAGGCATGGGAGAAAGCACTTGCAGGAGACCCGGTATCTGCATTCGGAGGCATCATAGTTACAAACAGGGAGGTTGACAAGGCTACTGCAGAAGAGATGAACAAAATCTTCTTTGAGGTTGTAATTGCCCCTTCTTACAATGCCGAGGCACTTGAGATCCTCAAGACCAAGAAGAACCGTATCATCCTTGAGAGCAACAACATCACCCCAACCCCTGTAAAATTCCGCTCAATGCTTGGCGGTGTGCTTGTACAGGAGAGGGATTCACATGTTGAGACACCTGAGGAACTTAAGCCTGCCACCAACAAGCAGCCGCGTCCGGAGGAGATTGAAGACCTCATCTTTGCCAACAAGCTTGTAAAGCATACCAAATCAAACGCCATTGTACTTGCAAAAGGGAAACAGCTGCTTGCAAGCGGAACCGGCCAGACATCAAGAGTTGATGCCCTTAGACAGGCTATAGCCAAAGCCAAATCGTTCGGATTCTCACTGGAGGGTGCAGTAATGTCTTCAGATGCATTCTTCCCGTTTGCAGACTGCGTTGAAATTGCAGCCAATGAGGGTATAAAGACCGTTATACAGCCTGGCGGATCAATCAGGGACAATGAGAGCATAGAGTATTGCAACAACAACGGCATTGCAATGGTAATAACTGGCGTTAGACACTTCAAACATTAATTTATGGCATTTTCTTTTTTGACACAGGAACTGGCAATTGATCTTGGTACAGCCAATACCGTCATCTTTCAGAATGACAAGATTGTGCTGGACGAGCCTTCCATTGTGGCAATTGACCAGAATACCAACAAACCTATAGCTTTTGGCCACAAGGCCAGACTGATGCACGAGAGGACACATCCCAACATAAAGACCATCAGACCTCTGAAAGATGGTGTGATTGCAGACTTCAACGCTGCAGAGCAGATGATCAGGGGTTTTGTAAAGATGATCAACAGCAAGCGCTCCCTCTTCAGCCCAAGCCTGAAGATGGTTGTATGTATTCCGTCGGGAAGTACAGAGGTGGAGATAAGGGCGGTACGCGACTCCTCTGAGCACGCAGGCGGCAGGGATGTATACATCATCTACGAGCCTATGGCAGCTGCTCTGGGTATAGGGCTGGATGTTGAATCTCCAAGCGGACACATGGTTGTGGATATAGGTGGAGGAACTACAGAGATTGCGGTAATATCCCTTGGCGGCATAGTTTGCAAAGAGAGCATAAGGGTTGCCGGTGATGTATTTACAGCCGAGATACAGCAGTACATGCGCCAACAGCACAACATAAGGATTGGTGAGATTACGGCAGAACTCATAAAAATCAATGCCGGATCTGCACTCACAGACCTTGAGGATGGCCCCGAGCCATATCTTGTAAAGGGTCCTAACCTCATGACGGCACACCCTGTTGAGGTGTCAGTCACCCCTCAGGAGATTGCACACTGCCTGGACAAGTCACTTGCAAAGATTGAGGCTGCCGTAATGTCTGTGCTTGAACAGACCCCTCCAGAACTCTACTCGGATATAGTAGACCGTGGTATATTCCTTTCCGGAGGAGGAGCATTGATAAGGGGATTGGACCAGAGGCTGCAGGAGAAGATAAATATTCCGTTCCATGTTGCAGAAGACCCGCTCAGGGCTGTTGCCAGAGGAACCAGTATTGCTTTGAAAAATGCAGACAAACTTACATACTTAATGAGATAGAATAAATGAGAATACCTCCTTCATTACTCTTTGGGTTGGGGAGGTTTCTCCTTTTTATCCTGCTTGAGGCAGCTTGCCTGTATATGGTAAGTAACAACGGGATCATACAACGCTACAGGCTCATAGGGAAGCTACGTGAGGTTCAGGGATTTTTTTGGGAGAAGTATGCTGCCATAGATGAGTACACATCCCTCAGACAAACCAATGAAGGGCTTGCAGCCCAGAACGCACTCCTTATGCACCAGTTGCAGATACTTAAGGAGAACCCCACCCGAGAAGACACAACAAAGGCTCCATACACCTTCATAACTGCCAAAGTGATAAGGAATACCGTGGGAAGTTCCCACAACTACCTCCTTATAGATAAAGGTTACAAAGATGGGGTTAGGGAAGATATGGGTGTTGTCACCCCAATTGGTGTAATTGGCATTACACACACCGTTAGTGCCAATTATTCTTACATTCTCTCCTTCCTCAATACCAGCCAGCAGGTAAGTGCAAAAGTAGGGGAAACCGGTGCGTTCGGGCCACTCAGCTGGAACCCTCACTCCCCATCAATGGCAATCCTTGCTGAGATTCCGCAGCATCTCCAGATAAACCCCGGTGACACTGTAAGGACAAGCGGATACTCATCATTTTTTCCTCCCGACATCCCTTTGGGCATTGTTGAGAATTCCCACATAGTGAACGGCGTACACCTGAATATTGATGTGCGTCTGCTGCAGGATTTCAGGAGCATAAAGCACGTAATGGTAGTAGAGAACAACAACAGGAAAGAGATTGACTTACTTGTAAAAGAGGCAACAGAATGAACAGGGCACTCAAATATTCCACACTTGGGGCAATTATGATAATTTGCCAGATACTGCTGAGCGAGTATGTGAACATATGGCCGCTGGTGTACATTGCCATATTCCCCCAGTTCATCATCCTGCTTCCTCCATCCATGAACAGAACTCTGTATATGCTCACCGCTTTTGCGCTGGGACTATGCATAGACCTTCTCTCCGACGGAATTATGGGACTTAACGCAGCAGCCCTCACAGCCATGGCATATGTGCGCCCCCTTGTACTCAAGTTCACCCTTCCCAAGGGGAACCTCGACAACTATGAGAATGTACCCCTCATACCGCGGACAGTGGAAATCCCCACCCTTGTCCTGATTACAGTTCTGCTCCTTACAGTATTTTTTACAATATATATACTTATGGACTCAGCTGCATCATTCACCTTGGGATATACCCTGCTGAAGCTCCTTGCGTGCATAACAGCAAACACCCTGGTTTCCATTCTCCTTAATCTGGCCCTGCTGGATAAAATCCTCAGATAAAATGGAGAGAAAGAGTGTTCTTATAATTGGCATGCTGGCAATTGGGCTCATTCTCATTGCCCAGCTCTTCAATCTGCAGATACTCCAGGATGAGTATAAGATAACTGCAGAAAACAATGCTTACAAGTATGTTACCCGATATCCTGTAAGAGGGCTGATTCTGGACAGGAACGGCAACATCCTGGTGGGCAACAAGAACACTTATGACATTATGGTAACCCCCATAGAGGTAAAGGAGTTTGACACTCTGCACTTATGCTCCATCTTTGGCCTCGACACCTCCTTTGTAAAGGAAAAGTTCAGGGAATACAGGAAATACCGCAGGAAAATAGGTTACCGTACACTTACTTTCCTAAAACAGGTTCCCGGTGTAGAGTACAGCATTTTTATGGAAAACGGGTGGAAGTTCCCTGGATTCAGCGCTGTCTCAAGAACATCCCGCAGCTATCCGTTTGCCGCAGGGGCAAACCTTTTGGGCTACGTAACAGAGGTGGACCAGGAATTCATCAAAAAGAATCCCGACTATAAAAGCGGAGATTATGTAGGTGCCAGCGGGCTTGAGAAATCTTATGAGAAAGTACTCAAAGGGGAGAAAGGATACAGCATCCTGCTGCGCGATGT
Organism: Bacteroidales bacterium; assembly: GCA_015060225.1. Taxonomy (GTDB): domain Bacteria; phylum Bacteroidota; class Bacteroidia; order Bacteroidales; family UBA932; genus Egerieousia. The sequence goes on along the minus strand of SUYX01000001.1, from coordinate 74,973 downwards.
ACACAACAGGATACAGAGCAGCCTTGAGGACGGGGCTTACGACAAGGCAGCTGTCCCCGGCAGCAATATTGTTTCTACCATAGACGGCACCCTCCAGCAATATGGAGAGGAACTGATGCACAACAAGGTTGGAAGCCTGGTTGCCATAGAACCTTCGACAGGAGAGATTCTGGCACTGATATCAAGCCCTGGGATAAATATAGAGCAGCTTGCAAGCATAAACCAGCACTATAAAGAGATAGTAAGCGACCCTTACAAGCCAATGTTCAACAGGGCAGTAATGTCTGCATATCCTCCAGGCTCCGTTTTCAAGCTGGTAAACGGGCTCATTGCTCTCCAAGAAGGGGTAATTACCCCGGAAACAAGATACAACTGCAATCTGGGATACTACTACGGAGAGAGGAAACTGGGGTGCCACGCTCACCCTTCCCCCACCAACCTAACCCAATCCATAATGATGTCATGCAACGCATACTATTGCTACGCATTCAGAGCCACTCTGGAGAACAGAAAATACAATAGCATATCTGATGCATTCAACAGCTGGAGGGAGATGGTAATGAGTTTCGGGTTCGGGCGCAAACTTGGAAGTGACTTCCCTGCCGAATTGGGAGGTACACTCCCGACAACCTCAACCTATGACAAGATATACGGCAAAAACCGCTGGAAAGCCAACTCAATAATTTCATTGTCCATTGGACAGGGGGAGATAGGTGCAACTCCCCTTCACCTGGCCAACCTTGCTGCAACGCTGGCCAACAGGGGATACTACTACATTCCCCATCTTGTAAAGGAATCTGCAGAAAATCCAATAGATGCAAGGTTCAAACAGAAGAACTACACACTTGTGGACACAAGTCATTTCCATAAGGTGATAGAGGGGATGTATATGGCTGTAAATGCCGCTCCAGGAGCAGGTGGTACAGCAAGACAGGCCCATGTGGAGGGGCTTGACATCTGTGGAAAGACAGGCACAGCCCAAAACCCGCACGGAAAGGACAACGCTGTATTCATCTGCTTTGCACCGCGGGAAAATCCCAGGATAGCAATAGCTACATATATAGAGAATGCCGGATTCGGAGGCACTTGGGCAGCCCCTATAGCCTCTCTTCTGGCCGAAAAGTACCTTAAGGGAGAAATCAGCCGCCCAGATCTTGAGAAGAGGATAAAGGAGGCCAATCTGCAGCAATATGTACCGGTAAAGAGGAAAAAGTGATGGGAAACAAATTTGGCAAAATAGACATTCCATTGGTAATATGCTACCTGCTGCTTGTATTCATAGGGTGGATCAACATTTATGCTGCTGTATATTCAGAGGAGCACAGTTCCATATTTGACATCTCCCAGAGATACGGCATGCAGTTCATATGGATAATTACAGCACTTGTACTGGCTGCAGCCATACTGTTTCTCCTCAATCCCAAAATATACAGCGTACTTGCACCACCCATATATATAGGTGTGTGTTTCCTGCTTGTGGCGGTAATATTCCTTGGCAAGGAGGTAAACGGTTCACATTCCTGGTTCCAGATAGGTCCTGTCAGTTTCCAGCCTGCCGAGGTTTCCAAAATAAGCACATCCCTCTTCCTGGCCTACATAATGGGCAAATACAACTTCAGGCTGGGGAATCTGCGCAATGCCGCTGCTGTAGCGCTGTCCATACTTATACCAATGGCCATAATTGTGATGGAAAAGGAGACCGGCTCCGCACTGGTGTACTGCGGCTTCATCTTCCTCCTTTACAGGGAGGGGCTGAGCGGTTGGGTACTGGCATTCGGGATACTCTCAATAGTGCTTTTTGTGGTGACTCTTGCCGTCTCCCCCCTTGCAGCAATAATCATACTCTTCATATTGGCAGGTATCATCAATGGCATATATACAGGGAAACTGATGCTGCACCTTGCAGTTATGGTGCCGGTGGCACTGCTGCTGGGATTCATGCCTGCAATTGTCGGGAAGTGGATACCATCCCTTGACTCACTCAAGTATGAATATATTGCAATGGGGGTTACATCTGCCCTGGCACTGGCGGCAATGTGGATATTCAGGGGGAAAAGGGGGAGACATCTGAAATACCTGTTTGCGGGATTTGTATGTTCGCTTGCACTTGTATTCTCAGTGGAATTCATCTTCAACAATATACTGCAACCGCACCAGAGATCAAGGATTGAGAACCTGCTGGGAATAACAGAAGACCTTAAAGGGGCAGGCTACAATGTACACCAGTCCAAAATTGCCATAGGCTCTGGTGGTCTCACAGGAAAAGGGTTCCTCAACGGCACACAAACCAAATTTGATTTTGTGCCGGAACAGAGTACAGATTTCATATTCTGCACCATTGGAGAGGAGTGGGGATTTGTGGGAAGTGTTCTTGTCGTTTCTATATACATGTTCCTCATAAGCAGGCTCATAACCCTGAGTGAAAGGCAGAAAGACAAGTTTGTACGCATTTACGGGTACTGTGTGGCATGCTGTTTCTTTATGCACTTCTTCATAAACATTGGCATGACCATGGGGCTGGTGCCAGTAATTGGAATACCATTGCCGCTGCTGAGCTACGGAGGCTCCTCACTATGGAGCTTTACCATACTGCTCTTTATATTCATAAAGCTGGATATGGAGAGGTGGAGGTACTAAAAAAGGCAATTGCCTTGCAGCAACTGCCTTAAATTGATGATGCATACACCTTTTATCTTACCTTTCCAAGAACCAGACATGAGTTGTGGCCGCCAAACCCGAAGGTATTGTTCATTGCCACATTTACCTCCCTGCGCTGAGCCTTGTTAAGTGTGAGGTTCAATTTATAATCTATTTCAGGATCCTCTTCCTTGAAATTGATGGTTGGAGGAATAATGCCGTTGCATATGGCATCGATACATGCCATTGTTTCAATGGCTCCTGCACCTCCAAGAAGGTGGCCTGTCATAGATTTTGTAGAACTGATGTTAAGCTTGTAGGCGTGCTCTCCGAACACTTCCTTTACAGCCTTCAACTCAGCCCTGTCGCCAAGTGGCGTAGATGTACCGTGAACATTGATATAATCAACATCCTCCGGTCCGATACCTGCCTCCTCAAGAGCCAGTCTCATTGCCTCAATGGCACCTTCTCCCTCAGGATGGGGAGCAGTAATATGATGTGCATCAGCCGACATGCCTGTACCATATACCTCTGCATAAATCTTGGCACCCCTTGCAAGAGCATGCTCATACTCCTCAAAAACAAGGATACCGCATCCCTCTCCAATAACAAAACCGTCTCTGGTATTGTCAAACGGACGGCTTGCAGTTGCAAACTCTTCATTATTGGTTGAAAGCGCCTGTGCAGAATTGAAACCGCCGACACTTGGAATGGTTACACCGGCTTCCGAGCCACCTGTAATTATCATGTCAGCCTTGTTCAACCTTATCATATCAAAGGCATTTGACATTGCATGGGCAGAAGATGCACACGCCGAAACCGTAGCATAATTCGGTCCCATGAATCCATACTTGATGGAAATGAGACCTGCAACAATATCAGGAATCATCTTAGGAATAAGAAAAGGGTTGAAGCGAGGAACTTTTCCTCCCTCGCCAAAACCCAATACCTCGTCAGTAAGTGTCTCTATTCCACCTATTCCTGAACCAACTATAACGCCAACACGCTTTTTATTGATCTTCCCAAGATCCAATTTGCTGTCTGCAACAGCCTGATCGGCCGCAACAACTGCAAACTGTGCAAAACGGTCCATCTTTCTGGCCTCTTTGCGGTCAATTCCAAAAGCTGCTGGATTGAAATCTTTTACCTCACACGCGAATCTGGTCTTAAAAAGGGAAGCATCAAATCTGGTAATAGGACCCGCTCCGCTTACGCCATTGTTAAGATTTGTAAAATACTCCTCTACACTGTTACCCAACGGATTTATGGTTCCCAATCCGGTAATGACAACTCTTCTCAACTCCATGGATTCTCTCAAGATAAATTATTTCTGGTTAGCCTCAATATATGAGATTGCGTCGCCTACTGTTGCAATTTTCTCTGCAGCCTCATCTGGAATTGAAATCTCAAATGCTTTCTCAAACTCCATGATAAGCTCTACTGTGTCAAGTGAATCAGCTCCTAAATCTTTAGTAAAGCTAGCCTCTGGTGTAACCTCAGCTGCATCAACGCCCAATTTGTCAACGATGATCTCCTTAACTTTAGAAGTAATATCTGCCATGATTAAAAATAAATTAGTTAATAAAATAAGTTTATAATTTTAGTTATTTTCACCTACTACAAAGTGCAAAGTTAATAAAAAAATTAAAAAAAGGTTAATTTTGTAGCCATAAACACACAAAACAAATGAAGAACATTGCAATATTCGCCTCTGGGAGCGGTTCCAACGCACAAAATATTATACAACATTTCAACGGCGGCAATATTGCTCAGGTAAAACATATAATCTGCAGCAACCCCAAAGCATATGTATTGGAAAGGGCAGCAGCTCTGGGTGTTCCCGCAACAGTAATGGGAAAAGGGGATCTCACTTCAGACACCCCCTACGCACTCATGCAGCTGCTTGAGGCAGATGCAATAGATTATATAATACTCGCCGGATATCTCCAGAAAATACCTGCTGCACTTACAGCAGCATACGCAGGGCGAATCATAAACATCCACCCCGCCCTTCTTCCAAAATTCGGCGGCAAGGGGATGTACGGCATCCACGTGCACAGGGCAGTAGTGGCAGCCGGAGAGAAATTGTCGGGAATAACAATACATCTGGTAGATGCCATCTACGACAACGGCAAAATACTCTTCCAGGCACAATGCCCCCTCACCCCCCTCGACACCCCCGAGGATGTTGCCGCCAAAGTGCAGGCACTTGAACAGCAGCACTACCCTGCAGTAATAGAACAATATATTAAAGGAAATGTTTCCCGATAAATAATTACACTTTCTTCCCCTCCATATATAAAACAGGCTGTTTCTCCTCTCAATGAAAAGAGGGAAAATTACCTGTTTTAATTTTTAATAATTATAATCTACCCCCCCCACTTTTTTTTAATCCATTTCGCCAATTTTCCTTATAAAAATTAGCATTTCCACAATTTTTTTATTAAATTTCGTGACTTAACAACCAACGATAACAGTTAATAATTACACTATATTATCCACCTAATTAAAAACAAATCGTTATGAAAAAACTACTTTCATTGATTTTGGTTTGCGCATTGGGATTTGGTATGATCTCTTGCGTGGAAAGCGAGGAGTCTCAGGCGGTATCTGAGCTTCGCAACGCTAAGGCGGAGCAATTGAAGGCTCTTGCCAACCTGACTAACGCCCAGGCTGAAGCGGCAAAAATTGCTGCACAGGCAGAGGCTGCCCTTAAAGCTGCACAGGCAGCTTACCAGAAGGCTCTTGCCGACTATGAAGCTGAGGAGCTTGAACAACTTAAAAAGAAATTTGAACTTGAACTGGAGGCCCTTATTGCAAAATATCAGGCCGACCTTGCAAAATACAAATGGCAGAAAACTGACTATGAGAAACAGCTTATGGACAAGCTTGCCGAGATTGAGGCTGCAGAGAAAGCTAAAATCATTGCACTTTACAACGAGTACGCAGACTACGCATACTCTCTGGACGACGCAAACTGGAAACTTGTACGCGCACAAGTTAACAAAGCTAAAGTTGAGGCCGAGATAGTAGACGTTACCGAGGCTGCACAGGCTGCCATTGCTGAGCAGACAGAGATTATTGCCGAGAAAGAGGCATTGATCGCGGCTGAAGAGGCTAAATTGGCTGTTTACAACAACCACGAGTACGCAGGCATGAACACAGATTCTCTTGAGCTTGAGATAGTAAAAGCTAACATGGCTTGGAGAAACGCACTTGCTGCATACCAGAACAAGGAGCTTAAAGCTGTCAATGAGACAAGAGATGTTGCAATGGATGCTACACACAAAATGATGGAAGAAGTTGAAGAAATGGATTTCAACGACATCATTAAGGAAAACTTCATCACTAATGCTACAGAGCAGTGGACATACGGCGTATCCGGTTCATGGTGGAGTTATACAACCCCTATCCGTTCATACTATATCGATGAGTCTAATTTGGATTCCTGGAAAACCTCTGTTCTGAATACCAACCTTGAGGAGGCTGTAGCAACTGCAACTGAGAACTTGGAGAAAGCTCAGGCTGCATTGGATACATTCAAAGGCTTTGAGGATGATTTTGCAAAAGCTTCACAGGCAAGAGCTGCATTGTATGCTTACGACCAGGCATATGCAAACTATGATGAGACTTATGAGACTGTTGAGTATGCAGAAAACATGATTAAATACGAAGAGAGCAACATTGAATCTTACGAGGAATATGTTGAAGGAATGACAGCCCAATTGGATACTTTGAATAAAGTAGATCTGACTAAGTTCACTATTGACGATTACAAGAAATGGAATTTCAATTATTGGCTGATGCATGGAGACATGTGGGATACCATGTATGCATTGGAAGACAAATTGGAGGATTTGAAAGCAGCTCAAGATGCATTGAAAGCTGCTCAGGATGCTCAGAAAGCACTTGCTGCAACTGCAACAGATGCTGAGAAAAAGGCTGCTCAGGATGCTGTAGACAATGCCAGCAAAGCTGTAGAGGAAGCTGCTAAAGCTGTGAAGGCTGCTTATGACAAAGCTGTATATGAAGCTAAGAGAATCCTTGTAAGTTACACTGGCTACTGTAATGATTACAAAAAGGCAAAAGCTGAGTGGGAAGAGAAACTTGCTACTGCTAAAGAGAACAAGAAAGCATTGGAGGATGCATTCGTTCCTGCAAGAGATGCAATGGCAACTTTGACTGAGCTGTTTGGTTCTGCTGATACCGACTTCCGCAAATTCTGGGAGGAAAATTCATTCTATAACCCAGTATATGACAAATATGGTTCATACCTTGGAAATGCTGTACCTGCTTATTTCGAGCGCTACTTCCTGGCAGACAAAAACAATGACAGCAAACCGGATATGAACCTTAACCCTGACGGTACTGTTATTGATGGATTGTATAAGAACGAGTGGAAATCCTTCTACGATGTGGCTCCAGCTACCAACTGGTACTATTTCACAGAGGATGAAGCTTACGTAGGTCCTGACTTCAACAAGATGGTTGCTCACTTTGTAACTCTTGTTGCTGAGGCTAAAGATGCTTTGACTACAGCCAACAACAACATGGCAAATGCAAACGAGTGGAAGACAAACTGGGATGCAAAAGAGAAAGAGTTGAGAGACTTTGTTGCTGCCAAAAATGAGGAAATTAAAGAGATTCAGGCATTGCAGGATGCATATCTTGCTGCTCAGGATGCAGCTGAGGCTGCAAATGAGGCTGTTACTGAGCTGAAAGGCAAACTTGACGCTGTTTCTGAGCTGTTGAACCTTGCTAAAGGTTATTACTACGCAAATGGCCAGAATATTGCCGACCTTATTGCAAATTGCGAGAGTATCATTGAGGATGCCAAGGATGCCATTGAGGATGCTAAAGATATCATCAAGAACAATGAGGGCAAATTGGACGGTACATACAGCTGGGAGAACAGTGTTCCTTATAAAGAGTCACTTGTTGCACAGTACACCGCTCAGATTGAGCAGTACACTGCAGAGGTTGAGCTTTACACCAAGCTTGTAGAGGCTGCAAAAACTGCATTGGATGCAGCAATGTCGGCATCTGACGCTGAGTAATTTTCATAAAACAGAAGAACTATGGTTAAAAGATTTATATTATTCACTTGTGCCGTAATGTTGTGCATCTGCGGTTTCGCTCAGGAGAACGGACCTCAGAAGGGTGACATTACCGTAGCTGCTACTATTGGCGCGAACCAGTTCGTCAGCCATAATGCTCCTATGGTTACCACTCTGCCCAACTATTATGGACAGGCTCTTTCTACCGACTGGTTTGACAGCAAACTGATGGTAGGAATTGACGGAAACTGGTTCTTCTCTGAAAAATGGTCACTTCGTTTCGGCGGCGGCCTGGGATTCACTTCATTCCCGGGCTATGCCGAAAAGCTTGGTACATTTGACGAGGACAGTTTCGCTGGTGACGGCTCTGTTCCAACCTATGAGGCTGTAGCAGAGGGTTACTCGTTCAAATACAATGTATATGCAGGGGTTGACAGATATTTCCAGCACAACGGGGTAAAGAACCTTTATTTCCACGTTGGTGGACATGCAGGGTTCGCTTACAGCCTCAATGAGATGGATACCGAGAACCTTTCATCTACATCAATGGGTGCTTCTATTGGAGAGGCTTTCAATATCAGGGCCGCTGTCAATGCTGGCGTTGACTATTATTTCCTTCCTGCAATGTTTATAGGACTGGAAGTGAATGCCCTTCAGTACACTTACAATGTTACAACAATCAGACCTCAGGCAGGTTTGTCAAACTTGAGTGCAGACAGCCATAACTTCGGGTTCCTGGCTGCCCCTACTCTTAAGATAGGTTTCAAATTTTAAAAAGAAAAACCAGATATTATGAAAAAATTACTTTCATTGATTATAGCTTGCGCATTGGGATTTGGAATGATCTCTTGCGTAGAGACCGAGGAGTCCCAGGCATTGGTTGAGCTAAGAAACGCCAAAGCAGAGCAATTGAAAGCTCTTACAAATCTATATAATGCACAGGCAGAGGCTGCAAGAATTACTGCACAGGCAGAGGCTGCACTAAAGGCAGCACAGGCTGCATACCAGCAGGCACAGGCAGATTATAAAAAAGAGGAACTTGAACAGCTTAAGAAAAAATTTGAGATTCAGCTGGAGGCTCTTATAGCACAATACCAGGCAAGTATTGCACAATACAAATTCCAGAAGGCCGACTACGAGAAACGCCTTATGGACAAACTTGCTGAGATTGAGGCTGCAGAAAAGGCTAAGATTATTGCCCTATACAATCAATACTCAGAGTACTCAGATGCATTGAATGATGCAAATGCAAATCTGATCCAATATAAAGTTCAGATGGCAAGAGTTGAGAATGAGATTGTTGACATTCAGGAGGCTGCAGAAAAAGCAATCTCTGAGCAGAAAGAGATCATTGCAGAGAATGAGGCCCTTATTGCTGAAGAAGAGGCAAAATTGGCTGTTTACAACAATCACGAGTACGCAGGCATGAACACAGATTCTCTTGAGCTTGAGGTTGTAAAAGCAAACATGGCTTGGAGAAATGCACTTGCCGCTTACGAGAACAAGGAGCTTAAGGCAGTAGAGGAGGCAAGAGAGGTTGCTGCTACAGCTCGCCAGGAACTATACGATGAACGGGGAGAGGTTGATCCTAACAGCTTTGTATGGGTAAGGTATAATACTACAGGTATTGACTACTGGCCTGTTTTGAGCGGTGGTACCACTCGCCCTTGGTATACATTCTTTGTTGATGAATCAGAGTTGGATACATGGAAAAACACTGTTCTCAATACCAATCTTGAGGAGGCTGTAGCAACAGCAACTGAGAATTTGGAGAAAGCTGAGGCTGCATTGGAGGCATTCAAGGGTTTTGAGGATGATTTTGCAAAAGCTGCACAGGCAAGAGCTGCTTTGTATGCTTATGACCAGGCTTATGAAAATTATAATGAGACAGAGGAGACCGTTGAGTATGCAGAGGCTCAGGTAAAAGACTGGACTAGAGAAATAGAGGAAGTTGACAAGAAATACTTGGCAAAAGCTACTGCCCAGCTTGACACTTTGAAGAAAGTTGATTTGGCAAAATTCACCAGCGAGGATTACAACAAATGGAATTTCGCATTCTGGACAAGAACCTCATCTATGACAAATTCCATGAATGCATTCTACAACAATCTGCTTAATCTGGAGTATGCAAAAGAGCAACTGAAAGCTGCTCAGGATGCACAGAAAGCACTTGCTGCAACAGCTACAGATGCTGAGAAAAAAGCTGCACAGGACGCTGTAGACAATGCTGCAAAAGCTGTTGAAGAGGCTACCAAAGCTGTTAAAACTGCTTACGACAAAGTAATATATGAGGCAGAAACAAGAGTTGCCAATTGGGAAAATTGGGTAGTTAAAGACACTCAGTCAAAAGAAGAGTGGGAAGAGAAACTTGCAGCAGCCAAAGAGAACAAGACTGCATTTGAGGCCGCATTTGCTCCTGCAAAAGAAGCTATTGCAACACTTGAAGAATTGTACGGAACTACAGATACAGATTTCCGCAAATTCTGGAATGAAAATTCATTCTACTGTGAGTATAATCAGGACGGTTATTACACAAGCACAAATACATCTTGGAGATATAATTACAATCTTGCAGCAGACAGAAACAATGACAACAAACCTGATATGAACCTTAATCCTGACGGAACTGTTGTAGATGGTTTGTACTTGATGACATCAGATTCATGGATAGATTTTGCTCCAAACTACAACAATTACTATTTTACAAAAGATGAGGCTTATGTAGGTCCTGATTTCGACAAGATGGTTGCCCACTATGTAACTCTTGTTGCTGAGGCTCAGGATGCCCTTACAGAGGCAAACAACAACTTGGCAAATGCAAACGAGTGGAAGACAAACTGGGATGCAAAAGAGAAAGAGTTGAGGGACTGGGTTGCTTCAGCTAACGAGAGAATACCTGAGATCCAGAAACTTGTAGATGCATACTATGCTGCTGTTGAAACTGCTGAGGCTGCTGCCGAGGCTGTTACTGAGCTTAAAGGCAAATTTGATGCTGTTTCACAGCTTCTTTCTCTTGCCAATGGCTACTATGCACCTTCCGGATACACAACCATTGCTTCTCTAATTGCAAATTGCGAGAGCAACATTGAGGATGCCAAAGCTGCCATTGAGGATGCAGAGAAACAGATCAAACAAAACGAGGGTTACTTGGACGGCACTTACAGCTGGTCTAACAGTGTTCCTTATAAAGAGTATCTGATTTCTTGGTACAAACTTCAGATTGAGAAATACACTGCAGCTGTTGAGCTTTACAGCAAACTTGCAGAGGATGCCAAAGCTGCTTTGGATGCTGCAATGTCTGCAGCTGACGCTGAGTAATTTTCATAAAACAGAAGAACTATGGTTAAAAGATTTATATTATTCACTTGTGCCGTAATGTTGTGCATCTGCGGTTTCGCTCAGGAGAACGGACCTCAGAAGGGTGACATTACCGTAGCTGCTACTATTGGCGCGAACCAGTTCGTCAGCCATAATGCTCCTATGGTTACCACTCTGCCCAACTATTATGGACAGGCTCTTTCTACCGACTGGTTTGACAGCAAACTGATGGTAGGAATTGACGGAAACTGGTTCTTCTCTGAAAAATGGTCACTTCGTTTCGGCGGCGGCCTGGGATTCACTTCATTCCCGGGCTATGCCGAAAAGCTTGGTACATTTGACGAGGACAGTTTCGCTGGTGACGGCTCTGTTCCAACCTATGAGGCTGTGGCAGAGGGCTACGCTTTCAAATACAATGTTTACGCCGGTATTGACAGATATTTTGAGCACAAAAGTGTGAAAAACCTGTATTTCCACTTTGGCGGACACATTGGCGCTGCTTACAGCCTTAACGAGATGGACAGCGAAAAGTATTCTTCAACCTCTATGGGCATCTCTGTGGGAGAGGCTTTCAACTTGAGAGTGGCTGCAAATGCAGGGGTTGACTACTACTTCCTACCTGCAATGTTTGTTGGACTGGAGGTGAATGCTCTCCAATACACTTACAACGTAACTACTATCAGACCTCAATCCGGTCTGTCAAACTTGAGTGCTGACAGCCACAACATAGGGTTCCTGGCTGCCCCTACTCTTAAAATTGGTTTCAAATTCTAATATTGGAATAAACCGGTAAAAATTGTCCCGCTTCGCAAATGAACGAAGCGGGACTTTTTTATTGGCTGTATATTCTAACCCAATTTCTTCTGTTTTGGTTTTGGTTTTGCCTTTACCTGGTCAAATCCCTCACCATATACCCCCATAACGGTTGAAACGGTAAGGAAAGCATGATGGTCAACCTCCTTTACGGCAGCCATGACTTCATGCATCATATTCTTGCGGGTAACAACCATTATTATCATGCTCTCGGATTTCTTGTACCACCCAATGGAGTTTATGGCCGTTACGCCCTTATCCAGCTCAAAGCAGAGTTTGTCCGCTATCTCCTGGTATTTGCTTGTTATGATAAGCATCTGTACAGACTGCTTGCTTCCGGTAAGAATCTGGTCAATGGTATATGAGAAGGCCACGGTAACCACATATCCGTAAACAAGATCCTGCAGGGTTTTGCCCGGGAGGAAGAGGATTGATGAGATTATAAGGAAATCTGCTATCATAAACACCCTTCCAGGGGGCACCTCCTTGAATTTGTTTATTACAAGGGCAATGATATCCACACCACCTGTACTTCCCCCCTGGGTGAAGACAAGTGAAATGCCCACACCGCTCATGGCACCTCCTATTATTGAGTTGATAAGATTGTCCTCTATATTGGATACCCAAGGGATAAGGGGGAAAAATTCAAAGTAAATGGTACTTACAAGTACACAATAAATTGTCTTGAACCCAAATCCTTTACCCATTATTATGGTTCCTGCCACAAGGAGCACCACATTCAGCACCAGGTATGAATAGGAGATTGGGATACCGAACGCATAATTGAGGATGGATGACAAACCGGTAACGCCACCTGCAGTTATCTCATTTGGAATAAGGAACGCTGTCCATGAAAAGACATACAGCGAGAGGGCAAATGCCATCACCGTATACTCTTTTATTGTTTTATACACTTTGTTCTGCATTGGAATAAAAAAAGGGGGCAATACCGTCAAGCATTGCACCCCTGTAAAAATTTTTATTTATTGTAAACTTCAATGGCATTTTTGAGGAACTGTACAAATGCATCCTTGTCAAGATTGTATCCTCTTGGCTCTACAATCTCGTTGCCATGTGCATCTACAATAATGTAATAAGGCATTGCATTCACCTTGTACTTGTCCATTATAAAGCTGGTGTTTATCTTGCCCAGACTCTTGAGCACCTTTCCGTTTGGAAGGGTCACCCACTCCTGCTGCGGCACCTCTGTCTTTACATCTCCATATATTGAAACAAATATGAAGTTGTTGTTGAGGAGTTCCTTTATTGCAGGATCCGAGAATACCCTTGATTCCATCTCCCTGCAGTTTACACAGGCTGCACCGGTAAAATCAATGAATACAGGCTTCCCTGCAGTTTTTGAGTAATCCAACGCCTCCTGCAGGTCAAAGAAACCGGGGATACCGTCTATATGTTTGAGCCCCATATCTGTGAATTTCTTTGCAGGGTAATGGTTGCTGTGCGAATCTGCAGCACCGGCACTCTGCACAACCACATTCTGTTTTGCAAGGTTGAAGTCAATGCTCTCAATTGGAGGAAGGTATCCGCTCAACGCCTTGAGAGGGGCACCCCACATACCCGGGATCATATATACCACAAACGAGAATACCACAATTGAAAGGAAAAGTCTCTTAACGGAAATATGGTCCTCTGGTGTATCGTGCGCAAACCTCAACTTGCCAAGCAAATAAAGGCCCAACAACGAGAACACCACAATCCAGATTGCAAGGTAAACCTCCCTGTCCAGCAGATTCCACTGGTAAACCTGGTCTGCAACACTCAGGAACTTCAATCCAAGGGCAACCTCAATGAAACCGAGCACCACTTTAACTGAATTCAGCCAGCCTCCGCTCTTAGGAAGATCCTTAAGCAATGACGGAGCAAATGCAAAGACTGTAAACGGAAGGGCAAATGCAGCCGAGAATGCAAACATTGTAATGATTGGCTCCCAAATCTCACCCTGGGTACTCTTTATAAGTACAGAACTCACAATAGGACCTGTACACGAGAACGAAACCAATACAAGGGTAAGGGCCATAAAGAACACACCAACAAGGCCACCCTTGTCGCTCTTCTCATCTGTCTTGTTCACCATCCAGCTTGGCATTGTAATTTCAAATGCGCCAAAGAAGCTTGCGGCAAACACCATAAAGATAATGAAGAACAGGATATTGGGGATCCAGTGTGTAGCCAGCCAGTTGAAGATGTCTGCAGTTACCGCATCACCACCCAACACATAGGTAAGGAGGATAATTACTGCAATTGGAACAGTATAAAGCGCCACAATGAAGAAACCGTACATAGATGCATACAGCTTACCTTTACCATCCTTGCTCTTTAGGAAGAATGAAACTGTCATAGGCACCATCGGGAATACACATGGGGTGAGCAATGCCACAAATCCCCACGCAATTGCCTCAAGGATAACGGCCCAAATGGATTTTCCCCCCTCACTTTTGCTTCCCGACAATTTTTCACCATTTTCAGCAGCTGGAGCAACAGCCCCCTCAGCAGCAGGAAGCTTAACAATTATCTCCTCATCAGTAGGGGGGAGACAACTGCCGGCGCTGCATGTCTGCCACTCCACGGTAACTTTTGCCGCAACAGCTTCGGCAGAGGTAACCTCAACTTTCTGCGCAATCTGCACACCTGAATCACAGGTACCTATCTCCATCCCGAAAAGCTCATCATACCCTCTGTGGGCAGGGGTAAGAAGATACGGTTTGTCCAGAGCCTTCACCCCTTCACCTGCTACAGTTACAGATGTAGCTATAGGACCACCCTCATAGGGGCCCAAATCATAAATGTGCCAGTCTCCGGTAATGTCACCTGTAAGAACAATCTCATAAATGTTTCCATCCACCTTATTGGCCTTTCCGCTCCATGATACAGGATTCTCCATCTGCGCATAAGCAGAAATACCAATAATAAGAGCAACCAATGAGAATAGTATTTTCTTTACCATATAAACCTGTTATTTTTTATTGTTTCGTTTTGCTTTCTTTCCACCCTTCTTTGATGTAACCTTCTCTATAGCCTCAACAACTTTCTCTTCCATCTGTATATATACATCAGGGTAAGGATGGCAACGGTCTTTGGACAACCCCTCCTTAAGGGCCCCGTTCTCATCTGCAAGAGAAGTATAATAATCCACATACTCCAATCCTGTCTCCTGGGCATAGGCTTTTATCATCCCGTTCAGCTCCACCACAAGCGGTGCTGGCTTCAAATCCGGTCTCCATGAGAAGCGGTCTGCAGGGAGAATTGAACACAGGATTGGAACAATGCCGTTTGCCCTGGCAATGTCACACATTGAGATGATGTTTCCCATAATGTTCTCCAATGAGATGATTCCGCTGTTGCGGGCAATGTCATTTATTCCCGACAATATTACAACAACCTGCGGCTTGAGGGCCACAACATCACTGTGGAACCTTGCAAGCATGTGGTAAGTTGTCTGTCCGCTGATGCCTCTGGCGGCATATCCGTTGTTCCTGAAAAAATCAGGATGGAATTTCAGCCAGTTCTCTGTAATTGAGTTACCCATAAAAACTGCTTTAGGAGCAACTGTTATTGTATCATTGGCCCCGGCATATCTGCTGTACAAAGCCCAATCCTTGTCCTCACCTTTCTTCTGTGCAAACAAACTTGAGCACAAAAGGAGCGACATTGCAAGTGAAAGTATAAGTCTCATATATGTAATTTTTTATTTGCCACAAAGATATAAAAAAAGAGTGTGCCCCAAATACCTAATTTGCAACCTGAGGATATGTTTCCAATGAGGTATTCTGGAACGCATAGCTCCCTATTGACTGGGTATCCTCCGGTATCTTCAGCCACTTGAGATTGATGCAGTCTGCAAACATGAAGGCACCTATTGTCCTTTTCAATGGGAAATAGTTCACAAAATAGCTGTCTCCCCGTTTTACAAGCACGTAATCCTCACCTCTATCCATCTCCATCCCCTTCAGCTCCTCCCATTGGACCTCGGTAATATTGTCAAAGCGGTACTCATACCGCTTTACTCCGGCAGGCAAGCCATTTTTCATGTAACTCACCTCCTTCCATATGCTGAACCTTATCTTGGCTGCATCTACAGAATAATATGGATTCTCCCAGTCGTCCATTATCCTTGCCTGGCTGAGGTCCAAATACTGGAGGGAACCTCTCCATGATTTGTAATCGTGGTCATCTACAGCTCCGGCCATTCTTCTCAGGAGCCTCAGATCTTCTCCGTTGAGCTTTCCCTTAATCTTGAGGGAATGCACTTCACACTTTTCCTGCTCTGTAAGCATTTGAGCCAGAGAACCGGCAGATTTTACCTTTACATACTTGTA
The DNA here is from genome assembly GCA_015060225.1 of Bacteroidales bacterium. GTDB lineage: Bacteria > Bacteroidota > Bacteroidia > Bacteroidales > UBA932 > Egerieousia. Next base: position 58,811 of record SUYX01000001.1, on the reverse strand, counting down.
CATGCCATTGTGCATATCCGGTTCAAGCCCTATCATTATATGGTCAAACAGTACCTCCCTGGCCTTCAAAGAGAGGGAATATGGAGATGTGTAATAGCCGTCACACACCCCTTCCCATCCAAAGTTGAAATGGAGATAGTTGCCGTCAACTCCATCACATATGAAAAAATGCCCGAATCCGCTGAGTATTACAGGCCTTCCGGCGTTCACCTCCGAATACACCAGATCCAGGTCCTCTATACAGGAGATCTTGAGCATCACACATCTTGGAGAGAAATTGTATGACTCCATAAGGATGGGTCTGAATGTATTTGAACTGGAGCTGGTGTTCACATTACCAAGATCTGCATGCATATCTGAAGCCAGGTTGTACAGGAGTTTGGCTGAATCAAGAGCTGCAGGATGATGGTAATATTTGAGAATCTGCCCCACGGCTACAGGGCCGCATCCTGTAACTGCACGGTTCCCATCCGCCCCTTTGTCCATAATAGGGAAAAGAGAGTTGTATGGAGCCCCCTGCCCCCACTTTATCCCATTCATAAGAGGTTTTACTGTCTCCGCATGATTGGTGTACCCTTTGGTGTCATTTGCTGCATAGCTTTTTGTAAGACACCTTCTATAGCACTCAAGCAAGGAATAGAAAGTGCTGTTTATACTTGTAATGTTCTCATCTGTCCCATAGGCCAATACAGGAGACTCAACATTTGCGGCATATGACTTGTTGGCCAGAACAGCAAAAAACTTGGTCCTGTAACCTGTAGCAACAACAATCTCGGGAGTGTCATACAAAATGTTTATGTCTTCCTCCACCACATCAATCCCTTTGCCAAGGAGGAGCGATTTAACTTCTCCCTTCCCATACGTCTGCTGAGCCTGCATATAGAGGCTGTTTGAGAGGAGGAGCAATATACAAATAGCAATATGTCTGATAAACATAGTCCGATATCAAGTGTGCACTAAGAATACAAAAAAAGCCTCAGATTTCTCTGAGGCTTGGAGCGGAAAACGAGGCTCGAACTCGCGACCCCAACCTTGGCAAGGTTGTGCTCTACCAACTGAGCTATTTCCGCATTAAGTAAAGAACTTTCCCGTTTAGGACCCATTGTTTCCGTTTGGGATTGCAAAGGTATGAACTTTTTTTAAACTTCCAAAAAAATATTTAAAAATTTTCAACTTTTTTGCAATTCTTTATCTTTTACCCCTCAAAAGCGGGTTAAATTACCGTTTCAAACTCCCTGAGGAACCTAACATCGTTCTCAAAGTAGTGACGCAAATCCTTAACCTGCCATTTGAGCATTGCAATTCTCTCCACACCCATACCGAATGCGAAACCTGAATACTCCTTTGAATCTATTCCCGATGCCTCAAGTACATTAGGGTCTACCATACCGCAACCCATAATCTCGAGCCAGCCTGTTCCCTTACAGATATTGCACCCCTTTCCTTTACAGATGTTGCAGCTTACATCCACCTCCGCACTTGGCTCTGTGAACGGGAAGTATGAAGGGCGGAGCCTTATCTGGGTCTCCTCACCAAACATCTCCCTTGCAAACAGCAGCACTGCCTGTTTCAAATCTGCAAAAGAGACATTCTTATCTATATAAAGGCCCTCCACCTGGTGGAAGATACAGTGTGCACGGGCAGAGATTGCCTCATTTCTGAATACACGGCCAGGACATACAATCCTTATAGGGAGAGGCATCCTCTCCATACTCCTTACCTGTACAGATGAAGTGTGGGTTCTGAGCAGAATTGGGTTGTCCCCTCCGGCAGAGATGAAGAAAGTGTCCTGCATATCCCTTGCCGGGTGCTCAGGCGGGAAGTTTAGGGCGCCAAACACATGCCAGTCATCTTCAATCTCCGGACCTTCAGCTACAGCATAGCCAAACTTGCTGAAGATTGAAATGATCTCCTCCCTTGTTACAGATATAGGGTGTCTTGTACCCAAGTCATATTTGTCGCCAGGTTTGGTACAGTCAAAAGAGGGTGCATCCGAGCCTCCCATCTCCTCTACTTTCTGTCTGAGTTCCTCTATCTTCTCGGCAGCCTTGGTCTTGAGGACATTGAGTTTCTGACCAAACTCCCTTTTCTGCTCGGCAGGGACATTCCTGAATTCATCAAACAAAGCGGTAATCTCACCTTTCTTTCCCAACAGTTTTACCCTTATTTCCTCCACTTCCTGCAGCTTTCCTGCAGTAAGGGACTCTATCTTAGATAGCAAGTCTTCAATTTTCTGCTTCATATCAAACAATTTAAGGATGCAAAGCTACAAAAAATATCTGTTCTTACAACGGTTTCCTTCTTACCGGCATTGTCATGCAGCGGGCACCGCCACCACCACGCGGAAGTTCGCTACCCTCAATGGTTATTACACATTTGCCGTAATCTGCCGCATCCTTTATCCCTTTTATTATATCCCAGGCTGGGATTATCTCAAACCCATGCTTTGAAAGCTCTTCAAGGGTATTCACATTCCGTGAATATGAGAGGAGCCTACCCGGTGCCAGTGCAAAAAAGTTTGCCCCGCTGTGCCACTGCTCCCTCTCCTGGTTCCATGCATCTGTGCTTCCACCGCAGGCTACCGGTTCAAGATCCATTCCAAGTTCACGGAGGGCATGAAGGATTGTCGGGATGCTCCTTATTTTTGAAACTTTCCCATCCTCTATAACAATGTGCACCGTCTGATACTGGTTATCCCTCAACACAAGCGGTTCATACACCATGCATTTGTCCCTGTCCAAAAGAGTGAACACCATATCCAGATGTATAAATGACTCGGGAGATGACGGGAGCTGCTGCACAATTATGTGCCTTGTCCCTTTTGTATGCTCCTTGCAGAGCCTTGCTATGAGCATGTCTATCCCTCTGGTACTGGTCCTGCAGCCGTTTCCTATAATAAGGATATCTTCTCTGGCTATCAGGATATCTCCACCCTCCATGTAAATGTCATTGCTGTGGGGAGAAAATTCATGTGCATTTATAATGCCACCGCTGAATGCCCCGCTCCCCCTGAAGATTGACTCCATTATGAGCGATTCCCTCATCCTCACCTTGTTTGCCATACGGCATATGAGGGCATTGTTCCCGATGGTTACTGATGCATCCCTTGTAAAGTAGAAGTTATAGAGGGGATAGAGCGCATAATATTCGTCACTCAAATATGCTGTAAGGGTATTCTTTCGGGCAGGGACACCCTCTATGAGGGCCTTGGCAAGTTCTGCAGAAGAGATGGCCATAAGTTCCTCATAATACTCCAGAGCCCCTTCTGATGCACATATCTTCTTTACAAGCGCTTCCCTCTGGCTGTAATTGTCCAACACCGCTTCCAGAAGTTGTGCAACCTGGAATGTACGGGTATATTTCCCCAATACTCCCTGCAACTGCTCATACTCCATCTTTGCAATGGAAAGGTTGAGAATATCGCTGTAAAGGGCCCTCTGGGCTGTTCCTGGAGTCATATTTTCCACTTCCGCTCCCGGAGTGTGCAGTATCACCCCTTCCAATTCCCCTATTTCACTCTGTATATTCAAACTGAGAATCTCTGCCATAACTTTTTTACTTATTGGTATTTGTCAAATTCGTTTACAGTAAGGTCCGTAATGACATTCTTGAACCTTACACTGTCCCTTGGGCAGACAAGCAGCACATCATCTGTGTTGATTACCATGTAATCCTTCAACCCTTTTACCACCACCAGTTTATCCTCCTCGCTTGAAACTATTATGGATCCCTCAACCTTGTCTATCATACTGTCCCCCACACTCAGCAGGTTGGCATTCTCATCCTTCTGCCCCAAGTGGTACAGAGCCTCCCAGGTCCCCACATCACTCCATCCGAACGATGTCTCAAATACCCAGCTGCAGGAGGTCTTCTCCATTACTCCATAGTCTATTGAGATGCCGTTGCAGCTCTCGTAAATGGATTTTATGTACTCCTCTTCCTCTATCGTATAATAGAACGGTACAATATCCTTGAACTGGTTGGCAATATCGGGAAGATATTTCTCAAGTTCCTGCGCAATGGTGGCCACATTCCATATGAATATTCCGGAGTTCCAAAGGAATTCCCCGCTGCTCATGAACACTTTTGCCAGTTCAGCATCCGGTTTCTCCGTAAATGTCTTTACACTGTACACTTTAGTCCCTCCCACCTCTTTTGTATTGGCGGTATTTACCTGGATATAACCGTATCCGGTTTCCGGTCTGGTAGGCTTGATGCCAAGGGTAAGGAGTTCATTGTGCCCCGATGCATGCTCCAGGGCCGCTTCTATATTGCTGAGGAAAAGTTCTTCGTTGATTATAAGATGATCAGAAGGTGCCACTACCACTGTTGCATTGGGATTCTTCTTCTGCAACTTGTATGTTGCATACGCAATGCAGGGTGCAGTGTTCCTGCGGTGTGGTTCCAGCAGTATGTTCTCCGGAAGCATCTGCGGCAACTGCTCCCTTACAAGATCCCCGTACTGTTCACTTGTAACAACCAGTATGTTCTCATCGGGAATAATTTTGGCAAATCTGTTGTAGGTCTGCTGCAGGAAGGAGATTCCTGTTCCAAAGAAATCCAGGAACTGTTTTGGTTTGCTGTTTCTGCTCACCGGCCAGAAACGGCTCCCCACTCCTCCTGCCATGATAATGCAATAATTGTTTTCTCTACCCATATCTTGTTAAACTTCTTCCACAATATACGCTGCACCGGGTCCGGCTCAAGCACTCCAGACTTTTGCTTCCGGGTTGCACTACATTTACCATTCAGGGCCAAAAGCATCCTGAATGTACTCTAATTTAAACGCATCTGAGTTGAAAAGGATTGACACAACATCAAAAACCGCCTCCCTGCCCCTGCAACTCTTCATGTTTTCAACAAAATATCCCCTTGCAGCTGCAATGATATTTTTCCTTTTGGAAAAATTTATGTTCTCCAAAGGGGCTGCCTGCACCGGCACTTTCCTGCTCTTCACCTCCACAATCCTTATGAATTCCCCATCCTCCATTACAAGATCCAGCTCCTTGTGCCCCCTGCGCCAATTCCTTGCCAACAGCTTCATTCCCCTCTGCAAAAGATATTCCAGAGCTATCTCCTCTCCTTTTTTGCCCAAATCCTGTCTGTTTCCACACCACAAATCTTCCATAACCGCCATTTTATCAACTGACTAAGTTACAAAAACTTCTTTGCCTGAGCAAATTTTTGAATCACATTGCAGTTTTGTGCAATTTCCTCTTTTTGAGGAAATTAAAAAAACAGAGGATAAGGCGACTGCCTTATCCTCTGTTTTTAATCCGCTGCAGGACAGTGAGTTGTACAAAATTGCAACATGATTCAACTCAATTCCACCAGCAGCGCTCCTTTAGGGAGCTTGTCACCAGCTTTCACAGCTACAGTTTTTACCGTAGCATCAAACGGGGCCACAATCCTGTTCTTCATCTTCATGGCCTCGTATATCATAAGGCAGGTCCCTTTCTTCACTTTGGCACCCTCCTTTACACAAATTTCAGTTACCGAGCCGGGAATGATGGAACGCACCTCGTTGGGATTTGGGGCCTCCCACTTTTTTCTCTCCACAAATTTGCGTGTATAACAGGTCTTGTACTTCCTGCCGCACTCATGTACCTGTATCTTGTCTGTAAACAGATTAGGGTCATTGGACATAAGTACAGCATCTCCCAAATCTGCACTTATTGATTTTATCTCATGTGTATCCATATCCTTTGCCTCCGCTGTTAAAATGGTGGAATGCCATGTTTCTTGGCAGGTCTCTTGAGTGTCTTGTTTCCCGATATGTTCAGTGCATGGAGAATGAATTTCCTGGTATCCTGTGGTGTGATTACTGAATCTATGTAACCTTTCGCCGCTGCCACATATGGATTGGCAAACTTGTCCTTGTACTCCTGAACCTTCAGCTTGCGCATCTGGTCGGGATTCTCTGCCTCCATAATCTCCTTGCGGAAAATGATGTTGGCGGCCCCCTCAGGTCCCATTACGGCTATCTCCGCTGTTGGCCATGCAAAGACAAAATCTGCCCTCAGGTGGCGGGAGTTCATTGCTATGTATCCTCCACCGTAAGCTTTGCGCAGTATTATGGTAACCTTTGGAACTGATGCCTCCGAGTATGCATAAAGGAGTTTGGCTCCGTGGCGGATTACCCCGGCATGCTCCTGGTCAACACCCGGAAGGTAACCCGGCATATCCTCCAATGTAACAATAGGTATCTCAAATGCATCACAGTATCTGATAAAACGGGCTGCCTTGTCTGATGAATCACAGTCAAGCACACCGGCAAGATAAAGCGGCTGGTTGGCAACAAAGCCCACTGTACGCCCCTCCATACGGCCGTAACCTATTACAATATTCTGTGCCCACATCTCCTGCACCTCTATAAAATCTGAATCGTCGGTGAGGGACCTTATCACATCCCTTACATCGTATGGGGTGGTAGGGTCTACGGGTACAATCTTGTCTATCCTGTATTTCCTCAACGGCTGTGAAGCCTTGATTGGAGCAGGTTTTTCCTCATTGTGGGCAGGAAGATAGCTCAAAAGCTTCTTTATCTGTCCAAAACACTCCTCCTCACTCTCTGCAAAGAAGTGGGCATTTCCGGTGGTCTCGCAATGAACCCTTGCTCCACCAAGAGACTCCATGTCTATCTCCTCTCCCAGTACCGATTTTATAACCTCAGGGCCGGTGATGAACATCTTGGAAATCTTGTCCACCACAAATACATAATCTGTAAGGGCAGGTGAATACACCGCACCTCCTGCACATGGGCCAAGAATAACTGAAATCTGCGGAATAACTCCGCTGGCCATGGTATTGCGGAAGAATATCTCCCCATAACCGGCCAACGAATTCACACCCTCCTGGATTCGGGCACCTCCGGAATCGTTTATCCCGATAATTGGTATCCTCATCCTCAACGCATAATCCATTATCTTGGTTATCTTTCTTGCATGCATGGAACCCAACGATCCTCCTGCCACTGTGAAATCCTGGGCATAAATTGCTACCGGTTTGCCATTGATGGTTCCTGTACCTATTACTACTCCATCTCCGGCAAGGCTCTTCTTCTCCATTCCAAACTCTCTGGCATCATGCTCTATAAACAGGTCATACTCATAGAAAGACCCTTCATCCAGAAGCTTGTTGATTCTCTCGCGGGCAGGGAGCTTGCCCATTGCTATCTGCTTGGCAATGGCCTTATCTCCACCTCCCATAACTGCACGTGCAGTCCTCTCCTGAAGCTCAGAAATTTTTTTACTTAATAAACTCATATTTTTCGCAGGTTTAGTTTCCGCAAAAATAATGGATTTTTTTTTACATCAAAATTTTCTAAAAAACATTATATTTGTAAACTGCGTATCAGATGTAATAATTACACTTAAAATATAACAATATGTCACTTACTTTTACTGACAGACACATCGGGCCTAGGGATCCGCAAATTAGCGAGATGCTTAAAGTGCTCAATGTCCAGTCTTTGGACGAACTTACAAAACAAACTGTTCCTTCAGACATTCTTCTTGACAAGGAACTTAATCTTACACCTGCCGTTTCGGAGAACCAATATCTGGCCAATCTGAAGAGGATGGTTTCAAAAAACAAACCGTTCAGGAGCCTTATTGGAATGGGCAACTACGGCACAGGTGTCCTTCCTGTAATTACAAGAAACATTTTTGAGAACCCTTGCTGGTACACCTCATACACCCCATACCAGGCTGAAATAAGCCAGGGACGTCTTGAGGCACTGCTCATTTTCCAGACCATGGTAAGCAGCCTTACAGGTTTCCCTCTATCAAACTGCTCTATGCTTGATGACGCACAGGCAGCAGGTGAGGCAATGAGGATGATGTTTGAGGTAAGGAGCAGAGATGCTGTAAAAGCCGGCAAGAATGTTGTATTCGTAGATGAGAATATGTTCCCTCAGGTTATCTCAGTTCTTAAGACCCGCGCAGCAGGCTTGGGCATTGAGATACAGTTTGGAGACTACAGGACTGCCGAGCTTTCAGAGAAATGCTATGGTGCAATGGTACAATACCCTGCCGCTAACGGAGAGGTGAGGGATTACTCTGCATTCTGCGAGAAAGTACATGCTGCAGGTGGTCTTGTAACAGCATACTGCGACCTTCTTTCACTTGCAGTACTCAAGGAGCCTGCAGCATGGGGAGCAGACTGTGCAGTGGGTTCTGCCCAGAGATTCGGTCTTCCTATGGGCTTCGGCGGCCCTACAGCAGGTTTTATGGCAACAAAGGATGCATACAAGAGACAGATTCCTGGAAGAATCATTGGTGTATCGGTTGACCGTTTGGGCAACAGCGCCGTAAGGCTCGCACTACAGACCCGTGAGCAGCATATCAAGAGGGAGAAAGCAACTTCAAATGTATGTACCGCTACTGCCCTTATGGCTACAATGAGCGGAATGTACGCCGTTTACCACGGACAGGCAGGAATCAAATCAATTGCACAGCAGGTATCGCACTACGCACACGCTGTAGCAGGCCTGCTTAAAGCAAAAGGATACACCCTTACAACAGACAAGTTCTTTGACACCATTGAGGTACAGGGAATCAATGCTGCAGACCTCAAGGCAAGGGCTGAGATGGACGGCATAAACTTCTTCTACCCTGCTCCCGACAGAGTTAGGATAAGCTTTGACGAGCTTACAAACTGCATGGAAGCAATGAAGGTTGCAAATATTTTTGATGCCATGCCGAACGGCTGCCCTGGTGCACCTGCAGAAGACACATTCATGAAGAGGGAGAGTGAATTCCTTACCAATGAGGTATTCAACACCTACCACTCTGAAACAGCAATGATGAGATTCATAAAGAAACTTGAGAGAAAAGACATCTCACTTGCACACTCAATGATTCCACTTGGTTCATGTACAATGAAACTCAACGCTGCCGTTGAAATGCTTCCTCTAAGTTGGGCAGAGCTTGGCAACGTACACCCTCTACAGCCTAAAAACCAGGTTGAGGGATACATGGAACTCATCAAGGAGCTTGAGAATGACCTTGCTGTAATCACTGGTTTTGATGCATGTTCACTACAACCTAACTCTGGTGCTGCAGGTGAATATGCTGGCCTAAAGACAATCAAAGGTTACCACATGGCCAACGGCGGTGCCCACAGGAATATCATGATTATCCCTACATCTGCTCACGGTACAAATCCGGCATCTGCTGCTATGGCAGGTTTCAGCATTGTACTTGTAGGATGTGATGAGAAAGGAAACATCAATGTTGAAGAGTTGAGGGAGAAGGCTGCTGCAAACGCAGAAAACCTTGCAGGACTTATGATTACATACCCTTCTACACATGGTGTATTTGAGGTACAGATTAAAGAGATCTGCAACATCATCCACCAGAACGGAGGTCTTGTATATATGGACGGTGCAAATATGAACGCACAGGTAGGCCTTACCAACCCGGGCTTCATTGGCGCAGATGTATGCCACTTGAACCTTCACAAGTCATTCGCAATGCCTCACGGCGGTGGTGGCCCTGGCGTAGGCCCTATCTGCTGTACAAAAGCGCTTGCTCCATACCTCCCTGGCCATCCGCTTGACCCTGAGTGTGGCGGCAAAGGTGTTGAGGCGGTATCTGCAGCAGCATACGGCAACCCTCTTTTGTTGCCTATCACCCACGCATACATCAAGCTTTTGGGTGCTGCAGGGCTCAAGAAAGTTACCCAGGTTGCAATCCTCAATGCAAACTACATGGCTGCCCAGTTTGAGCCTGAGTTCAAGACTCTTTACTCCGGTGCAACAGGCCGCGTGGCACACGAGTGCATCATAGATTGCCAGCACTTCAAATCTGAGTACGGTGTAGATGCAACAGACATTGCAAAACGTCTTATGGACTACGGATTCCATGCACCTACCCTTTCATTCCCTGTACACGAGACCCTTATGGTTGAGCCTACAGAGTCTGAGCCTAAGGAGGAGATGGACAGATTCATCCAGGCAATGAAACAGATTAAAATTGAGTGCGAGAAGATTAAATCTGGAGAATATGATGCAAAAGACAACCCTGTAACCATGTCCCCTCACACTGCAGACGAAGTTTGCGCAGACGAGTGGAACCACCCATACAGCAGAACCGAGGCTGCATTCCCTCTCGAGTGGTTGAGGGAGAACAAGTTCTGGCCTGCAGTAGCACGCGTAGACAACGGATTCGGCGACAGGAACCTTGTTTGCAACTGCCAGTAACAACGGTTTCCCATAAAACAGCAATAGGGTGACTGAAAAGTCATTTTACTAAGAATGCAATCCCTGCCAGAATACACTCCGGCAGGGATTGCTCATTCAGAAGCCACTGGTGGAAGAACCCTGAGAATATTGCCGTCAACGGGAATGCTGTCTGACTAATACCCCCTATCCATATCCCTGCGCATATCCTTCTCCTTGATGGTATTGCGCTTGTCATATTCACGTTTTCCTTTTGCAAGGGAGATATTCAGTTTTGCATATCCGTTTTCTGCAATGAACAGGCGGGTGGCGACAATTGTAAGGCCCTTCTCTTTTGTTGCACGCTCAAGTTTTCTCAACTCCTTGCGGTTGAGCAGAAGCTTGCGGTCGCGGCGCGGGTCATGGGCATTCCAGGTACCCCACCAGTACTCCGCCACATGCATGTTTTTCACATAGAGTTCACCCCTTACAAAATAGCAATAACTGTCCACCAGGGAGGCCTTGCCTGCCCTTATGGACTTTATCTCGGTTCCTGTGAGCACTATTCCGGCGGTATAGTTGTCCAGGAACTCGTACTCAAACGAGGCCCTGCGGTTTTTTATCTCTATTTTGCTTTTTGCTTTAGGCATAACGGCACAAATGTAGTAAAAAAAACTAACTTTGTAAGGTTGTAAACATATGGAGAGGATTATAGGTTCAATAATACAGGGTGGTTGGGATGCTCTCTGCATCCTTGGCCCTACAGCCAGCGGCAAGACAAGATTTGCCGTAGAGATGGCCCGTACCCTTACAGCACAGTGGAAACCTTGCGAGATAATCTCTGCGGACAGCCGTCAGGTTTACAGAGGGATGGATATTGGTACCGGCAAGGACCTGTCCGAGTATGGGGAGGTACCTGCCCATCTGCTTGATATAGTTGATGCAGGGGAGAAATACAACTTATTCGAGTACCAGAGGGATTTCTCAAAAGCCTACACAAATATATTGGAAAGGGGATGCTTCCCCATAATCTGCGGCGGTTCGGGCCTCTACATTGAGGCGGCTACCCGGGGATATGAACTTTATGAGGTTCTTCCCGACGAGCAGTTGAGAGCCCGTCTGGAACCCAAACCTATGGAAGAGCTGGTGCAGATGCTCAAGGATCTGAAGGCGGCAAAGGGTGTAAAGCCCCACAATGATACAGATTGGGATACCAAAAAGAGGGTGATAAGGGCAATTGAAATTGAGATGGCCCAGGCAGAACCCAGGGAACCGCTGCCTCTTCCACAGAATGTCCTTTTTGTTGGGGTTAGCGTAGACCGTGATACCCGCAATGCCAGGATAGATGCCCGCCTGGAGGCGAGGCTCCAGGAAGGGATGGTTGAGGAGGTGAGAAAACTGCTGGATGGTGGCATTCCTGCAGAGGATCTCATCTACTATGGCCTGGAATACAAGTTCCTCACCCAATATCTTATAGGCGAACTGTCATACGAAGAGATGGTAACCGGCCTGCGCACTGCTATCCATCAGTTTGCCAAGAGGCAGATGACCTGGTTCAGGGGGATGGAAAGGAAGGGAGTTGAGATATATTGGGTGGAGAGATAACTGTCGGGATGAAATTTAAAAACATATAACAATGAAGAACATTTTAAAACTTGCGTTTGTTGCAGCGGCCATTTTGGTTTCTGCAGGTGCCTTTGCCCAGAAGGCTTCCCAGTTGAAGTATTATGATGTAAGGGAGTTGGGCCTTCCTGTACTTGGAAAGGGATTCCAAGATTGTATAAGGGAGAATGATACAATAAGTGACGGATTCTATACTCGTCTTCCTGCAGATTTGCAGGGCGTTGTAAGAAAGGCTGTTTGGGATTTGGGGCAGAATTCCGCGGGTTTGGCCATAAGGTTCCGCACCAACTCAAAATGTATTGGAGCAGCATGGAAACCTCTCAACAATTTTGGGATGAGCCATATGACTCCAACGGGAGTGAGGGGTCTTGACCTTTATTCCCTTACTGACGGCGAGTGGCTCTTTGTGGGTGCAGGCCAGCCCAACGGCAAGAATTCAAGAAATGTATTTATAAGAAAGATGAACGGCGATATGAGGGAGTATATAATGTACTTACCTTTGTATGACGGTGTTATAGATTTGGCCATTGGTATTGATTCTACAGCAACAATTGAGAAGCCTCAGGTTATGGACCTTGTCCCTTCCGGCAGTTCACTTCCAATTGTATTTTATGGTACCAGCGTTACACAGGGGGGATGCGCTACCCGTCCGGGAATGGCCTACCCTTCAATAATCGGGAGGAAACTGCACAAGGAGACAATCAACCTGGGTTTCAGCGGCAACGGCAGAATGGACAAATGCCTTGGAGAGAAGATTGCAAAAATCCCTGCATCAATGTATGTGATTGACTGCCTTGCAAACTGCACTTCTCAAATTGTAAAGGACAGCACAGAACACTTTATACGTGCCATTGTTGAGGCAAATCCTGATGTTCCGGTACTTATGGTATCCAACTACTGCTACCCATACCAGTATCTGGATGCCCAGTTCCATATTGATACACAGGAGGAGAATGCCATTTGGAAGGAATTTGCCGGGAAATTCAGAAAAGAGGGGTACAATGTCCGTTACATAGATGCATATGCCAAAGGGAACATGAAGAAATCCCCTATCGGTCCAGACCATGAGGGGACTGTTGACGGTGTACACATGACCGACCTGGGTTTCCAGAGATTTGCCAAGTTTTTGATGAAATATATTAAATAACAATATCTCTACATAAGATATCATTGGATTATGGAGGAACAAATACAGTTGGATCCTGCTGAGCAACAGGCCCAGTTGGAGCGCAGACAGAAAGTATTGGAAAAATTGAATGAGTGGGGTATCCCGTACACAATGTATGAGCATCCGCCGCTCCCTACAATTGAGTTGGCATTGGAGTATTGGAAAAACATAGATTCCACCCACTGCAAGAACCTTTTCTTCAGAAACCATAAAGGCAACAAGCACTATCTTGTAGTATTTGAGTGCCACCAGCAGATGGCCATCCACGATATTGAAAAGATGCTCAAGCAAGGCAAACTGAGTTTTGCCTCAGAGCAGAGGATGGAGAAATACCTGGGATTGCGTCCGGGCTCAGTGTCACCGTTCGGGCTCATAAATGATACCAACAAGGAGGTGAAACTTTTCCTTGACATTAACCTTAAGGATGCCCCCTTGTTGAGTTTCCACCCAAATGACAACACTGCCAGCCTTGTTGTGAAGAATGAAGACTTCATGCGCTACCTGCAGGAATGGGGCGGAGAATATGAGTTCCTGAAACTGTACGAGTAAAATTGAAAGAGGTTGTACCCGCGGGCATAACCTCTTTTCTTCTACTTACAGCAAATTGTTTATTTTCCTTATATAATCCTCTATCTTTTCCTTTTCTTCTGGGGTAAGCTCCCGTTTGGTTCTTCCAAGAAGGCGGCCGTGCTTCCATTCACCTGCATACATCTTCCCTTTTGGATCTACATAAAATCCCTTGCCGTGGCGCTTGTTGTTCTTGTAGTTCCCTATGTAATACTTGGTTTTGTCAGTTCCGTAAATATTGGACTGGTCTATACCCAAGCCATCCCTTATATAGGTAGGTTTCCCCTTCTCCTGCTTGTACTCGCCTAGATAAATGCCGCTTGAATGGGCAAAGAAACATTTCTTGTCTTCATCATATGCAAGGAGGTAAAGTTTCCCCTTTTTCAATGGAAGGGGCTTGTCCAAAGCATAGTTTTCATACCTGTCGGGGCCGAGCTTGTGGTTGTCGGGCAGTTTCCTTCCATCTACATAATAACGGTGCCTATAAAGGGTCTCACCCACTACATTTTCCAGTGCGGTAAAGAAACCCGTTTCATCCAGTCTGCTTGACAAATTGGTATACGCCTGAGCATCTGTCTGAGCCAATAAGGGGGCAGACAAGACAAAAAACATCAGTGCAACTATTACTCTCTTCATAACTACAGCAAGTTGTTTATCTTTCTTACATAATCACCTATCTTCTCCGCTTCCTCAGGGGTAAGGGCCCTTTTGGTCTTGCCAATCAGGCGGCCGCGCTTCCACACGCCGGCATACATATTTCCCTTAGGGTCTACATAGAAGCCAAGCCCGTGGCGCTTGTTCTTTTTGTAGTAACCTATATAGTATTTGGCATTATCGGTTCCCCGGATTCTGGTCTTGTCTATGCCAATGCCCTCCCTTATGAAGGTTGGCTTCCCTTTCTCCTGCCTGTACTCTCCCAGATAGATGCCGCTGTAATGGGCAAAAATGGAGTTGTTCTCACCATCGGAAGCCACAAGGTACAATTTTCCCTTTTTCAACGGAAGGGGCTTGTCCAGTCTGTAGTTCTCGTATCTTGCCGGACCGAGGGGCCTGTTAATTTTCCGGAATTCCTTACTCACATCGAGCCAAGGATCGTTCACACTATACATGTACGTGCGGTTAAGCAACTTCTCTGACAAATCAAAGACTGTCCCTCTCTGATATCTGTAATGCTGAGGGTATGCGTATGAGTAGTCAGGTTGCTTTCCTTTGTCCTGCCCCTGCAATGTTCCGCATGCAAACACCAACGCCAATATAATTGCAAAATATCTCATGATTCTGTAGTTTATGTGTTGTTCTTTATGCAAATTTAACCCAAAACGAGTTTAACATCCAAACTTTCTTTTAAATTTATTTCGCTGAATATCAGCAGAATGGCGAAATATTTTCATATCCGCACCCCAAGTAGTTTTACAACCGGCAAAAAGCTGGTGTTTATCCGCTCTCCCAACCCCTCATCTGTTGGTTGCGGGAACATTTGCACGCAGTTTTGTTCCCCGAGAGGCATCCTGCCGCGTTGCGGGAACATTTGCAGGCAGTTTTGTTCCCCGAGAGGCATCCTGCCGCGTTGCGGGAACATTTTCAGGCAGTTTTGTTCCCCGAGAGGCTAAAGTGCGGGAATGGGCAATTGTTGCCGGAGTTGTCGGGAAGAAAAAAGGCAACCTATCGGCTGCCCTTTTTGTCATTTGTTTCCATAAACAGTGCTGGAGGGGTTCCGGGACAGAAACTCCGGACTATGAGGAATATCCCCAACAGCACAAACGGAATGCTCAGGAGCTGCCCCATATTCAGGGCCATCCCCTCCTCAAAACCTACCTGGTTCTCCTTTACAAACTCTATGATGAACCTGGAGAAGAAGATACCTATAAAGAAGATCCCCAAAAGCAATCCCTCCTTTATCTTTGGAAGGGCATATTTGTATATTGCAAACAATACAAGTCCGGTACAAAGATAAGCCAGAGCCTCGTACAACTGGGTAGGGTGCTTGGCTACAGTTTCACCATTCTGCATGAAGATGAATCCCCAAGGGAGAGATGTTTCATGTCCGTATATTTCCGAATTCATAAGGTTTCCCAAGCGGATGAACATTGCCGCAAATGCTGTTGCGATGGCCAGACGGTCCAGCAGCCACAGATATCCGAAATCATACCTTCTGCCGTATTTCTTTACAAACCACCACATTCCTATCATAATTGCAATTGTACCTCCGTGGCTTGCCAATCCTCCTTCCCATACCTTGAATATGAGCAAAGGATTTGCCAGATAATACTCCGGCTGGTAAAACAGCACATGCCCCAGGCGTGCCCCCACAATGGTACAAATAAGGAGTGTCCACAAAAGGGTATCAAGCAGTTCCAGCGGCTTGCCCTCCCTGCGGAAGAAATACCTGAACATATAATATCCCAGATAGAATCCAATAATGAAAAGGATTCCATAATATCTCAACTGGAAATTCCCTATATTGAAAATAACGGGATCCACATCCCAATTCACAAACAGCATCATATCTTTATTCCCGATAATTTATCTTACTAACCTTGAAAAGACACTCAAAGGAATTGCCTTCCCGAAAGAATCCTGCAGCAACAGTTCACCGCAGGAGAGTTCACCCTTGCCTTTGCCTCCCAGCATCCCGAAAGCGCTTCTCACTGCCGTATCACCCAACATTGCAGAATAACCGTTTGAATAGAGGTTAAGCACCATGAATGCATCCTCAGGGGCAAGTATTTTTGCAACCTCCTGAAGAAACTCGTAAAGGAGTTCATCAAGTTTCCACTTTTCTCCGTCAGGACCATGACCGTACGCAGGGGGGTCCATAATAAGGCCATTGTATTTGTTGCCCCTCTTGGCCTCCCTTTTTACAAACTTAAGGGCATCTTCCACAACCCAGCGGATATTGTCCAGGCCGCTGCTCTCCATATTTCCCTTAGCCCAGGTTACCACCTGCCTTACGGAATCGAGGTGTGTTGTATCAGCTCCGGCACATTTTGCAGCAAGGGATGCTGCTCCTGTGTATGCAAAAAGGTTGAGTACCTTGGGTTTCCTTACGATACCAGTAACAGGGTCAACCCCTTTTGCATGGAATTTCTCCACAAGCCTCTTGCTCTGCTCATATATGAACTCCCAGTTGGGACTCTGTTCAGGAAACACTCCCACATGCTTGAAAGATGTGAGTCCGAGACGGAGCTTGAAGAAACTGTCGGGAAGATTATATCTAATATACCATTGCTCGGGCATCTTCTTCAACATCTTCCAGGTTCCGGTATCCTCCTTGCCGCTCTTGCCGAATCCGGCCCCCGCGGTAAAACGGGTATGGGCAAGTTTCTCCCACTCCTTTGCAGGGAGTGACGGAGTCCATAGGGCCTTGGGTTCAGGTCTTGCCAGAATGAATGAACCGAATCGCTCCAGTTTCTCAAAGTTTCCCGAGTCAATCAACTCGTAATCTTTCCAATTTTGCGGTGATTGTAAAAGCATACTACAACTTATTGCCTTTCTAAAGGTTATAAAACTCAAAGATACGGCTAATATTTGAATTTTTTCTTATTTTTGCCACGCAAAATAACTGAAAACAATAACACAAAATAATACAGGAAATGCAACAGAGTATTGAAACTTACAATTTCTCAGGCAAAAAGGCTATTGCCAGAGTTGATTTTAACGTTCCATTGAATGGCGATTTCAAAATTACAGACGACACCAGAATCCGTGCTGCAATCCCTACCCTAAAGAAAGTTCTTGCAGGTGGCGGCGCACTAATTCTAATGTCCCACCTTGGCAGACCTAAAGGGGTTACTGACAAATATTCCCTAAAACATATCATCTACAGAATTGAGGAGCTCCTTGGTACAAAAATACAGTTCTGCGACGACTGCATGAAGGCTCAGGAGGCTGCTGCAGCCCTTAAACCGGGAGAGGTTCTTCTTCTTGAGAACTTGCGTTTCTACGCAGAGGAGGAGGGCAAGCCTCGCGGATTGGCAGAGGATGCTACTGACGAGCAGAAGAAAGAGGCTAAGGCTCAAGTTAAAGAGAGCCAGAAGGAGTTTGTTAAGACTTTGGCTTCTTATGCAGATTGCTACATCAACGACGCATTCGGTACTGCACACCGTGCACACGCTTCTACAGCCCTTATTGCAAAATACTTTCCTAACGACAAGATGTTCGGTTACATCATGGAGGGTGAGATAAAGGCTATTGACAAAGTTCTCCACAATGGAGAGCACCCTGTAACTGCAATCATCGGCGGTGCCAAAGTATCTTCAAAGATTGGTATTATTGAGCACTTGTTTGATGTTTGCGACAACATGATCATTGGCGGCGGTATGGTATATACTTTCGTTAAGGCTCAGGGTGGAAAGATTGGACATTCACTTTGTGAGGACGACCAGATGGAACTTGCCTTGAACATCATCAAAAAGGCAGAGGAGAAAGGTGTAAAGCTTTACTTCTCTAAAGAGGTTGTGATTGCAGACGATTTCTCAAACGATGCAAACACCAAGATTGTAAACAATTTTGAGATTCCAGACGGTTGGGAGGGTATGGATGCCGCTCCTGCAACCCTTGCAGTTTGGGAGGAGGTTCTGATGAACTCCAAAACTATCCTTTGGAACGGTCCTGTAGGTGTATTTGAGATGCCTGCATTTGCAAAAGGGACCAACTACATTGCTGAGATCCTTGCAAAAGTAACTTCAGAGAAAGGTGCATTCACCCTTGTAGGTGGCGGTGATTCAGTTGCCGCAGTTACCCAGATGGGCTACGCCAACAAAGTAAGCTATGTCTCTACAGGTGGCGGTGCAATGCTTGAGTACCTTGAGGGTATTGAGCTTCCTGGCATCAAGGCTATCAGAGAGTAATGACAAATCTGCCTGCCCGTCTGACTTGAACCAGCCGGACAACCGGCCGGTCAAATGCCCAAGAGATTGGACACACTGCTATTGGCTGCAGGCATTCAAAGATAAGACATGCGTGCTCTACCTCAAAAGAATCAACGGGGTTGGGCACGCATTCTTGTATTTATTGCATTTTTCTGCGGTTGGCAGTATCCCTGCGTACAGTGGTAACAATTTCCGTTACCATCTCCTTAAGCTCCTGCAGGAATTGCCCGGCCTGGTACTCCTTCCTCTCAATCTGCCTTAGTTTTTTCTCCCATATACCTGTCAGTTGGGCAGATTTCAGAAGTTCCTCCTTAATCAGTGCAATCAGTTCTATTCCAGTCTGCGTAGGATGGAGGTTTTTCCGCTCCTTGCGGATGTATTCCCTTTTAAAGAGTGTTGCAATGATTGCTGCCCTTGTAGAAGGTCTCCCTATGCCGTTTTCTTTAAGGGCATCCCTCAACTCTTCATCATCTACAAGTTTTCCGGCTGTCTCCATGGCCCTGAGCAGGGTAGCTTCTGTATAAGGTTTTGGAGGCTGTGTCCATTTCTCCTGCAAATCTGGCTTGTGCGGTCCGCTCTCTCCAACCTTGAACTCAGGAAGGGTTCTCTCCGCATCCCCCTCCTGACCCTCCTCCTTATCCTGCTGGGCACCCGGCTGTGCAAACACCACTCTCCATCCCTGTTCCAATATCTGTTTTCCCGATGTCTTGAACTCTATCCCATCCACTTTGCCCAATACGGTGGTAGTGGAAACTTTGCTGTCGGGATAAAAGGAGGCAATGAACCTGCGGGCAACAAGGTCAAATACCTTCCTCTCCATCTCCGAGAGGTTCTGAGGCTGCACTCCGGTTGGTATTATGGCGTGGTGGTCGGTAACTTTTGAAGAGTCGAATACCTTTTTGCTTTTTGGGAGCTTCTTTCCCCTGAGCGGCTGCAGCAGATGCCCATAATCTGTAAGGCCGTTGAGGATGCCTGCACATTTGGGGAAAATGTCATCACTCAGGTAGGTGGTATCAACCCTCGGATATGTGGTTATCTTCTTCTCGTACAATGATTGTATGGTCTGCAGCGTATCCTCGGCTGAGAAGGCAAATTTCTTGTTGCACTCCACCTGCAAGGAGGTAAGGTCAAACAGGCGGGGGGCATACTCTGTCCCCTTCTTGTGGGTTACATCTGTAACTGTAAAGTCATTCTGCACAACTTTCTGAAGGAACTCCTCCCCCTCCTCCTTTGAGGTGAATTTCCCTTTTGCAGCATTGAATACGGTATCCCTGTATGTTGTCTTGAGTTCCCAGTATGCCTGCGGCACAAAATTCTCTATCTCCAGATGGCGGTTCACTATAAGGGCCAGAGTAGGGGTCTGCACCCTTCCTATAGAAAGCACCTCTCTCGGACGGCCGTATTTGAGAGTATAAAGCCTTGTGGCATTCATTCCCAAAAGCCAGTCTCCAATGGCCCTGGCCAGCCCGGCCTCGTAGAGCGGCTGGTACTCAGCCTCTTCCTTAAGGTTATTGAACCCGTCTCTTATGGCCTCTTCTGTAAGAGAGGATATCCATAGCCGCTTGACAGGGCATTTGATGCCTGCCTTCTGCAACACCCATCTCTGTATAAGTTCTCCCTCCTGACCGGCATCACCGCAGTTGATTACCATTTCTGCCTCCTGTACAATAGTTTCGATTGCCTTGAACTGTTTGAGGTAAGTCTGGTTCTCAATGAGTTTTATCCCAAAACGGGGAGGAATCATGGGGAGTTTGTAGATATCCCACCCTTTCCATTGCGGGGTGTAGTCATGGGGTTCCTTAAGGGTACACAGATGGCCGAATGTCCAGGTAACCCTGTATCCATTTCCCTCCATATATCCGTCTCTCTTTGTAGTTGCCCCAAGTACTTGTGCAATATCCCTGGCTACAGACGGTTTCTCGGCTATGCAGACAATCATATTCCCTTGCTTACAGTTTAAAAAGGCCGGTTACTGGAACCGGCCTTGTTGCGAAACAGTTTTTAAGTTTATGAACAGTGTTATACTGTCATAATCTCTTTCTCTTTTGCTGCAATTATCTCATCAATCTTCTTGTTGAACGCATCTGTCTCTTTCTGGATAACAGCCTCAGCATCTTTACATACATCCTCAGGAAGACCATCCTTCTGGAATTTCTTGTGGGCATCAATTACATCACGTCTGGCGGTCCTTACACTTACCTTTGCAGTTTCACCTTCACTCTTTGCCTGTTTTACAAGCTCTTTCCTGCGCTCCTCTGTAAGGGCAGGGATATTGATTCTGATAGTCTCACCATTGTTTGCCGGTGTAAAGCCAAGGTTTGCATCCATGATAGCTTTCTCAATTGTAGGGATAAGCTTTTTCTCCCAAGGCTGGATAAGGATAGTCTTTGCATCAGGTGTGTTGATGCTTGCTACCTGTGGAAGCGGAGTGGCCGATCCGTAATAGTCAACCATAACTGCGTTGAATACTGCAGGGTTTGCTTTGCCTGCCCTGAAATTTCTCAACTCATCTTCCAAATGCGCAATTGCTTTGTTCATTTTCTCTTTAGCCTGCGCAATACAATCTTTAGAAACACTTATTTCCATATCTGTAGGATTTAAAAATTACTTGTTTGAAACTACTGTACCCACATTGCCGCCCTGCATAAGTTCATACAGGTTGTTTACCTTATTCATGTCAAATACAATAATTGGCATATTGTTCTCCTTGCATAGGGCAAAGGCTGTCTGGTCCATAATCCTCAGGTTGTCAGCCAAAGCCTTGTCAAATGTAAGGGTTTCATATTTGGTTGCTGTAGGGTCTTTTTCAGGGTCTGCAGTATATACACCGTCAACTCTGGTACCTTTGAGAAGGGCATCCGCCTCAATCTCACAAGCTCTCAATGCAGAAGCTGAATCTGTTGTAAAGAACGGATTGCCTGTACCCCCTGCAATGATTGCCACTCCGCCACGCTCCATAACCTCCTGGGCTTTCTCTTTGGCGTAATATCTGGCCATAGGCTCCATAGGAGTTGATGTAAATACTTCTGCCTCAATCCCTTCGGATTTTATACTCATAGAAAGGCCTATACTGTTTATTACTGTTGCCAGCATACCCATCTGGTCACCCTTTACGCGGCTGAACCCCTTTCCTACACCTGTAACTCCTCTGAAAATGTTGCCGCCGCCAATTACAATTGCTATCTGCACTCCGCTCTTTGCCACTTTGGCAATCTCCCTTGCGTACTGGCTCATCATATTTACATCAAGGCCCACACCTTTTTCTCCGCCAAGGCTCTCTCCGCTCAGCTTTAACAATATTCTTTTGTACTTCATAATTTTGCAATAATTGTAAAACAAAAGTAGCCAAAGATTATGAAAATTGCAACTAAGAGTTTATCTTTGTACTCCGAATGCGGCTTTTCCGCACAACTTGAGAATTATTTTAACAAAAATTTGATATGGCTAATATCTTTACATCTTCTATCGGGAAGAAGCTTATAATGAGTATAAGCGGTCTGTTCCTTATCGTTTTTATGTGCGTTCACGCTTTTGTCAACGGATTGTCACTTATCAGTGATGAGGCATTCAACGCAGGTTGTGAGTTCATGGCATTGCCTGTAATCTCGGTTATGGTTCCTGTTCTTGCAGCGGGTTTTGTTGTTCACATCATTTATGCATTTGTGCTTAACTATATGAACCGCAAGGCCAGAGGTACTCAGAGATATGCTGTACCAAACAAGGCTCAAACAGATGACTGGGCTTCAAAAAACATGTTGGTTCTTGGAATCATAGTTCTTGGAGTACTTGCTTTCCATCTTACACACTTCTGGGCAAAGATGCAGTTGCCTATGTTCATGGGCCAGGAATACACTCATGATGGCGCAGCTCTTTTGCGTGAGACATTCAGGCCTCTATGGGTTGTGATTGTTTATGTAGTATGGTTTGTAGCCCTTTGGTTGCATATGAACCATGGTTTCTGGAGTGCATTCCACACATTGGGTTTGAACAACAATATCTGGATGTGCCGCTGGAAAGTGATTGGAATGGTTGTTTCTTCAATTATTGTATTGGTATTCATTGCAGTAGCTGTAAAAGCCCACATCTGCTGCTAATTATATAAACAAATCCCTTATAATCCCGTCTGACACAAACAGTTTGTCGGACGGGATTCTTATTTTACTCCCATCCGCCATCAGATTCCCAAGACGGCAATGGCGCGCCATATCCCCCTTTATCTCCATCAGAAACCTCTGGTCCAAAGTAGCCGTATCTACACCTTCTGTTCTTCTGAGCCCCAGCATTATGGATTCATTGAACATATCCCTTTCAGACAACTCCTCGCTCCCAATAACCCGGTTCTGCAACTTGACGGTATCCTGAGTGGTCCCGCTCAGATAATATCTGCAATACGCGGTGAGATTGCCCCCGTTCCAGAATCTGTGGGTACCATTGTAGGAGTGGGCAGCAGGCCCCAGTCCCAGATAAGGTTCTTTTGTCCAGTATGAACTGTTGTGCCTTGAGACCTTCAGTTCTCCGGTATTTTCATCCCGACGGGCAAAATTTGAGATTTCATATTGCTCATATCCCCCTTGCTGCAGCATCCTCTGCAAAGTGGAGTACTGCTCCATACAGATATTGTCGGGAGGAAGTTCATATTCTCCCTTGTCATACATTATCCCCAGAGGACTCCCCGGTTCTATGCTCATCTGATATGCAGAGATATGTTCCGGAGAGAGGGAAACCATTTTGCTGATGTTATACTCCCATTGTTGCTGCGTCAGCAGACTGTATCCGAAAATCAGATCAAGACTGATATTGGTGATTCCGGCCCTTCTAAGATGGTAAAATGCCTCCACCGCCTCATCACCCTTATGACGGCGGTTCATCCATTCCAAATGCCTGTCTACAAATGACTGTACCCCCATGCTCACCCTATTGAATCCGGCAGCTGCCACTCCACTGGCATATTGTGCAGTTATGTCATTGGGGTTAACCTCTATTGTTGCCTCAACTGGGCTGAAATCAAAAATCCTGCATATATGGGCATAAATGCTGCCCAATTGTGCAGGGGTAAAAAGAGACGGGGTCCCGCCACCAAAATAAATGGTTTGCGGACGGACCCCGATATTTCTGAAAAAATCTTTTTTTTCCTCTATTTCCCTATAAAGTGACTGGATATACCTTTCCCTCAGCTCTCTCCCTTTCACCGAATAGAAATTGCAGTAAATACAGAATTGACTGCAAAATGGGATATGTACATATATTCCGGCCACCGCGGAGGAGCTATTTCAACAAAAGGTCTGCTGAGCCAAGCTTGGCCTCTGTAGTGTACGCCTCTACATTATATACACCTTTGACAAACTGCTCCCCATACTCAAAGTATATGCAAACTTCCACCTCACTTCCCTGATAGTCAACCTCTCTGGAAGCAGAATAGATCATCTCTTCCCCTGCAACGGTAAACATCTGCATAGGGTTCTGTGTCATAAGGATTCCATCCGGACCTTTTACCCTCAAATATACCATTTTAGGGCCTTTAGGGGCAATTGAGTTCTCTACAAGGTTAAGGCACGCCTTAAGCTTTACTATACGGCTGCTCCTATCTGTCTCCTTTCCGTTGGCATTTATTCCAACAACAGTCATTCCCCTTCCTTTGATGATTGCACCCAGCTCAACCTGTTTGCCAAGCTCTTCTGTAGTGGTCTTCAGGCTCTCATACTGGCTCTTGCTCTCTTTGGCCTCTTTCTTGGCCTCAGCTGCAGCAACTCTCAACTCATTGTTGAGTGTATTAAGTGAATCTATCTGTTTGATGTATCCCCTCATTATAGACCTCAATGTCCCGAGCTCCCTCTCATATTTGAGAAGTTTGGCCTTGTTGCTGGCCTCAGTTTTCTTTACCCTCTCCAAAAGCTGGGCAACTTTCTCCCTCTCAAGCATAAGTTCAGCGTTGAGGGTATCGTTGGCTGTAGAAAGGTTTGCGTAATCGTTCTGCAACTCTATCATCTGTGCAGTAAGATCGTCTTTTTCAATGGTAAGATCATTGATGATGCTGTTCCTGTCTACATATACATAGATAAGTACACCCAAAAGCACTACTGCCACAGCTGCCAGTGCTATGATTATTTTTTTGTAGTTCTGTTCCATATCAAACTCATTTTTAAATTCCTATCGGGCGCAAAAATAACAAATTTTACTAAATTTGCACGATTTAAAGCGGTTATACTCTTTATTCTGTATGAAAAACCTTGTTGCAGGCGTAGATATTGACAGAGTGCATACAAGTTACGCCCTTGTAGATGAGTTTGGCAAGATTTATGCCAAAGGCAGTTTTTCCACACAAGAACCCAAGAATTTCAGGGAATATGTGGCCAGACTTAAAGATGAGATTGTTGCACTGTCAGACACTTTGGATACACCCCATGCCATAATGGCTGTGGGGATTGGTGCTCCAAACAGCAATTACTATACTGGAGAGATAGAGAATGCGGTCAACCTTGCATGGAAAGGAAGGCTTCCACTTGCTCAGGAACTGAGTTCCATTTTTGACAACAAGCCTGTTGTAGTAACCAACGACGCCAATGCTGCCGCAATTGGAGAGATGATCTACGGTGGGGCAAAAGGGATGAAAGACTTCATTGTCATAACTCTTGGCACAGGACTTGGTAGCGGTATTGTTGTAGGGGGCAATCTCCTTTATGGCCATGATGGTTATGCAGGTGAGGCAGGACATATGACCGTTGTAAAGAATGGAAGGGAGTGCGGATGTGGCAGGAAAGGGTGCCTTGAGTGCTACGCTTCATCCAAAGGGGTAAGGAATACCGCTATAGAATTGCTGGCACAGTCAGACATGCCCAGCAAGTTGCGCAAGATTCCTCAGGATGCCCTTACATCCAAAGATATAGCCCTTGCAGCAAAGAGCGGTGATGCAGTTGCCAAAAAATGTTTTGAGTATACAGGAACCATTCTGGGAGAGGCTCTTGCCAATCTTGTTGCAGTTACGTCTCCCCAGACAATTTTCCTTTGCGGAGGTGTAGCAAATGCCAAGGAACTTATCCTTACGCCAACCCGCAGAGCCATGGAGAAGAACATCCTCCCTTTGTGGAAGGGGAAAGTAAAGCTCACCTTCTCTGCACTGGAATATGAGAATGCCCCTATATTGGGAGCTGCAGCCTTGGCTATCAAAGAGATAGAGAAAAGAAACGTGGTTGTGGCCAGAAGAAAGATATTTTAAGGAATCAAAAACAATAAAAATAATAGTATGAAGTATTTTATCAGATCTCTCAAGTACCTGTTGTATTTCACATTCATGTGCGGAATCATCCTTGTGCTTATGTTCCATTTCTCAGTAAAACCTGAGGGGCTGACCCTTCTGGACATGTTGCTTGTGGACAACTCGCTCTACAAGATGCTCGCTTTCTTTGTAGCTGTTGCAGCAATTTATCCTGCTTTGGGGTTCCAGAAGAAGGAGTTATACATATCAAACTTTGCAGAGCACAAGAAAGAGATTGTTGAGCTGTTTGAGAATGCCAATTATGTTATTGACTCAGAGAGCGCTACAACAATCTCATTCAGATTGAGAAATCCTCTCTTGCGTCTTTTGCGCATTTATGAGGATTATGTTACAATAGATTTCTCAGGCAATCCTGTTCTGATGGAGGGATTGCGCAAAGATATCCTCCGATTTTCACGCGGCATAGAGTATATCTGCAGAAGCGGGGAGGAGAAATAAACCCTCAACCAACAACGATACTTTATGAAAACTGTCAAAAAATTCACTGACGCCTTCAGTGCAAACGTAGCAAAAGGCTTGCTTGAAAATGCAGGAATAAAGGCTGCAATCCTTGGTGAAAATACAAATGTATGGGCAGGAGTGTACAACACAGACCTGCTCAGCATTGAACTTGTAGTTTCGGATGAGGATTATTCTGAATCCTGCAAACTTTTGGAAGCAGCTTCAAGTGCAGAATAGAACTCTTCTCCGAATTTTCTGATTATAGGTTCCCGTAGAAATACATATACGGGAACCTTTTCTTTTTTACCCTTTTCAAAAGCACACTTGCAGATGCTCCATCTGTGGAGATTCAGAGCCTGGACACCATTGGAAAGGGTGCTTATCCTTATGGGGTACAATGCACACGAGATTGGCTTGCGGAATTTGCATTCACCTTTGCAATAGGCCAGTTCCGTTGCACAGAAACAATTGTGTTCACTGTCAAAGCTGGTATATACACACTCTTCTCCATTCACCAGGGGTGTAACCAAGTCTCCATCCTGATCCACTACACCAAATCCCTGCTTGTGCAGTGCACCTATCCCTTCAGGGGTCATGTACTTGCGGTAATTGTCAAACTCCTTCCTGAAAGAGTCAACCTCCTCCCCCTCCAACGGAGCACCGCTGTCTCCGATTATACAGCACGCACCATGACATTTTTCAAAGTCACAGGCAAAATATTCTGTAAGTATCTCTGATGAAACAAGGCATCCCCCTATTTCAAAAATGAAACTTCTGTCTCTGGTAATCATATTCTACAAATCAAAATAATCCCTGATGAACTGGTTCTCCCTGAACAGGTTCTGTGTATTTACATCTTGCGTTGTACCCTCCATCACTACTGTTATGCGGTTACCGCGACGGTAAATCATATCAAGGAATTCCTTGAAATCGTCGGGAGTAACATTGGCAATTGCAGCGAGCAGTCCCTGGTGCATATCTTTATCCAACAGATAATTGTTTATAAAGTTGTCCACCCAATATCCGTTCCTCTCCATCGCATCCAGAATCCCTTTGCTGTAATTCTTCTTGAGAAGGGAGAACTCCTCCACACCTATGCCGTTATATGCAGCTTCCTTGAGTTTGGATTCAAGAATATTGAGTATCTCCTGTACCCCTGCGCTGTCTGTTTCAAAACGGGACCTGCATATGAATATCTCTTCCGGATAGAACTCTATATCAGATGATACGCTGCTTTTTGGAGAGAGCTCCCTTATGGCACCGTTGGCATATACCTCCTTGAGGAACTCTTCCAGCAATCCTCCAAGAACTGTGTTCTTCTGGGTGTTCTGCATACCGCATGATAATGTTACATCCACAAAGGATTTAGGTATCATCATCTGATGCAGGAATCTCCTCTCAACAATCCCTTTGGTATGGTAATACGGCTTTACAAACCACTCTTCTGTATCATGTGCCGTACTGAGTGATCCGAGATATTTAAGGATATACTCCCTCATCTGCTCTATAGGGACATTCCCTGCAAATGCAAAAATGAAATCTGCCGGATTTCCCAGTCTTTTGTTTATGACAGACTGGATTTTGAAGTAATCCATCTGGTCTATATATTCCTTTGAATGCGTAGGAAGCGCCCGTCTGTTGCTTGTATTGTAAAAGGCAACAGAATCTTCAAACACCTTGTATGGGGAAAGTTTCCTGTAGAGGGCCTCATAACCCTTTCCCTTGCGGTAGATGTCAAATGAATTGTAGTCATCCTTGCGCTGTGTAAAGCTCAAGTTTATGAGATGGAAGAATTTTTCAAGATTCTCTCCTGAAGAATAGCCGTACAGCTGCTCCATATAATTGTTGATGGATGCATCCAATGAGAGATTGTAGTTTGTGTAAAGTTTCTCCCAAGTAGATCTGGCATTGCCACCTATGGCACTCAGATTTGCGATGTCGCTTATGTAAAGGATCATGTCTGCCCCCAGATTCTCCTTTACAACAGATAGACCACCCTTGCTTGCCGCCTTAAAGGTGACTGTATCACCGGAACCCTCAACTTTCTTAAAGTACACTTTTATTCCATTTGACAAGTTGAATATCACAGCTCCGGTGGTGGGGTCTTCATTCTCGGTAACTATGGTTGCCTGCCTCTCCCCAGCGGTGAATTTAGGCCATGATACGGTTTCATCTACACTGGCTATATAATCGGATTTTGCAAGCGAGTTCACAAATGAGTTCTGAATTCTGTCTATGGAGAGCTCCTCCACCCCCTCCGCCTGAGGCATTCTGCACGAAATTACCACTCCCTCCTTTTGGCCCAGCAGCGCTGTTGCGTACTGGTTCAGCCTGTCCAACCTCAACTGGTCTGAGAAGAGTATCTCTTTCATTATCTCAAAATGCATCTCAATGCTGGCCAGTGAATACCCCTTGAGATAGTTGTCCTTCACCCTTTTCATGAAGAGGGAGTTTGGCTGGCTGAGCCTGTTGTCATATATGAACTCCAGTTCCTTGAAATGGTTGTCCCTTCTGGTGCGGAACTCCTGGTGGTTGAAACCTGTCCTGGCAATTCTGTTTATCTCCCCACTCATGAAGGAGATGGCAGAGTACACTGTTCCCGGCAATGTTTCAAAAGAGATTTCGAAAGCTTCCAGATTCTCCATCCCCATAAACTCCCCCTTGCTTATTACCACATTTGAGATAGGGAGATTCTGCTGTACTATGCCGCTCTGAAGCCTTGCCAGAAGCAGGGATGACACAGCATCATCAAGGTACTGCTCAATATATGGGACACTGGTCTTCTTGTATTTTGCAAGGAGAGGGACTCTCTGGAAACTTATGGATATTTTTGTCTTGTCATACTCAGGATCCTTTCCTATCACAACTTTTGTCCCTTTTACCATTTTTGGCGTATAATGGTTCCTATTCTCCCCTTTCAGAGGTTTTGGGATGGTTGCAAAAATGGATTTGATCTGGGTTTCCACCTTTGCCGGGTCAATGTCTCCTACAACAAACACTGCCTGTAAATCCGGCCTGCACCAGTTGTAGTAGAAATTTCTCAGCTCCTTTGACGAAAAGTTCTTTATCTGGTTTATCTGCTGTGGAGTTATCCCTTTTGCGTAAGGACTTCTCGGATACAGATCCTTTATTATTTCCCTTTCAACCCTGCTTTCGGCATCACACTGTTCTGAAAGTGTCTTCCTCAGCATTGGCATGGCTCCTGCAATATCCTCCTCATCTATGTTTATTGACGCCATCCAGTTATAGAGTATAAGGAGGGTAGAGTCCATTGTGTTCTGGTTTGTTATAGGGACATGGTTGATGGAGTATACGGTTTCATCCTCTCCCGTTTCAAAAATGATGTTCTTTGAACTTACCCCAATGGAGTTCAGATATATTACAATTGTGGAATCTGTAAAGTTCCTGGTACCCCTTGTAGAGAGAAGTTCAAGCATCTTGAACATCCCTTTCTGGTCCGGTTTCTCCAGTACGGTACCCACCTTCTGCGCTACGGCAAAGTCTGCATATCCTTTTTGGGCAGGGTTCTTTACCACATAATATGTAAGGCCGTTGGCAAGCTTTCCGGTCTTTATCCTAGGGTCATCCGGAAGGGCTGCTACATCTGGAGTCTGGGCAGTAAGTGCACTCCACTGCAGAAATATCATGGTCAATGCCAGAACAAGGCACAATTTTTGCTTCATGGAAACTGATTCTTTTTACTGTTGGCTAAAGTGCAAAAATACAAACTTTCAATCTCTTTTTTGTTTGTAGATGTATTTTTTTTACTTTTGCCATACCTAAAACGGATTTATAACTATTAAAAATAAAAACAGAGATGAAAAAATTTGCTAGGATTTTTGCTGCAACCGCAATAGCATTGTTTGTTTGCGCTTCAGCAAGTGCCCAGGATTTGGCACAGGCAACTGAGTTGTATAATGCCGCTGCAACTGCTTTGAATGAGGGTAATGATGCAGGCGCATTGGAGAATTTCCAGAAAGCCCTTTCAATGGCTGAGTCTTTGGGAGAGGAGGGTGCTGCCCTTGCTACAGATTGTAAAGCCATTATCCCTAAACTTTATCTTCAGATGGGTAAAGAGGCTGCCAATGTAAAAGATATGGACAAAGCAATTGAGCTTTTGGCACAGGCTCAGAAACTTGCAACAGACTATGGCCAGCCTGAGGTTGCCGAGAGTGCAAAAGATCTTGTTCCACAGATTTATATTATGGATGGAAACAACCTTTTGAACGAGAAGAAATTCGCTGAGGCTGCCGCTGAGTACCAGAAGGCTCTTGACCTTAACGGCGAGAATGGCATGGCATGGTTGAGACTTGGCATGTGCAAATCAAGTACAGGTGATACAGAGGGTGCTGTTGCCGCTTTCACCAAAGCAGGTGAGTTCGGACAGAAGGATGCTGCTGACAAACAGTTGGGCAATATGTATCTGAAAGCTGCAGTTGCTGCTTACAAGGCTAAAAACAACGCAGCAACCCTTGAGAATGTACTTAAAGCTTCTGAGTACGGCAACAAGAAAGCAAACATCTACGGAGGTATGGCTGCTTTCAACCTTAAGAAATACGATGATTGCATCTCTCTTCTTGAGGGTGACGGTTCTGTAAATGCAAAATATTACCTTGCAAGAGCATATGAGGCTAAAGGCAACAATGCCAAAGCTTGTGAGAACTACAAGGCAATCACTTCAGACAAGAACTTTGGAGCATACGCAACCAGCAAAGTTGGCACACTATGCAAATAGAGCTTGAGCTGCTGGCTCCGGCTAAAAATAAAAGTATCGGCATTGCAGCAATAAACTGTGGTGCCGATGCTGTATATATTGCAGGCCCTAAATTTGGAGCAAGGGAGGCTGCCGGCAATTCAATCTCTGATATTGCAGAGCTGGTGGAGCATGCCCACAAGTTTGGGGCAAAAGTGTATATGGTGGTGAACACCATACTTTACGAACACGAGCTGCAACAGGCCCGTGAAACAATAGTTGAAGCCCACAGAATAGGGTGCGATGCAATAATAGTACAGGATCTGGCCATTCTGGGAATGGAGCTTCCGCCTATTGAGCTGTACGCCTCCACCCAGACAAATATCCGGACCCCCCAACAGGCGGCGTTTCTGGAGTCTCTCGGTTTCAGCCGTCTCATCCTTGCCCGCGAACTCAGCCTTGAGCAGATTTCTGCAATAAGGGAGGCAACAACAGTCCCTTTGGAGTCTTTCATACACGGAGCCCTTTGCGTAAGCTATAGCGGGCAGTGTTATCTGAGCCAGAAGATAGCCGGCAGAAGTGCAAACAGGGGGTGTTGTGCGCAGGCATGCAGATCCAACTATACCCTTGTGGATTCTTTGGGTAAGGAGGTAAAGCTTCCCGACGGGACACCGATTGCAAAAGAATCTCCAATACTTTCACTCAAGGACTTCAATCTGAGCAGCCACATACCGCAGCTTGTAAGGGCCGGCATAACATCATTCAAGATTGAGGGAAGGCTGAAGAATGAATCGTACATCAGGAATGTGGTACTCCTGTACCGCCGCAAGATTGATGAGTTCCTGACTGAAAACCATGAGTACTGCAGGGCTTCGTACGGCAGATGTACCGGAGGATTCACCCCAAATCCTGCTGCCACCTTCAACAGGGATTATACAACTTTGTTCATTGATGGGGAAAGGGGCAACTGGCGCAGCAGGGACGGTGCAAAATATCTTGGGGAATTTGTCGGGAATATAACAGGTACAGGTACCAACAAGTATGGTCAGCTCCATTTTACATATAAAGGGAGTGGCGGAAAAGTGATAAACAACGGCGACGGCCTCTGTTTTGTTACCCCCCAGGGGGATATTCTTGGGGCAAGGGCCAATACATGCAACGGCAATATGGTTGCCACTACGGAGAAACTTGCAGTTCCGGCAGGCTCCAAACTCTACAGAAACTACAATATCCTCTTTGAAAAGGAGATGGAGAAGAATCCGCCGCGCAGATGTATAGATGTGGTATTGGAGATGGGTGCTACCGTGGATGGATATGTTGTAAAAGGGCGCACAGCTGAAGGGGTTGAAAGTATCATTACCGTTGATGGGAAGGGTGATATTGCCCACAATCCGGAACTTGCACTTGAAAACATAAGGAAACAGCTGGGCAAAAGTTCCGGGATATTCAATTTTACTGTCGGGAAAATAACGCTGGAAGAGATACCTTTCCTCCCTGCCTCACAGCTTAACGGCATAAGGAGAGAGCTTGCATCTGCACTGGAAAAGGAGATAGTTTCCGTTGTGGATGCCAGGAGGGAGAGAGATGCCAATAGCTTTGTTGAGAAAAGGAAGAAGATAAAAAAACACCCTGTTCAGAAGAAGCTCACATATCTGGCAAACTGCTCAAATTCCCTTTCAAGGGGACTTTACGCATCCTTGGGCGCAGAAGAGATAGCTCCTGCATATGAGCTGCAGCAGGAGAACGGAGCAGAACTCATGCGCACAAAATACTGCATAAAATACGAGTTTGGGCTATGTCCGAACTATAAGTACAGATGGGGTAATGACAGGAACTATAAGGACAATCTTGGAAAAATATCCTTTACTGAGCCCCTTTACCTTCTCAACGGGAAAAACAGGCTGCAGCTTAAATTTGATTGTGCCAACTGCGAAATGTTGGTTATTGGATAAAAAGATGTAACTTTACATCATGCCTTACTCCAGTGTTTTAGGACATACAGAGATTGTAGGGAATCTCAGAAGCATGGTGGAATCCTCAAGGATGCCGCATGCTTTGCTTTTCACCGAAAAGGGAGGATACGGGGCGTTGCCACTGGTATTGGGAACTCTTGCACATATGTTTGGAAACAGCCCCAAAGTTTCCCGTCTTGTTCATCCCGACATCCATTTCATTTTCCCGATAAACACCTCCACCTTGGTAGGAGGAGACAAGAGGGGTGAAGTGGAGCTGTTCTATCCGTTATGGAGGGAACTTGTAATGAAAAACCCCTATTTCAGTGAGGCAGACCTGTACAAGGCATTTGGAATAGAGAACAAATCTGGCACAATAAGCGTTGCCGAAGCCTCCTCCATAATCAGGAAAATGAGCCTCAGTTCATATGAGGGGGGAGCAAAGGTGATGCTGATAATGTTTCCCGAGAGGATGACACTTGAATGTGCCAACAAACTCCTCAAAAACCTTGAGGAACCGGGGAGCGGTACATATTATTTTTTAATCTCGCACAACCCTGAAAAGATTATCTCCACAATAATCTCAAGGTGCAGGATTATAGAGGTCCCCCCTATAGGGAAAGAAATTGTGGAACAGGAACTGAAGAGGAGAGCCTCCCTATCAGATGAAGATGCATCCTTTTGGGCCAAGTGCTCTGGAGGAAGTATAGGCAAGGCACTTGAACTGATTGGCAGGGAGGAGGAGCAGAGTGACAATTACAATATTTTTGTCTCAATTCTGGAGGGAGCATTACAGAAAGATCTCTGTGCCCTTACAGACATATGGGAGCAAATTGCTTCATATGGGAAAGAGAGGCAGAAAGAGTTATGTACAGAGGGGGAGGAAATTTTGAGAAAACTATATATGTTGAGCCTTGGACTTGATAACCTTTCGTATGCACCGGCCAACGAGAGGAATCAGCTTGAGGCCCTTCAAAAGAGAATAAATGTTGAATTTTACCGTAAGGGGTATGGCTATCTGAATGACGCACTGGAGTGCATAGAGAGGAATGTGAACCCCAAATTCATTTTTTGCGATTTATGCAATCGCATATACTGTAATATATAACTATGGGAACAATAAAGGAATATGATTGCCAGAGAGGATGCGAAAAGGAGATTAAAGAATCTGGCGAAATAAACTGCACCTATAAAAGGGGCTGCTGCAAGTTGGGTGTATTCAACTGGTTGGAAGGGATTTCGCAAGATGACATGAAGGACCTTTTTGAGGTCAGGTTCAAGAATACCAGGAAACTCATTTACCGCAACACCTCAGAACAAAACCTGAAAATTGGAGATATTGTTGTAGTTGAGGCACAGAACGGCTACGATGTGGGAATAATCACCCTTGCCGGCCCAATTATTGCCAACCAGCTCAAAAGGGACCGTATAGATCCTCAAACATACGAGTTCAGAAAAATATACCGCAAGGCACGCCCTGCAGATATCCAGAAATGGCAGGACGCCATTGCCCGTGAACACAGGACCATGATCCGCTCCCGCCAGATGGCTGCAGCCCTGCAGCTTAACATGAAAATTGGAGATGTGGAGTTTCAGGGAGACGGTTCCAAAGCCATTTTCTATTATATAGCTGATGAAAGGGTGGACTTCCGTCAGCTTATAAAGGATTTTGCCGAGGAATTCCGTATAAGAATTGAGATGAAGCAGATTGGTGCAAGACAGGAGGCTGGCTTGATTGGTGGCCTTGGCGTTTGTGGCCAGGCTCTATGCTGTTCAAGATATATGAACAATTTCCAGTCAATCACCACTCAGGCTGCCCGTTGCCAGGACCTCTCGCTCAACCCGCAGAAACTGGCAGGACAATGCGGCAAACTCAAATGCTGCATCAACTATGAGGCCTCCGTTTATGTAGATGCCCAGGCCAAAATGCCTAAGGTTACAGAACCTCTGCAGTTTGAAGACGGAGAGGCATTCCTCATGAAAACAGATATCCTTAAAGGGATGATGTGGTTCTCATATGACCCTAAGAGCATGGCAAATATGATTGCCCTCAACAACAAGGAGGTAAAAGAGATTATTGCATTGAACAAGAAGGGAGTGAAGGCCCCTACCCAGATGCATAATAACCTTGGAGAAAAGAATTCTGAATTCATGAGTGCAGTAGGAGAAGAGAGCATCTCACGCTTTGACAACGACACCAAGAAGAAAAAGAAGGGACGCAAGGAGAATTCTGAAAGGAAGGAGAAATCTGAGCGTAAAGAGAATGCAGAGCATAAGGATGGAGCCGAGCGCAAAGATGGAGCCGAGCGCAGGGACAGAGGGAACAACAGAAGATACCGTGGCAACAGGGAAAAGAGAGAAAAAAACCAGAACAGCAGCAATGAAGCTTAGTACAATCATTGCCGGAGTTCTTCTCCTTATGATTGCAACAGGCTGCAGCCGGCCCGTGAACGACTACTCCTATATCAACCTCAACAGGCTCAAGGGATGGGAAGGGGAAACGGCTCTCACCCTCCATTTTGATATGGTGGACACAACCGGAGCCTGCGAACTCTACATAGCCGGAGAAATAGTTGTAAAAAGGACCGCCGGAGGAGAGACTGGATATCCCATAAATCTCACCTTCATTGCTCCCGACAATACCAGATACTCAGATGCCGTATTCCTTCCGCTCCATGTTGAGCACGACAAGGAGATTACCATAACCTCACATGGGGTAAAGAGCATCGAGTGGCCATACAGGAAAAATATACACAACCCCATCCCCGGAGAGTGGAAAGTCATCATCACCAAAGGTGATTCTACCAGTGATTACAGCGATATTGTAGGATTGGGGATATATTGCAAACAAAGAAAACCATGAGCTCAAAGGACAAACTTAGGAAATTCAGAGAAAACGAAACATTCGGATGCCTGTACCAGCCCGCTACTGAAGAGGTATTGGGCAAGGATTACTCATTGAAAGGACAATGGCACAGCAAAGTGTTCGGGAACAACAACCCCATCACCCTTGAACTGGGATGCGGAAAAGGGGAATACACCATAGCTCTTGCAAAGATGTTCCCCAACAGGAATTTCATTGGAATAGACATAAAGGGAGCAAGACTCTGGAAAGGGGCAAAACAGGCAGTTGAGGAGAAGATGCCCAATGTGGCTTTCATCCGCACCAGAATTGAGTTCATAGAATCCCTCTTTGCAAAAGATGAGATAGAGCAGATTTGGATAACCTTTGCAGACCCGCAACTGAAAAGGGAGCGCAGAAGGCTTACCGGCCCCATGTTCCTGCACCGTTACCGCAACTTCCTCCTTCCCGACGGCATTATAAACCTCAAGACCGACAGCCGCTTTTTGCATGAATACACCCTTGCCTGCGCACAGCAGAACAACCTTGAGGTACTTGAGGCAAATACAGACATTTACGGCAGCGGCAGGGCAGACGAGATACTCTCCATCCGCACCTTCTACGAGGCCCACTATATAAAGAAAGGGTTGCCTATCACATACATGGCTTTCCGCATCAACAACCCGGGTCAGCTCATCTCTCCAAAATGGGATGAGGAGCACTGGTATGAAGAAGAAATTGCCAGCCACGGATTTGTACCGGCAAACAAAGGGTAATCCCTCGGCGGGTAATACTCCCTCTGCGGGAATGCTCCCCCGGGGAACAAAATCCGGCCAAAATGTTCCCCAACCGAGAAAAATTGCCACTCCGGGAACAAAATTCCGCCACAGCGTTCCCCAACAGGGGAAAATTGCCACTCCGGGAACAAATCTGCCACGAAATGTTCCCCAACTGCAAAAAAAACACATTCCAGGAACAAATATGCTCTGGAATGTGCCTCATACAGAAATGATACCTTTTATCGGGAAGGGGGTATTATTTGATTACGCCCAACTCCTTGCCAATCTTTGTGAATGCGGCAATTGCCTTGTCCAAATGCTCCCTCTCGTGTCCGGCAGAGATCTGAACACGGATACGGGCCTGGTCCTTAGGAACGACAGGGTAGTAGAAACCTACTACATAAATACCCTCATCCAGAAGTTTCTCGGCCATCTGCTGTGAAAGTTTTGCATCATACAGCATTACTGCACAAATTGCACTCTGGGTTGGTTTGATATCAAAACCTGCTGCTTTCATCTGGGCTACGAAATACTCTGTATTTGCGTGGAGTTTGTCCTGCAACTCATTGGTGCGGGCCATCATGTCAAACATTGCGCAGCCTGCAGCAGCAACCATTGGAGGTATTGAGTTTGAGAAAAGGTAAGGGCGTGAGCGTTGGCGCAACATTGCAATAATCTCCTTTTTACCTGTTGTAAAACCACCAATAGCACCTCCGAACGCCTTGCCAAGGGTACCTGTGATGATCTCAATCTTGCCTCTAAGATTGTGAAGTTCTGTTGTACCTCTACCTGTCTGGCCTACAACACCTGCTGAGTGTGACTCATCAACCATTACCATTGCATTGTATTTCTCTGCCAAAGCATGAATCTGATCCAAAGGACACACGTTGCCGTCCATAGAGAATACACCGTCGGTTACGATAACCCTGTATCTCTGGGCCTGGGCCTGTTTGAGGCACTCCTCAAGCTCCTCCATGTTTGCGTTAGAATACCTGTAGCGTTTTGCCTTGCAAAGTCTTACTCCGTCAATGATTGAAGCGTGGTTGAGGGCATCCGAGATTATTGCATCCTCCTCTGTGAACAATGGCTCAAATACGCCACCGTTTGCATCGAAACATGCTGCGTACAAGATTGTATCCTCTGTGCCGAAGAACTCTGCAATTTTCTGCTCCAACTCCTTGTGAAGATCCTGTGTTCCGCAGATGAAACGTACGCTTGACATTCCAAAGCCCCTCTCGTCCAAGGCTTTTTTGGCAGCATCTATAAGTTCCTGATTGTCTGAAAGGCCCAAATAGTTATTTGCACAGAAGTTAAGCACATCCTTGCCTGTGCTCACCTTAATTGCGGCTCTCTGTGGAGAGACAATTACCCTTTCATTCTTGTAAAGGCCGGCCTCCTCAATCTCCTTGAGGGTGGTCTGCAAATAAGACTGGAAATTGTTATACATAATTCAGTATTAGTTTAATTATTCTTATAGTAATTCTTCAATTTATTCAAATCTAAGGAAAGCAAGTATAGATTCATCTTATTGTCTGGCGAAGGTGGTACCAATGGTTTAAAGATAACTCTTTTCAATATGTTCTGTTCCAACTCCAATAGCCTGTCGGGATTAAGATTTCTAAAAAATTCTATATTCTGGAATTTGAATTTTATCAATTTTATTTCATTAGTGCAGTCTATCCCAATGAATATATTAAAAAAATCCCGCCCATAGAGTGTCAACCAATCATTTATTGT
Organism: Bacteroidales bacterium; assembly: GCA_015060225.1. Taxonomy (GTDB): domain Bacteria; phylum Bacteroidota; class Bacteroidia; order Bacteroidales; family UBA932; genus Egerieousia. The sequence continues at coordinate 20,703 of SUYX01000001.1, read as the reverse complement.
ATACTTATTTGTGCCATCCTTCTCCGCCATCCAATCTGACACACCAAAATCCACACTTCTCAGATACTTTTTGAGATCTTGCTGCATATCCATGCACTCTTTCTTTGTAAACGCCTGAGTAAATGCTCCATGGAGTTGTTCAACATCTACTTCCAAAAATGGGTTGCCAGTACTGTCATATGGCCTTACATCAAGCAAACTGTATAATGCATCTTTATTTAGGAGATCAAAAAAATTCCTATTTATTACTTCTATAGCATCTGATGTCATATACAAAATAATATACTCTGAACTATCCCCTGCCACTTTTAAAGTATCAATTCTTCCTGAAGAACTTTTATACCAGTAAGGCATCAGATGTTGATGCATCACTTTCCCAATGGTAGTCTCACGCTTACCTACTTGTTGTCCACACAAAGATGAAGCAACAAAAATCGTTAATATGATTAGTATAAACCTCATTTATTATTCACAAATATAGTGATTTAATATAAAAACGGCTTTGCCTTTAACAATTATTCTCCTCAATCGCACAAAATAGTTTTATTTTTGTTTGAAAGCAAAAGGTTAAATTTGATATTTCCGAATTTTGGAGTATTTTAGCAAGACTTTTGAATTTATAACAATAAAAAAAATAATAATTATGGCACTAGAGATTAATGATTCAAACTTCAAAGAGGTTGTTCTTGACAGCGAGACTCCTGTTTTGGTAGATTTCTGGGCTACTTGGTGTGGCCCTTGCAAAGCAATTTCCCCTATTATTGACGAGGTTGCTGCAGAGTTTGAGGGCAAGGCTGTTGTAGGAAAATGCAATGTTGATGATGCTGCTGACGCTCCTGCTGAGTACGGTATCAGAAACATCCCTACACTATTGTTCTTCAAAGGCGGTGAGGTTAAGGACAAACTTGTAGGCTCTACCAGCAAAGCTGCAATAGTTGAGAAACTCAACGCTTTGCTATAGTCCTGCAGACCGGTAATGGAATTTATAACAATTAAAAACGCAATTTATGAAGAAGGTTCTTTTACTTGTAACGGCTCTCCTGTTATTTTCAATTCAGGGTTTTTCGCAGTTTGGAATCAAGGGCGGTCTGAATTACAACAAACTGTCAGATATTGACATCCAAGCTCTTGACCAGAATGTTGACAATTCCACAGGTTTTAATGTGGGTATTTTGTATAGGGTAAAAGTACCTGTAATAGGTCTGGCTATCCAACCAGAACTTATATATAGCCAGACATCTTGCAATTTCGGCCCAAGTTTAAAAGGAGTACCTTCACATCATGGCGATTTGAAAGTAAGCAATCTCATGCTGCCTGTAAGCCTGCAGATGGGAATGGATCTCATTCTGCTGAGACCTTTCATTCAGGTTGCCCCATATATAGGCTATACAATATCCACTTCCAACAATGTTGACAATCTCAAATTTGATGCTGAGAAGTTCAAGTATGGTATAGGTGTAGGAGCAGGTATAGATATTTGGAAACTTCAGGTAAGCGGCAGATACAATTGGGAGCTGAACAGTGTGGCTGATTTTGAGTGGGATGGCCACAAATCCCTCAAAGGGGGCAAGAACAAAGGATTTGAGCTTTCTGTAGCCTTCTTCTTCTAATTTTTTCTTGCAGATGAGACTTGACTTGGTAAAACAGGAACTCGCACAGGATTGGAGCAGTTATAGGGAGGCCCTCAAAAGGGCTCTGGCCCATGACAACAAACTCCTGTCCAGATTAAACGAGTATATTATTGATACAGCAGGGAAGCAACTGCGTCCCGTATTGTGTCTGCTCTCTGCCCAAGCATGTGGAAAAGTCTCTCAAATGAGTTATGAGTGTGCAGCTGTGTGTGAGATAATACACACAGCCACACTTTTGCATGATGATGTAGCCGATAACGGGGATATGAGAAGGGGGGTCCCTACAGTCAAGGCTGCATTCAGTCCTGCTGCCTCTGTCCTTACAGGTGACTACTGGCTCGCACAGGGGATGTTCCTCCTTATAAACAGCTGCAACAATGAAATTCTCGGGCATTTCACCAAAGCCCTCCATGACCTCTCTGTTGGTGAGATAATACAGATGGAGAAGGCTGAAGAACTGGATACCACCAAAGAGGATTACTACAGGATTATTGAGTGCAAGACAGCCAGTCTGTTCATTGCAGCTGTCAAAAGTGGTGCAATTTCTGCCGGTGCGCCACAGGAATATGTAGATAAGATTTCCGATTATGCATATCATCTTGGCCTTGCATTCCAGATGAGGGATGATATCTTTGATTATTCCCCTAAGATGGATACCGGGAAACTGGCCGGCGCCGATATCAAGGAACGCAAAATTACACTTCCACTTTTATGTGCCATGGAAACAGATCCTGAAAAAGGGGAACAGATACGCAAACTGATAGATGGCATAGAAAACACCATTGAGAAAGGCAGAGGAATTACTGAATCTGATGCCGCAATAATTGGCAAGGTAACAGAGTTCATACATGAATGTAACGGAATTGAAAAGGCCCAGCAAATCCTTGAAGACCATATTTCAGTTGCCGTCAAATCAATTTCATCTTTGCCGGAAAGCCCTGCAAAGCAGAGGCTTGTTGAACTGGCTGAATATGTAGGCAAAAGGAATTCATAAATGTTGTTTGAGATCTTCATAGATGCGGTTGCCATAATTATGGCACTGACAGGCATTTTAGGTTGCATCATCCCTGCAATACCTGGTCCTCCCCTCACATACGCATCATTCCTGCTCCTCTACCTGTTCAATAATCCAGACCACGCTATAGGAGGAAAATTTCTCATCATCTGGCTTGCAATAGTTGCAGCTGTCACCATTCTTGATTTTGTTGTACAGCCATATTTCACCAAAATTACAGGAGGCTCCAAGCTGGCTGTAAGGTATTCAATTGCCGGAATGGTTGCCGGAATGGTATTCTTCCCCCCTTTCGGGATTATAGCCGGATCATTCATAGGGGCCTTCATTGCTGAGTTTGTTGTAAACGAGAAACCCCTCCAAAGCTCCTTGCTTGCAGCATTCGGCGCTTTTTTGGGGTTCATAATGGGTACCGGACTCAAACTTGCTGCCTCGACAACAATGCTTTACTACCTGATCCGCTTTATCTTTTTCCCTGCCTGATTTTCAATTGAAAATTCCACATCTGTATGAACCTTCCCCAAAGGTATGGTTTATTGGCTCCTTGAGGATTACTGCAACATCGTTGGGGAGATACAATCTTATTACAGGCATTTTGCCGGAGAATTTCCTCTGTTTTGAATATACCTCCGGAAGCAGTGTGACCAATGAATCCTGCAGGGTAACAACCTCACCAAGTGTTGTTTCACCCCAATACTGCGAGATTGTAGCCAACTCAATATACGGCACATCAACATCCTGGGATCTCCTTATTACAAGGCGGGGATATGTGGCAAAGCTGGCCTCTCCCCTCTTTTCCTTTTTAAGATAGAACATCTGCAGTTTATGTACTGTAGCCTCCATATTGAGCTTTGCCCTCTCCATTCCAGGAGCTTTGGGACACTCCACATATATTGTATCCATCCGCCTTCCAAAAGAGAGTTTCTCCCTATAACCGTCACTCATATTATAATACGGGTTACATGCCTTTACTGAGCATACAATGAATATTGAAGTGGAAAGTAACCATAACAGAAAGAGAACCAGTCCCGGCCGCCATGCAGGAGACTTGAACCGGAAACACAGCTGCAGACCTCCATACAGCATTCCTACACAAGGGAGCAGAAATGTAAGCACCCCAAAAATTTTCAGCCATAATGTGCTCCCAATATTCAATTCAATGAAATCGGGCACCTGCAGCAGCGATATCCCCATTGCAAGATCAACACTCAACAGGCATACCCCCAATGAAACCATCCCACCAAATCCCATTACAGTAAGGAGTACCCCCACAATAAAACATATTACCCTCCATAATGCAGAGAAAAAGGATCCTGTAACTTTTGCCCCTGTATCCCACATTTCACTCCCCACATTTTTTGCCCCTTGTGCAAACTTTTTGTGTATATGGTCCACATCTTGCGGCTCCCCCTTCATCTGGCACCTTTGCGTTATAGTCCTGGCAGGAGGGATAATTATCCACATCACACAATATGCAACCAGCATGAACCCCGCCCAGCTCATATCAATCCTCAGTATTGTCCTCCCGATAGAGAATACCGGTGCCGTTATAAAGAACGATATCACCAAAAAGAGAATCCTCACCCAAACTGCATCCATATTCCAATACGCCCCAAGACCGCTGCATACGCCTGCCACTATACCATTGGCGGGATCCCTGAAAATCCTTTTCTTTACCGGCTCTCCCTGGCGGGTCCCTCCGTTTCCGTCTATTTCACTTGGCCGCCCCAAAATATTGATGATCTCTTCTATATGATGATACTGCACAACAGTACCCTTACACCCTCTCTCCACAAGAAGCTCCGCTATCCTCTCCTCAATATCGTTCACAACTTCTGCCTCACCTTCTCCATAATGGGCCCTCAATTCATCAAGATACTGTTCAAGAATCACAAGGGCATTGCTTTCTATGGCAAATGAAACTCCTTGGATACTAATATTTGACACCTCTTTCATAACTATTTGTTTTTGATATACTCTACTGAATCCACAACCTCCTTCCACGCACTGTCCATCTCATCAAGCGCCTCATGTCCTCTGGCTGTAAGAGTGTAATACTTGCGGGGAGGGCCCTGAGTACTCTCTTCCCATCTGTAGCTCAGAAGCCCCTGATTCTTCAGACGGGTAAGCAACGGATATAGTGTCCCCTCCACAACAATCATCCTGGCCTCCTTAAGCTCACCAATAATGGAAGAGGCATAAGCATCCTTGCCTCTGAGGATGCTGAGGATACAATACTCCAGTACCCCTTTACGCATCTGCGACTTTATATTGTCTACATTAGAATCTGTCATAACCCCTATCTGTTGGATGAAAACTTCATTAAATTCTCAGCTGTAACCGGCAAACCGAACAACTCACATTTCTGGGCCGGAGTCTCTGCCAATGGGGCAGCTATCCATAATATTATATATATCCAGAATCCGGCAGAACCCATAACCAATGCTATCACAAAGATTATCCTTACAAGGAGAGTATCTACATTTAAGTATTGCGCCAACCCGGAGCAGACTCCTGCAATGGATTTATTGAAAGGATTTCTGTAAAACTTTCTGGTTGGCCTGTTTCCGCTCAGTATATCTGAGATAGGATCTGCACCTGTCCCATTGTACGGCTCACCATCAGGCATTCCCAGCTGGGCTGTAACAGAATCCACCATCTGTATATCCACCACATCCTTATATTTGTTTATCCTCTCGGAGAAAAGCTCGGCAATTCTCTCCTCCAGATCATCCATAACCTCTTTACTCTGAATCCCAAGCTTGCTCTGGCATCTGAAAGCATTAAGATACTTTTTCAGACTTGTGTAAGCATCCTCATCCATTGCAAAGCTTCTGCCTCCAATTCCTACATTTACAACCTTTTTCATAACCTTAAAAATTAGCATTTCATTTTGTAATGCAAATATATATAATTTTTTTAGTACCTTGCGCTACAAGGTACTAAAAAAATTACACAAACTCCATATATAACAAAAAAGGACGCCCATCGGACATCCTTTTATAGTACAATTGAAATTATTCTTCTGCTTAGTTTGCCGGAGTCTGCTCAGTAGCAGGAGCAACAGGCTCTGAAGGGAACTGAGGCTGTGCAACTGGAGCAGTATTCTCAATCTTCTCAATCAAAGAAGAATTGTTCTCACCAACTTTTGTAGATACAAAAGCTGTAGCTGCAATACAAAGTACAATAATTATAATTGCAAGGGTCCAAGTTGCCTTCTCAAGGAAATCAGCAGTTTTTCTTACTCCAAATGTCTGGTTTCCTGCTGCAAAGTTTGCAGCCAAACCACCACCTTTAGAGTTCTGTACCAATACCACAAGAGTAAGGATCACACTTGCAATAACAATAAGGATAGCAATAACTGTGTACATAGTCTTATATTAATTTTTTGATTTTATTTCGTTTACAAGGGATGCAAAGTAAGCACTTTTTTCTGGATATAGCAAAATTAGTTTAGCATAAACTTCTATTGCCTTATCATAATACCCCTGATCCGCATAAATTGCAGCAAGCGTTTCAGTAACAAAATCCATAGAATCAAAATCAGTCGCATTCCCTGCAACTGTTCCCGATATATCCCTGTCAACATTGTCTGCAGGGGCTCCAAGCCTTATTTCGGCAACCTTCTCAGATTCATCCAGCTGCGCAAAATCCTCTTTTGAAAAATAATCGCCTCCCACAACAACTATTTTACATGGTTGGCCCCCTTCATCTGCAGCGGTTCTCTTTGTTATAGCAGTTTCCTGTGTTGTAGAGAAAGAGTCATGAATCTCATCTGCAGCAACTTCCCCATCAATTTCAACAACAACATCATCTGCAGCACCAACTGTAGAGGCATAATTTTCCGCCTCCTCCTGTATCCGGGAAAAATCTATCTCAAAAATATCCCCTTCATCCACATTGTCGGGAACAACATCAAGCAGCCCCTTCACAGGTGCCGGAGCCTCCATCCTCCTCCTTGCCGCGGCAGCAATCCCCCTGCAACTGAGCAGTATCATCTCCCTACGGGGGAAAAATATAAGGTTCTCCCTGTAATTGTTCTCCAGACACTCGGGCTCAACATCCACAAGTTTACGCAACAAAACCTCCCGTGCATAAGAGAACCACGGGTATTTGGATACCATTGCCTGCAGCTGGGGTATCTGAAGATTCTGAATATTTGCTGTAATGTTTTCCAAATGGCTACCAGTTTGCTACAGTTGCATTAAAAATATCCTCCACAAGAATCTCCACTATCTCATCTACCAGCTGGGCCTCCACTGCATCCAGAGAGAGATTTGAATCATAGTCCTGATATGCGGCAAAAGACTTCTCAAAATCTTCTTCCTCATGCTTGTTGTTCCTGAACTTGATCTTTACCGTTACTGTGAGCCTGTTCTGGGCGGCAATCTCCTGTGATGTTACAGCTGTAGGGGTAACATCATAAGAGGTGATGAATCCGCTCACCTCAAGGTCTCCCCCCTCCTCGAGCATCTCAAGCTTTGTAAGTTTTCTGTACTGGTCCTGCAAAGCCACAGTAAGAGTGTTGCTCAATGTAGGGTTCACTTTCATTGCCCTGTTCTCAATGTTGTATACAGAGATTGAATGCACATCGGGAGCAATGGATGTATCGTTGAATTTGTATATGCCACAGGCAGCCAGTATACCGGCAACCATGGCAATAAGGATAAGTGTGCTCTTTTTCATAAACTAATCTTCTTCCAGACCCAATTCCTTAATTTTCCTGTATAATGTCCTTTCTGATATTCCCAGCGCATCTGCAGCATCCTTTTTGTTGGAATATCTCCTTAGAGCCTTCCTCACAAGATTGTCGGTTGCGTTTGGAATGGAAAGATCCTCTTCATAATCGGTATCAACGGCCAGGGAGTCTTCTTCCTGCACCTGCGATGCAACCGGAGTCCGGGCCTCATGTACATGCACTGAAACCTCCTCCGCAGCCACCGTTGCGGCAATTGCAGGCTGCACAACCGGAATTACAGCAGGCAGGGTCTGCATCTCCTCATGCACTGCTTTTGCCAGTGTTCCTCCCGACAATCTCTCCACATCACTCTTCAGACATTGGACCTCCCTCTGAAGCTGCTGCAGCATGGCCATATATATCTTCTCCCTCTCACTGAACATCTCCTGATACTGTTCCCCTCCAACAACCGGGAGGGAATCAGGGCCGTCTGCAGGAAGGTACTTCTGAAGGATTACAGGCTGTATAAGTCTCTCCTCCTCCAATACCGACATCTGCTCGGCCACACTCTTGAGCTGCCTTACATTGCCGGGCCACCTGTATTGCGAGAGCATTGTCTGCGCCCCCGGTGAAAGCTTAACTGGGGGCATCTTGTATTTCTGTGCAAAATCAACTGCAAACTTGGTAAAGAGGAGATTTATGTCTGCAATCCTCTCCCTCAAAGCGGGAAGGACTATCGGGACAGTGTTCAACCTGTAATAAAGATCTTCCCTAAACCTGCCGTTCTTTATTGCATGCGGAAGATTTATGTTTGTTGCCGCCACAACCCTCACATTTGTCTTCTGCACCTTTGAGGAACCTACTTTATAGAATTCACCTGTCTGGAGGACCCTCAAAAGCCTTACTTGTGTGGTAAGAGGAAGTTCAGCCACTTCATCAAGAAATATTGTTCCGCCATTGGCTGTCTCAAAATATCCTTTGCGTGTATCATAGGCCCCTGTAAATGAGCCTTTCTCATGTCCGAAAAGTTCCGAATCTATAGTACCCTCCGGTATTGCGCCGCAATTGACCGCTATGTATGTCCCGTGCTTACGGGCACTGTACTGATGTATAATTTGGGGAATTACCTCTTTTCCCACACCGCTCTCGCCTGTAACCAGTACAGAAAGATCTGTATTGGCAACCTGCACGGCAACCTCCAGGGCCCTCATAAGGGCCGGATCATTGCCTATAATATCAAACCTCTGCTTTAAATTCTGCAATTCCATAATTGGCAAAGTTAAAAATTTTCTACTGCATAAAAGCCAATTTTAACTACTTTTGTTCAAAATTGCCCTGTATAGGGCCAATAATACTGCATTATGAAAATTTTAGCACTTATTCCAGCCAGATACGGCTCTTCCCGTTTCCCGGGCAAACCGCTTGCACTTGTTCACGGGAAACCTATGATACAGCGAGTTTATGAACAGACGGTAAAAGCATTCCCCAATGCCTGTGTGGCAACGGACGATGAAAGGATATACAATGCCGTAAAGGAATTTGGAGGAAGGGTTGTAATGACATCAACCTCACACAACAGCGGTACAGACAGGTGTTATGAGGCCCTTAAAAACTACTGCAAGGAGAGCGGGGAGGTTTTTGATGCAGTCATAAATGTACAGGGAGATGAGCCGTACATCAGACCAGAGCAGCTGCAGCAGCTTGGAGAGTGCTTCAACGACCCTTCAGTAGAACTTGCAACACTGGTAAAAAGGGTAAAGGACAAGGATGAACTGCTCAACCCCAACAGCCCTAAAGTGATTGTTGACAAAAACAATGACGCCATATATTTCAGCCGCACCCCCATTCCGTTCAGCAGGGATGTTGAGGTAACGGATGAATATGTCAGGGAAAAACCTTTCTTCCGCCATATAGGATTGTACGGGTATAGGGTGGACACCCTGGGAAAAATATGTGCAATGCCGCAAAGTTTTCTGGAACTCACAGAAAAGCTTGAACAGCTCAGGTGGATAGAGAACGGCCTTAAAATAAGGGTGGCAGAGACAGAATATGAGACTCATGCCGTAGACACCCTGAAAGATTTGGATTATATTAATTCCAAATTTGATTGGGAATAGTTATATTTGCATAACTGATGCTGAAAACATAGAATTAACACATTAAAATAACTGAAAAATGAAAAGAAGCATTCTATTTGCATGTGCATGCCTGTTGTTGGCAGCCTGCAGCAATCCGTCCAAAATGGTACAATTGGCAGATCAGGTACAGGCGCAAGCAGTTTGCGAGAGCGGTACCGGCACTTCTGAAACAATGGAAGTGATAGGCGGTAAAATCAACACCACCTATACAATCAAATTCCCTGCTGAATTTTTCCAGAGCGAGGCTATCATGAACATTACACCCGTTATGGTATATGACGGAGGTGAGGTTGTAGGTCAGGTCCTTACTGTTCAGGGTGACAAGATTATGGACAATTACAATGTAGTATCAAGCAAAAACGGAGGTGAGATTTCCAGAAACGTTTCGTTTGACTACAAACCGGGAATGGAAAATGGAGTATTGGAACTGAGAGCTGTTGCCTATAATGCAGACAGGAGCAAACAGTACAAGTTCCCTACATCGTACAAAGTTGCAGAGGGTGTAAACTCAACATATATGCTTGTAAAGACAGAGGGGGCACCTGCATTTGAGGATGACGCATACCAGAAAGTTATCCGTGAACAAAAAGAGTCACAAATCCTGTACACAATCAACCAGTCAAATGTAAGGAATACTGAACTCAAGAGTGCGCAGATGAAGGAGTTTGAACAGTATTTGAAAGAGGCTCAGGAGAATGAGCGCAAAACTATCGTTTCAAACGACATCATTGCATACGCCTCTCCAGACGGATCCCTTAACCTAAACAGCAAACTTTCTGAGAAAAGGGCAAAATCAGCTGAGACTGCATTTGTAAAGACTATCTCAAAGAAAGCACAGGTTAAGGACATTCCTCTTAACGTATCACAGATCTCTGAAGACTGGGAGGGTTTCCAGGAACTTGTACAGGCATCTGACATTCCTGACAAAGACCTTATCCTACGTGTTCTTTCAATGTACTCAGACCCTGCTGTAAGGGAGCGTGAGATAAAGAACATGAGTGCTGTATTCAAAACTTTGGCTGACGAGGTTCTTCCTGCATTGCGCAGAGCAAGATTCATTGCAAATGTAGAGTACAAGAACTGGTCAGATGAGGAGTTGACCCAGATTATCAACAGCAACATTGACCAGCTTGATGAGGAGGCTCTTCTTTACGGTGCTACTTTATTTGACAAGAACGATGCAAAGGCTGAGGTCTACAAAGCAGCTGCAAAAAAATACAACAGCAGCCGCGCTTACAATAACCTTGCAGCATTGAGCCTTAAAGACAAAAAGGTTGCTGATGCCAAAGGTTATCTTGCAAAAGTGAGTGACAAAAATGCAATCTACTACAACAACATGGCTGTAGCAGCTATGCAGGAGGGGAACTATGATGCTGCAGCAGAGTATCTTGCAAAAGCCGGCAACCTTGCACAGGCTAAGGAGAACATGGGTGCATTGCTTATCCTTAAAGGAGACTACAAAGGTGCAGCTGCATCATTGGCAGGAACAAAATCGTTCAACGAGGCTCTTGTAAACATCCTTACAGGTAATCTTGACAAAGCTTCTTCTATCCTTGCAGATGCAAAATGCCCTTGCAAATCATACCTAAAAGCAATCATAGCTGCACGTAAAGGTGACAACACCGCAGCAAAACAGCTTCTTGAGGTTGCAAAGAAAGACGAGAAACTTGCAAAGAGAGCAAAGACAGATGTAGAGTTTGCAAAACTGTAATATTCATCTGGTCAACTTATACCGGAGAGGGTGGCCCAAAGGCCACCTTCTTTTGTATATTTTTACAGAACAAATCCATTAACAGATATGAATAAAGTCATACTTGTGTGCTGCGCCATGTTGTGCAGCCTTTTTGCAAAAGCAGAGACAATGAAAATAAACAGATTCAAGCATGTGGGGCCCCACCAGGTGGTAAGCCCATACATGGTAGACAAGAGAGATGTCAACGGGAAGGAGTTTGATGCAAAAAATCTTCTCAACAGCTTTATATCACTAAACCGGCTTGACCAGGCGGCATATATAAATGCAGGAGAGCTCCCCGCACCTACAAAGCTGTCCGTTTCCCTTTTGGGATTCACCCTCCAGAACGGGAAATATGCCACTGCACAGATAAAAGTGGAGGGGGTGGAGAATTATGAAGTATATGTAGACGGCAAAAAATTGTCGGGAAGCAAAATTGAAGCAATCCCCGGCACACATGCAGTTGCAATAAAATACCTTACCCTCAACGGAGAAAACAGCGCTCCTGAAATTACCGTTGAAACAGGGCAGGAAGGTGCATTCGTACTGAGGGAAGACGGGAAAAGGGATTATGCGCTTACTGATGTGCTCCACGGAAAAAGATTCCAGGACATGCAGCTCTCACCCAATGGGGAGTGGCTCATTACCAGCTATACTACCTCTCTTGAGAACGGACGGAGCTTCCGCACAACCGCAGTGAGCCAGGTGGCAACAGGAAATATTGTGGCAAAAAGTGCAGACAGAATCAGCTGGATGCCAAAAAGCAACCTATACTGGTACACAAAGAGTGACCCCAACGGAAAAAACATCATAACAGTAGACCCCTCTACCGGCAAAGAGACAATATTTGCAAAGGGTATTCCCGACAACCGGTTCCTCATCTCACCATCTGAAGATTTTCTCCTATGCACAATTGAGCAGAAGGGTCCTGCAGAAAAGGAGTCTGTATATGAAGTGATTGAGCCGGATGACCGCCAAAACGGATGGCGCAACCGCTCATACCTTGCCAAATATGACCTTGCTACGGGTGTGATGCAGCCGCTGACATTCGGATACCGCAACACCTGGGTGGCAGACATATCCCAAGATGGCAGACAGGCACTGGTCATGACCAGCCGCAGCCGCCTTACAGAGCGCCCTACAACCCTTTACACCCTATATCTTATGGATCTTGCAACGCTTGAGATGACTCCTCTTGTAGAGGATGACGGATTTATAAGTTCAGCCGCCTTCTCCCCTTGCGGAACCATGATTGCAATAACAGGCACACCTGAAGCGCTCGGTGGAATAGGAAAGAATGTAAAAGAGGGACAAACACCAAGCATGTACGACTACCAGATGTTCATCATGAATCTGGAGAGCAGGAAGATAAAAGCAGTTACCAGAAACTTCAACCCTAATGTAGGCAATTTTATCTGGAGCAAATCCGATAACCATATCTACTTCAGCGCAGAGAATACAGATATGGTAAGCCTTTTCAAACTTAATCCCGGCTCGGGCAAGATTACACAGCTTAAGACCCAAGAAGATCTTGTAAAACAGTTCAGTATAGCTGCCGATGCCCCTGTGATGGCCTGGTACGGACAGGGGGCCAGCAATTCTGACAAGGCCTATATAACAGACCTGAAGAAGGGGAGTTCAAAACTTTGGGAAGACCTGAGCAAGGATATACTCAAGGATGTGCTGCTTGGAGAATGCCATGGCTGGAACTTCAGAAACTCCAAAGGGGATGAGATAAACGGAAGATACTATCTGCCTGCCAACTTCAATCCCCAGAAGAAGTACCCTCTTATTGTAAACTACTATGGCGGATGCAGCCCTACTGAAAGAGCATTTGAAAGCCGCTATCCCCACCATCTGTATGCCGCTATGGGATATGTTGTATATGTTGTCAATCCGAGCGGAGCAACAGGTTTTGGGCAGGAGTTCTCAGCACGTCATGTAAACACGGCCGGGGACGGTCCTGCACAGGACATCATTGAAGGTACCAGACAATTCTGCAAGGAACATCCGTTTGTAGATGAAACCAAAATAGGATGTATCGGTGCTTCATATGGAGGGTTCATGACACAGTATCTGCAGACTCAGACAGACATCTTTGCAGCCGCAATCTCCCACGCCGGTATAAGTGACCATACCAGTTATTGGGGTGAGGGGTATTGGGGCTACTCATACAGTGAAGTCTCAATGGCAAACAGCTATCCATGGAGTCACAGGGAACTTTATGTGGAACAGAGTCCTTTGTACAATGCCCACAAAGTGAATACACCAATCCTTTTCCTTCACGGAGACAAGGACAACAATGTACCTGTAGGGGAGAGTATCCAGATGTACACTGCACTTAAACTGCTCGGGAAAGAGACTGCAATGGTGCTGGTAAAGGACCAGGATCACCATATACTGGAGTACAGCAAGAGGGTTCAGTGGCAGAACACCATCTTTGCCTGGTTTGCAAAATGGCTGCAGGACGACCCTACATGGTGGAATGCAATGTACCCACCCAAGACTCTGTAAAACAAAAAAAACTGTCGGGAAGATACTTTTCCCGACAGTAATATTTTTGTGGCATTCCCACTAATCCAATTTGAGTACCGCCATAAACGCACTCTGAGGGACCTCCACATTTCCTACCTGGCGCATGCGGCGTTTACCCTTCTTCTGCTTCTCCAGCAATTTTCTCTTACGGGAGATGTCACCGCCATAACATTTTGCGGTAACATCCTTACGCACCGCCTTAACAGTTTCCCTTGCAATAATCTTGGCACCTATTGCCGCCTGTATTGCAATATCAAATTGTTGGCGCGGTATAAGCTCCTTAAGTTTCTCGCACATTTTGCGGCCAAAATCGTAAGCGTGGTCGCGGTGGATAAGGCTGCTGAGGGCATCCACCTGCTCTCCATTGAGAAGAATATCCAGTTTTACAAGATCTGCCTCCCTGTATCCGGTAATGTGGTAATCAAATGAAGCATACCCCTTTGAGATTGATTTCAGTTTGTCATAGAAATCAAATACAATCTCAGAAAGAGGCATATCGTAGTTCAGCTCAACGCGGTCGCTTGTAAGGAAATGCTGGCTCACAAGGGTACCCCTCTTGTCAAGGCAAAGTTTCATGATAGGGCCAAAGAAATCACTCTTGGAAATGATCTGTGCCCTTATATACGGCTCCTCAATGTAATCTATCAATGTAGGGGCAGGCAATCCCGACGGGTTATGTACATCCAAAACCTCTCCCTGTGTTGTATATACCTTGTACGAAACATTGGGAACAGTGGTAATGCAATCCATGTCAAACTCCCTGAAAAGCCTCTCCTGAACAATCTCCAGATGGAGCAGGCCGAGGAATCCGCAACGGAAACCGAAACCCAATGCCAGTGAACTCTCAGGGTCAAACACAAGCGATGCGTCATTGAGTTGCAGCTTCTCCAGCGAGGCACGCAAATCTTCATACTCGTCCGTTTCAATAGGATATATTCCGGCAAACACCATTGGCTTAACCTCCTCAAAACCGGCAATTGCCTCAGCACAAGGATTTGCCACTGTGGTAATGGTATCTCCAACCTTTACCTCAACCGCACTCTTTATACCGCTTATGATATATCCTACATCACCTGTCTTAATCTCATTTTTAGGGCACATCTTCATCCTCAACACGCCAACCTCATCTGCTATATATTCCTTTCCGGTATTGAAGAACTTCACTTTATCTCCCTTCTTTATTGAACCGGCCTCAACCTTGAAGTATGCAATGATGCCACGGAACGAGTTGAATACAGAGTCGAAGATAAGGGCCTGCAGAGGGGCATCAGGATTCCCCGCCGGAGCAGGAACCCTCTCTACAATAGCATCAAGTATCTCCGGAACACCCTGTCCTGTACGGCCGCTGGCAAGGAGGATCTCACTCTCATCACATCCGAGAAGGTCTACAATCTGGTCCTTCACCACATCCACCATAGCGGCATCCATATCAATCTTGTTGATGATGGGGATTATCTCCAGATCATTGTTCAAAGCAAGGTAGAGGTTGGATATTGTCTGGGCCTGGATACCTTGGGTTGCATCTACGATAAGGAGCGCACCTTCACATGAGGCAATTGCACGCGACACCTCGTAAGAGAAGTCCACATGGCCGGGAGTATCCAACAGATTAAGGGTATATGTCTCATTGTCCTTCTTATACTGCATCTGGATTGCGTGGCTCTTTATGGTAATACCTTTCTCCTTCTCAAGGTCCATTGAATCCAGCACCTGGTTCTCCATCTCCCTGGCCGACAAAGTATTGGTAGCCTCCAGCAGCCTGTCTGCCAATGTGCTCTTGCCGTGGTCTATATGTGCTATTATACAGAAATTCCTAATGTTCTTCATTTACAACTGAAAATTTTGGCTTTTTACGCCAAGTTAATGCGTTGCAAATATACGCAATTTGCATTGTTTTTTAGCAAATTAAACACTAAATTCGCAAAATTATAAACCTTAACAACACACTTAAAAATTATGTCAAACATTCAGGAGCTCAACAATATAGCTTCTCAGGTAAGAAGAGATATAATAAGGATGGTAACAGCTGCCCAGAGCGGCCATCCGGGAGGAAGCCTCAGCAGTACAGACATCATGACTGCCCTTTTCTTCTCAGAAATGAAACATTCACCTGCTTCTTGGTGCAGGACAGGAAAGGACAATGACATGTTCTTCCTCTCTGCCGGACACATGTCGCCTGTATTCTACAGTGTACTTGCACGCAGCGGATATTTCCCTGTAAAGGAACTTGCAGATTTCAGGGTATTCGGCAAACGTCTACAGGGGCACCCTTGTGTAGAGAGCGGACTTCCAGGTGTATATGAGGCATCAGGCTCCCTCGGCCAGGGTCTTTCTGTTGCAGCAGGTGCCGCTATCGGGAAGAAGCTGGACAAGGAGAACAATTATGTATATGTCCTTATGGGTGATGGAGAGAGTGAGGAAGGCCAGGTATGGGAGGCAGCAATGTTTGCAGCACACAACAGACTGGACAACCTCATTGCCATTACAGACTGGAACGGCCAGCAGATTGACGGTACAGTGGAGTCTGTCCTTGGAGTGGGTGATCTCCAGGCAAAATGGAAAGCTTTCGGCTGGGATGTAATTGTTGCTGACGGCCACAATATGGAGGCTATCCTTGGTGCATTCAAACAGGCCAAGGAGATGGGGGCAAAGGACAACAAGCCTGTAATGATCCTCATGAAGACAAATATGGGTAAAGGTGTAGATTTTATGGAGGGTACTTGCGAGTGGCATGGAAAAGCACCAAAACCTGAACTTGCCGAGAAAGCGCTTGCACAGCTGCAGGAGACTCTTGGAGACTATTAGAAGCCTGTTTTTTAGTTCTTTGACTTGTTGAACAACACATCTGAAATTCTGTTATTATACTGTTTTTATTAAATTACAAACAGTATGAAAATGAAATTTTTGCTAATGATTTTTGTGGGTGCGCTGGTAACCTCATGTTCCTGGGGTCCGGGAAGCAACATGGATGAGACAAGAGATCAGATCCTCACCATGGCCCGCAAAGGAGAGGCTGTTGACTTTTCCAAATTCAGCAGTTTTGCAATTACCGATTCTGTTACAGTTGTTAATGACGGGAAGAAGACCCGCCTGAGCAACGATACTACAGATCTTATAATTGCACAGGTTGTCCGTAACATGAACATCAACGGATATACCCAGGTTGAGGCCGATGAGAATCCGGACCTGCTTGTAGATCTCGCTTACATTCAAAAAACAAACACTTACCTGTATCCGGGATATTGGAACGATTGGGACTGGTGGTGGAACTACAATTATTACCCATGGTACGGTTGGGGTTCATACTATCCTTATCAGACCTATTTCATCTCTTCCTATACTACGGGAAGTCTTGTGATTGAGATTGCAGATGTAGTGAATGCCGCTACCGGGCAGAATGTACCTGTTGTATGGCATGGCCTTATCAGAGAAATCCTCAACGGCAGACACACCCAGCAGGAACTTCTCTCTTCTATAGATGAGGTATTCGCTATTCTCCCTCCAAAATAATTTAAAACTTGTGGTATATGAAAAGGATATTATTTATTCTGGCAATCACCCTATGTTGTGCAGGGGCAGCCAGAGCACAGTATTACGGAAACGACATCAGACAAATATACTCCATCAACTGGCAGCAGAACATACCGGTTGGCAGCAGCAGGGATTTTGTTTCAAAAATGAGCTTTGAGGGGATAAATGTAAATTGGGCATACTTTGTTACTGAAAATATTGCAGTGGGATTGGATCTGAGCTACAACAATTTTCATGAGAAGGTAGGGCAGAAGATCTACAGGCCTGATGCCAATACAGCAGTAAATGCAGCCCAATACAGATACACCCAGGTATTCCCTATAAAGGTTCAGGGAAAATACTTCTTCAACCCTTCAGGCTCTGTAATGCCATATGCAGGATTGGGTATTGGAGCTCTCTCTGCAGGGCAGCATATAGTCATCCAGGATATAGATGTGTGGGACAACAATTGGGGATTCCTCCTCTCACCGGAAATAGGAATGCTTATTCCTGTAGGACCGGCAGGAAACTGGGGAGTGAATGTTACAGCAGGCTACAACTGGAGTACAAACAAATCTGATGTAGGCAAGATTAAGGTTGACAACAGACAATCAATCTACTTTAACATAGGTTTGTATCTGGCTCTCTACTGAATTTAACATTAACCGCTAATACTTAAAACACTATAATGGAAAAACAACAATTTATAAACACCGGTAACAAGGACACCAGAAGTGGCTTTGGTGCCGGTTTGTCTGTTATTGGAGACGAGAATCCCAATGTGGTTGCCATGTGTGCAGACCTTACAGGTTCCCTTAAAATGGATGCATTTGCAAAAGCTCATCCCGACAGGTTCTACCAGGCCGGTATTGCCGAGGCCAATATGATTGGCGTTGGTGCTGGTATGGCACTGAGCGGAAAGATTCCTTTTGTAGGTTCATTTGCCGCTTTTGCAACAGGCCGCGTTTATGACCAGATACGCCAAAGCGTTGCTTACTCAAACACCAATGTAAAGATTGCCGCCTCGCACGCAGGCATCACACTTGGTGAGGATGGTGCAACCCACCAGATTCTTGAGGACATAGGTCTTATGAGAATGCTTCCAAACATGGTTGTAATAAACCCTTGCGACTACAACCAGACAAAAGCTGCTACAATTGCAGCTGCAAAACATGTGGGCCCTGTTTACTTGCGTTTCGGCCGTCCGGGTGTTCCAAACTTCACCCCTGAGGACCAGGTATTTGAAATTGGCAAGGCACTTCACCTCATTGAGGGTACAGATGTAACCATATTTGCTACAGGCCACCTTGTATGGGAGGCAATACAGGCTGCAGAAAAGCTTGCTGAAGAGGGTATAAAAGCGGAGGTAATAAACATCCACACCATTAAACCTTTGGATGAAAAGGCAGTCTTAGAATCAGCGGCAAAGACAGGAGCTGTTGTTGTAGCAGAAGAGCATTTTGTTGCAGGAGGTTTGGGAGAATTGATATCGGGAGTATTGGCAGCAAACAAACCTGCACCTGTTGAATATGTTGCAATCAAGGACAAATTTGGCCAGAGCGGTACACCTGCTGCACTTATGAAGGCATACGGTTTGGATGCAGAGAATATTGTTGCGGCAAGCAAGAGGGCAATGGCGCGCAAATAAAAAACAGGATATTTTGGAAGACAAGAAGATACTTGAACTATACCGGGAAGAAGGCAAACAGGAGTTTGCCTTCCGTCTTCTTGTTGAGAAATACTCGGAACGTCTATATTGGCATATCCGCAAACTTACCTGTTCCCACGAGGACTCCAATGATATTCTGCAATCCTCACTGGTAAAAATTTGGGAGAATTTGCCCAACTTCAGAGAAGAATCCAAGCTATACACATGGATTTACCGCATTGCCACCAACGAAACTCTCACTTTCCTTAAGAAGAAGAGGATCACAGCTATGCTTTCTCTGAGCAACTATGACACTACCCTTGCCAACAAGCTCCAGAGCGACCCTTCATTCAACGGCGACAAACTGCAGCTGGCACTGCACAAGGCCATATTGCATCTTCCCGACAAACAGCGGGCAGTCTTTAATCTCCGTTATTTCCAGGAACTCAAATACGAAGAGATAGCGGAAATTATGGACACATCCGTAGGTTCCCTTAAGGCATCGTATCACCATGCATATAAAAAGATAAAGGAAGAGTTGCAGGAGAAATTCTGCGATTAAACCTTTGTACATTTTATGAGTCAAATAGTTGGAGGAAAGAAAAATGAAACAGAACAAAGAAATGGAAGACATCCTGAGCAGAAGTTCCCTTAAAGAGAACCCGTTTGGTGTTCCGGCAGGCTATTTCACTTCCATGCAGGAAGAGGTAATGGAGAAGATTTCTGCCAGACTTGTTGCCGGAACTTATTCTGAAGAGACGGTTCAGGCTACACCTGCCACATTCATGACATACCTCAAGCCTGCGTTTGCCATGGCTGCAATGTTCGGTCTCATTTTTGGTATAGGCTGGAGTGCAATGAAAATTACTGGCAGTTATACACAGGATGGTGCCGCAAATGAAATGATATTCACAGAAAGTATGCAGGAAGAGATATCTGAAGATGAGATAATCTCCATCCTTGACATCACTATTGAAGACTTGTATGCTGAGGGAGATACAGAAACCGGAACTCCTGTCACAACAACAGTCCTTGATGAAGAGACAATTGAGCAGTATCTCATTGACACCCGTCTTCCATCAATGGCAATAGCACTATTGGAATAAATTATATTTTATTGATTATGAAATTAGCAATAAGCACAATAATCGTTTCCTTTCTGATGAGCGTTGTATCCTACGCCCAAACAGATTATGGGAAAGTTCAAAGAGGGACACAATGCCCTGCAGAATATGTCCAGAACCAGAATCAGGATACTCAGCCTCAAGGGGAAGTAGTGAAAAAGAAATATCCTACAAGAGAAGAAATCCTGAGCCAGAAGATAGCATTCTTCACACAGGAACTCGACCTCTCCCCAGAAGAGGCCCAGAAATTCTGGCCGGTATATAATGAGGGCTGGAAAAAGATACACGAGGCCCACAAAAAGGTAAACAAGACTCTAAAGGAACTGAACAATGCCCTAAAAGCAGAACCTGCAACCTCAGACAAGGAAATAGAGGCCCTGATGGAAAAATACTTCAGCGCCCTTAAAGCAGAAGCCCAAATACAGGAAGAGACCTACAATGAAATCTCAAAAGTTCTTCCTATAAAGAAGGCCGCAAAAACCTGCACCCTTGAGGAAAAATTCAGGGTAATGCTTATAAAACAATTGAGAAGGTAAACTATCTGGAAATAAATTCCAGAATCCCTTTTTGGCAGTGTCCAAAATTTTGTGTAAATGATATTTTATCGGGTCGGGTTATAGTCGAGTTCTATAACCCGATTCTGTTTTCAAATATAGCAATAAATTGATTCATAACAATTCCCCAGTTTCTGACCG
>SUYX01000058.1 GCA_015060225.1 Bacteroidales bacterium | reverse complement strand
ACAGTATGGCTGACACAAAGTCAAATGGCTTTGTTATTTGGAAGAGATCAATCCGTAATTGCCCGTCACATCAATAATATTTACAAAGAAGGAGAGTTGGATAAAAATAGTACATATGCAAAATTTGCATATGTACCTGATTTGAGAGAACGATCCTATGAAACAGCTATGTATAACCTCGACATCATCATCTCTGTAGGTTATAGAGTCAAATCTGTCAATGGCACAAGATTCAGACAATGGGCCAACAAAATTCTGAAGGACTATCTGATAAAAGGATATACCATAAACAAAAATATCACTGCAGAACGTTACAATGAGCTTAAGGATATGGTACGCATTATGTCAAGGACCATATCCCTTCAAAGCAATGTAAGTAATGATGAATATAGCGGACTGTTTAATGTAATAAGCGACTATATATATGCATTGGATATTTTGGACGGTTATGATTACCAGAATCTGACCATTGCCAAAACCACAAACGAGGAACCTTTCAAGATAACATATGAAAACGCCATGCAGGCAATCAATGCCCTCAAGGTAAAATTTGGAGATAGCCGCTGGTTTGCAAACGAGAAAGACAACTCCTTCAAAAGCAGTATCGGGCAGATCTATCAGACATTCGGAGGAAAAGAGCTGTACGCATCAGTTGAAGAAAAGGCAGCGATGCTGCTCTATCTGGTTGTAAAGAACCACTCATTCAGCGACGGAAACAAACGCATAGCAGCAATGCTCTTCCTGTGGTTTATGGAGAAAAATGGTATCCTTTATGGTCCCGACAAAGAAAAACGCATAGCCGACAACACTCTCGTAGCCCTCACCCTGATGATAGCTGAAAGCCGCACTGAGGAGATGCATATTATGGTGAAAGTTGTGGTAAATCTGATAAACAGAGAAAACTAGCAAAAAAAACAGATTCAATTCGAATCAGTTTTTTTGCTAATATACGTATTACTGGACTCGTGCTTTTACGTCCTTTGGCATGGCAATTACATCTTTATCTTGCATATAACTTGGATTGTATTTGCCACGAGGGATGTCCATGAAAATGTAATTATTTGCCTTTCTTGCGGCAACAATATGATCCGTTAACGCTGTTGCCAGTGCAGATGCAGTGAGATCTATAAGTTGTCCCAATAATGAACTGTTTCCAGAACTCTGATTTAAGTCTAGTGTGAGTTCGCAACTGCGGTCAAATAAGATTTCTCCTGTTATTGTTGACTTAATGAAATACTTAATTGTTGTTCTAATAGTGAAACCTTTCTTCGTCCAAGAATCTATCTGTGAGAATATAACAGCATCAGCCCCAAAGAAATTTTTAAAAATAGACAAATCGCTATTTACGAATAACTCAGAATCGTATGCGCTTTCTTGTCTAAGTACATCCATAGATAGCATTGGGGATAATATATAATATCCAGCTTCAGCGAGAGGTTTACTGATAGATGTATATAATAAATCTTTGGCTTCAACATTAGAAGAATTATTTATGGGGGGCATTACCAATAATGTATGAGGTTTCTCTTCATACATTTTTGCATACTGTGTAGCTCGGGTGATTTTTTTATTCATACCACAAGATGTACAGATGATAGCTACCAATGGAATCAAGTATATAATTTTTCTCATAGCTTATCTTTTTAGTTTATCTAAAAGTGGCTTAATAAACTGGGCAGACTCAGGGTACAGCTGAAGTTCTTTTTCAAGCAATTCTATGCCATAAAGACCAAAATACTCTCCATAATTCTGAGAAGCGAAAATTTTCTTTTGTTTGGCTGTTGCGTATTTAGAAAATATTTCAGGCGTTTCTCCTTTAAGAAGGAGGTAACCGTATTCTGCACATATTCCAGGAGGTGGCATTTTGCGTAAACCGGTAGGATTCTTAACTATATCTTCATAAGCGCATATTAAATTGCAGATGCTTTCTGGTGTTTGTTTGTCGTAATTTTGATATGTCAAATTTTCATATACAGAGGCATCCTTATATGTTCCACCCCAGTAATATAAGCTTTTTGGTACGCTACATGAGCAAAGAGATATGATGCAGAAGGTGAGTATAATTGTTTTTTTCATAGTGCAATGATTTTGTGCTCGCCTGCAGATATAAATATGACCTTTTCTAATAATATCTTATCATTCTCAAGGACCTTAATATTGTGTTGCCCTGGTTTTAGAGTGAGAGTGTTAATAGATGTTTTTTTTATATTCCGAGCTTTTTGAAAATCTTTTTGTTTTACTGTTTTTAAAGTCTCCGTTTTTGCATTGTCAATAGTGATTGAGATAGTCCTTTCTGTATTATCTGTGAAAGATATTGTGCTGTCATCCGATTTCCCAGATGAAACAGAATACACACCTACTCCGCAGCTACATAATAATAATGCAAAAACTAAGTGTACTAAGATTTTTTTCATGGCTATTTATCCGATATATAATAATTTAGGAGGTTTTCTGCATTGATTTGTTCTCCTTCATATGTGCAAATTGATACTTCGCTTTCAGGAGTGTCACCCATTGATGCGGTAATGGTAATTGTTCCCATTTTTTTCCCCGGCAATTCTATTTTCATGCCATTCTGAGGATTGGTTACAGTTTTTCCTTTTAAGTAGACATTAAATATGTCTCCTGTGGATAATCCTTGAGTTGATCCTCCTGATATTATGAAAGTACCATCCTCTATAGATAATAAATATGATCTCCATGGTTTGTCCATGCATTTGTTAATGATGTTTTCAACCAATTGAGATAAAGCAGCGGAAATAGCTTTGTCGCTCAATGTAGCATCAAATCCAGCTGTGCCACCCACGCCCATAGTTTGCTTTGTGGAAGTCTCGGCAAAACCTTTGGCTTCATCGGAATAAATAATGAGGCCAGTTGCCGCTTCAACCAAGCGTATACTGACGCCAGCTTCAACAGTTTGAGTTTTTGTGGATGAGAATACTTTTTGCTGACCTTCAGTTTTTCGTCCAAATTCTGTAATGGAGCCTAATATGATGTAGTCAGCACCAATTTTATTCATGTTTTCACCTGCTTCAGAAACTAACACATCAAGATCATCTCTTTCCAATAATATGAATTTCCCGCTTGCGGCTAGTTTGGATGAAAGGATGTCAAGAGCCTGCTTCCTCATAGGGTCATTTTCCTTATCGTAGAACAGTCCCTTTGCATATTGGGTTTCATTTGAAAAACGCCCTATGGCAACCTTCCTTTTGATTGTTTTTATTTCTTCCTGACAGAATAACGGACTGCTGATACAGAACAATAATATAAGAATTACAAAATATTTTAATTTTATATTCATGGCTTGGCTGATATGAACAACCACAACAGACATTATATTTGTGGCTGTTGTGGTTGGAAATAGACTTCTTTTTTAATTAGAATGCTATACCAACTTTAAGCTGGATAGCTCCCATGTTTAGACTTACTCCGCTTTCTGACAATTTTTGTGAGTTATAT
This sequence comes from Bacteroidales bacterium, assembly GCA_015060225.1. Lineage (GTDB taxonomy): Bacteria > Bacteroidota > Bacteroidia > Bacteroidales > UBA932 > Egerieousia. The sequence goes on along the minus strand of SUYX01000058.1, from coordinate 2,998 downwards.
CCTATTTGGGCCATAAATTTACCTGCCTTGATACCAACAGCAGGAGTTATTGTAAATCCTGATACACTCTCTGAAACACCAATTCCGTATCCCAAATCAAGAGAAGCAAAAGGAGCAAACTTAGCTGAAGTAGGAAGGTATGCTTTGGCATTTATAGTTAGAGGAAGCATAAGACTTTCGCTGTCAAAATAATAATCCAAACCTACACCAATACCTGCAGTAAAATTGTCATTTACTTTAATACCCTGAATAGTCTGGAAATTAACCCTGTCAATAGCCCAATCACCTATACCGGCCGAATAGCCGATGCTGTACTCAGAGTGGTAATCTTGGGAGAATGATACATTGGTGAAACAAAGTAATGCTACCAATGATGCAAGAAATAGTTTTGTTTTCATAAAAAAAGTTTTATAAGGTTATGTGCAATAGTGCCTCAGTTACATTATGACTAACCCTATAAAACAAAAAGCGTGGGTCAGTCATACGATTTAGAGGTACTGCCATACCCACGCAACATACAAACACCACCCACGCTAAAGCGCAGGCGTTTGTGCTTATGTGCTTGTTGCGTTGAAAATTGGCAGTTTTCTAAATCAAGTACAATAGCAAAACGCTAATATATTTATTATATACAAACCAGAATATCTTCTGGTTCGTGCAAATGTATAATTTTTTTTGAGAATAATGAAATTTAAAAAGAATGTAGAGTGACTATAGGCCACTCTACATTCTTTATCTTGACAATTGGATCAGTTCTCAGGGTATAGCAGATAAGGTTTTCTCTGTTCCTTGAACTTCTCAACATCTTCAACCCACATTGCCTCAATCTCTTTTGCAGATTTCCCCTCTTTGATCATCTTTCTTACATATGCCTGGCCTATTTCAAGTTCAAACATGTTGCGGAAGAAGTGGTCTCCAAGGTTGAGGTTGGTGTATGCGTCAACAATGTACTCAAGGTTGATACCGTCCTGGTTAATCTGCTCAATTGAAGGGTTTACAGTAAGGTCAACTCCCCAGCACTCCTTGTCCAGTAGAGGAGGGTTCTTTGCTCCTGGGATGCTCCTTGGGGTGAAACTGTATTTGTAGCCCAACATGTTAGGGTGGCCGTACATCTGGAATGCCTTTGCAGTACCTCTACCCAAACTTACAGGGGTTCCCTCAAAGTAGCAGGTTGAAGGGTACAGATAGATAGCCCTCATGTCGCCCAAGTTTGGAGACGGCTTGATAGGGAGTCTGTAAAGTTTTGCGTGGGTGTAGTTCTTGCATTTTACAACTTTAAGGTCAACTTTTTTGCCAGCGGCATCTTTGTGGCCGTGCTGGAGCCAGTCGCTCTCATTTGCCATGTATGCAATCTCGCCAAGGGTCATTCCGTGTACAACTGGGATTGGAAGGCTTCCTACTCCAGATTTATACTTCTCCATGTTGAGGATAGGGCCGTCTACATAGAATCCGATTGGGTTAGGACGGTCAAGTACAATGAACTCTTTCCCCTCGGTTGCACATACAGCCATCATTTTAACCATGGTTACATAATAAGTGTAGAAACGTACACCTACATCCTGAAGGTCAAAAACAAGTACATCAAATGAGTCAATAACCTCTTTTGCAGGTTTGCCCGATTTCCCCTCATACAATGAGCGGATAGGAATTCCTGTTTTTGAATCTGTTGAACTTGATACATGCTCACCTGCATCGGCATCACCTCTGAAACCGTGCTCTGGAGACATGATGCATGTTACTTTTACGTTGTGTGCAAGAAGTGTGTCAAGGACGTGTGCAGTGGCTGATGCCATACCAGACTGGTTTGAAAGGATACATACCCTTTTACCTTCAACAAGCGGGAGGTATTCCTCTACCTGCTGTGCTCCTGTAAGGATGTCGGTTGCATAATTCATGTTCTCCTCACCAGGGAATGTTCCCATAAGGTTGCTTGGAGTTGCTGCGGGGGTTGTCTGTACCTCAGGCTGCTTGTTCTGGGCACATGCGCATACTGCAATGCAAAGTGCTGCAGTTGCCAAAATTGAAAATAGTTTCTTCATATCTGTAGTAATTATTTGTCGGGAAAATAAGACCAAATACAAAGATATTCAAAAAGTTGTTTCTTTACAACCGCAAGTGGGCAAAAAGGAAAAGCCTGCACCGGGTTTCCCCGTCACAGGCTTCTCTTTTGTAGTAAGGTTAATTTTTAGGTAATTTCTCTCTTAGAACTGGAATCTTACAGCAACACCCGGCATGATTGCGCTCTTGGTGTAGTCTGCCTTGAAGGTCTCCTGGAAGGTTCCGGTAGTTTTTTCGCCTCTCAAGTAACCTACTGAAAGGTCAACTGCAAGATTCTTCATTGGGTTCAAGGTTGCACCTGCTGTAACACCGTAAGAGTTTGCACTTGGAGTCTCAGGGTTGTAGTTGTCCATCTGTACAGGAGGGGTGTCCATATATGCACCGGCCCTTACTGTCCAGAAATCAGAAACAACATACTCTGCACCAAGTCTTACTGCAACTGTATTCTCATAATCCTTTACAGATGACTGTACAATCTCACCTGCAGCAGTCTTGAAAGTGATGTCAAGTTTGTCGTATGCGCTCCAGCCTGTAATCTGAGCCTCACCGGTTAGGGTCCATGCCTGATTTGGCTTATATGCGATACCTACGCTGAAGATGCTTGGGATAGGCATTGAAGCCTTGAACTCAGAATCATCCAACAGACCCATAGTTGCAAGTTGTGTCTGGGTACCTTTGATGGTTGCAAGGGTCTCCTGAGGAAGCATACCCTGAAGAGGTGTGGTATCAAATGATTTGATTGCAGCAACTACACTCTCTGCAGCGTCATTTGCATAATCCAACTCTGCCTCACCGTCCTCAACAGACAATTTTACTTTTGAGCGGTAGGTTGCACCAAGGGTAACTTTAGGTGATACATTTACAAGGATACCTACGTTAAAGCCCAAAGCAACTTTTGAAGAACCCTCAAGTTCAATTCCTACAGGAATCTGGTTGCTGA
>SUYX01000057.1 GCA_015060225.1 Bacteroidales bacterium | reverse complement strand
GCAAATATATGTCCGATTTTTTAGACCTCCAAAGAATTTAGCATATTATATCTTAATTATACTTAATTTATACTATATAGAAGACTACACGCAAAAGGGTAAAATCAACGCTTAAACCATTTTTGCACAGTCACCTCCCTTCCCGACAAAATATTCCTTCGTATAAACTGTGCAACTGCAGAATTGGGTTATTATACACATTCTTGGAGGGAACAAGTACTCTGAGTGATTTCCCGGATGAGGCGGTAAGGGAGGGTGAAAAAATCATCGCCTTGTGACGGCGCGTGTGTGACGACGTTAGACATCCGGAGGATGGCTAAAAGGAGGAGTTCGCCGTCAAGATGATTTTTTTATCCGAGCAGCCTCAGACGGGCATGAACGAAGGTACTTGGTTCACGCAGGGAATGTGTATAAAAAAGGAAGGTTTACAGCCCTACGGTAAACATTATGTTGAAGTACGACTTCTCCAGGTACGGATTGTAAGTATAGGAGGCCGTTACCGGGAACTCGTCAAACTTCCAAAAACTGAACACTCGTGTGTAAGCTGCAGTAAGGTTTACAAGATTGAAGTCTTTTCCGTAATCGTTGTAGAAACTCTTGTTCAGAGAGGCACCCACAACTCCCTGCAGCATGTTCCTTTCATTGAACTCATGGGTGTACCCCATTTCTGCATAAGTAGAATAAGCATTCTTGCCGTCCGCCTTCTTGTCATCCCCAAAAATGATTGAACCTACCGTAAAATACATTGGAAGGGCATCAAGTTCATAGGTTGCAATAGCCTCCACTGTATGGGTTGTTGTATTTTTGTTGAAATCAAAGAAATCGGCACCGGGCCAAGGATAGAAATAATCCACCAGCTCCAGTGTAAAGTTACTGAAGGAATAGCTTACCCCAATGTTTATCTCCCTGTAACTGTCATCAAGGGCAAATGCTCCCCATGCATATATGTCAAAACCTCCTTTGCTATACCCCACAGTAGGCATTACAGAAGAGGCATCTCCATTTTCAAAGCCTCTCCACATATACCTGTAGGCATAATCAACCGAACCATACAGTCCCCCTTTTTCCTGCGCCATTGAAACAAACGGCAAAAACAAAAATACAAAAAGCAGCAATTTCTTCATTTTCTCAAGTTTTAGATTATATCAACAACTAGTTATTATAACTTCTGCAGCAACACAGTTGCGTATACGGCAATGGCCTCCTCCCTCCCTACAAATCCCGCCCCCTCGGTAGTGGTGGCTTTAACGGAAATCCTCTCCACATCAACTCCCAATACTCCCGACAAGCACTCCCTCATAGGGAGGATGTACCGGGCAACTTTCGGTTTCTGAAGGAGAACGGTACAATCCGCATTTACAAGTTCATACCCTTTCTCCTTTATGAGTGCATTCACCCTGGAGAGGAGAATCTTGCTGTCTATCCCCTTGAACTCTGCAGAATTGTCGGGAAAATGCTTTCCTATATCCCCCAGTGCAAGGGCTCCCAACATTGCATCACACAATGCATGGATAAGGGTATCCCCGTCTGAATGGGCCACACACCCCTTTGTATGCTCTATTTTTATGCCGCCCAACCAGAACTCCAGTCCGGGAGCCAGAAGATGGACATCGTATCCGTTTCCTATTCTCAAATCCATAATAAATATTTTGAGCAAATTTAACATAAATATTTTATCTTTGTTTGTTTAGAAAAACAGATTAGTTATGGGATTATTTCATCAACCTAAAATCAGAAAATTCAACTACCAGCCTGTATTCTATGATGAGAGGAAGGAGAAACTCAGGGAGAAGATGGATGCAGCAGAGAGGGAAAGGGCAGGAGAATATGTACCGGGGGCAAGCATCAGGGGATCTTTCAGGAGAATGGAAGTTGCAAGAAAAGAGATAAAATACACCCCATTCATGAGATTCCTCTCAATTATGGGAATAGCAGCTGTGCTTGTTGCTGCAGTGTATATGGCACAACTTATGGGATTGCTGTTTTAAGATAAGAGATGCTACAGGTACTGCCGAGCCATATATCAAATCTCATTGCCGCGGGAGAGGTTATCCAGCGCCCTTGCAATGTTGTAAAGGAGCTTATGGAGAATGCCGTTGATGCCGGGGCTGGCTCCGTTGTTGTTGTAATCAATGACAGCGGACGCACCCTTATTCAGGTAATTGACAACGGATGCGGAATGACCCCTCAGGAGGCGGCCCTTTGCTTTGAACGCCACGCCACTTCAAAACTTGAAAAGGCAGAAGACCTGTACAATATCAACACATACGGATTCAGAGGTGAGGCCCTGGCTTCAATTGCCGCATGCGCTGATGTAACCCTCAAGACCCGTAAGAAGGAGTGCGAATGCGGCACTGAAATACACATTGCAGAAAACAGCATAATTTCCCAAACCGAAACCTCTTGCCCGGTTGGGACCAACATTGCAGTACGGAACATCTTCTACAATGTTCCGGCAAGGAGGAAATTCCTCAAATCGGACAATGTGGAATACCGGCAGATTGTAAATGAGTTCATACGGGTGGCCCTCACCAGAATTGATGTGGAGTTCAGACTCATACACAACTCCAAGGACATTTTCCACGCAATGCCTGCCGCAACGGTAAAACAGAGGATAACCCAACTTTGCGGAAAAGATATTGCAAAGGATCTCATTACCGCCCAGACAGATACCAACATTGTAAAGATACAAGGATTCATAGGGAGACCGGAGTTTGCAAAAAAGAGCCAGCCAAACCAGTATCTTTTTGTAAACGGAAGATACTTCAAGAGTCCGCTGCTGCACAAGGCAATAACAAAAGGATACGGAAATCTTATTCCCGACAGCACCTCCCCTTCATATTTCCTTTTCCTTGAGATGGCATCGGGGAGCATGGATGTGAACATCCACCCGAGCAAGACAGAAATAAAATTTGAAGATGAGGGGGTAATTTTTGAAATTATGACCGCCTGCGTAAGGGAGGCAATAGGAGAAGGGTCATTTGTCCCTTCAATTGACTTTGACACGGAAGGGGCACCCGAGATACCTGTACTCAAAACGGGATTCCAAAGTGGCGGAAGGCCATTCAGCGCCCCCAAAATAAATTACGACCCTCTCTTCAACCCTTTTGATGAAGAGAAGAAGAACGGGGCCAGATGGAACTCATCCACCGAGTGGAACGATACCAGAGAAGATTTCACCTCAACTGCCAGATTTGAAGGGAATCCCCTTTTTGAGGATGGACATACTCCGGGCACACCAAATGCGTATCCTCAGGGAGAAGGCCATACGGAAGGAAATGCCACCGGCTACAACGGATTCTTTGGAGAAGACAATGCCTGCGCCAACCCCACACTCGTTGTAAAGGGGAAATATATACTTACCACAGCAAAATCGGGGCTTATGCTCATAGATATAGGTAGGGCGCGTGAGAGGGTATTCTTTGAGAGGTACCTCAATACCATCTCAACATCAGCTCAGCCTGTACAGGAACAGATGTTCCCTGAAACTATGGACCTTGACCACAACTCCTATCATCTGCTCATGGAGAATAGCGGAATGCTCAAGACTCTGGGGTTTGACATCCGCCCGTTTGGGGAGAACTGCATTGTAGTTTACGGCACACCAGCCACATTTGCAGAACACAATCTCAACATAAAGGAGTGCATTGATTCAATCATTGCAGGGCTGAATGAGATTGGCAGGGATTTTGGGCAGGAACTGAAGGAGAGGATTGCAATGGAACTGGTTTCAAAATCTTCATTGGGGAGGCCAACCTCCCTCAACAGCGCACAGGCACAGGATCTGATAGATTCATTGTTTGCTTGTGCAGCACCAAATGCAACACCGCACGGCAAACCTGTAATGGCAATCATTACAATGGAGGAACTTGCAGGAAAACTGATATAGATTATGATTGGCTTCAGAGGAAATTCAATATTGGGGAGCATGCCTCCCGTTGTAAAGAACCTTATAATGATTAACGTTCTCATGTACCTGATTACTGCAATCACAGGCAGTTTCATGTATGAGAACTTTGCGCTGTTCTATTTCAAATCCCCATTTTTCAAGCCATACCAGCTTGTAACACATATGTTTATGCATGGAGGATTCACCCATATCCTATTCAACATGTACACCCTGTTCATATTCGGCTGTGTACTTGAACGGGTTTGGGGAAGCAGGAAATTCCTCTTCTACTATTTTGTTACCGGAATTGGTGCGGCCCTGCTCCATATGGGGGTAATGTGGCTTCAGTTGCGCGGATATATAGCTGATTTGAACGCTGGAGACATGTATGCCCAAGTAAACATACAGTCTCTCCTCACCACCCCAACCGTAGGTGCATCAGGCGCCATCTACGGACTTCTCCTTGCTTACGGAATGCTCTTCCCCGACAACATAATGCAACTTATATTCCCACCTGTCGCACTCAAGGCAAAGTGGTTCGTAATCATCTTCGGTGCACTGGAGCTGTTGTTGGGATTGTCGGGAAGAGGGGGAGATGTTGCACATTTCGCCCACCTTGGAGGTATGATATTCGGATTCTTCCTTATCTTGTACTGGAAGAAAAATAACAGAATGTATTATTGATGGAAAAAAAAGAAAATAGTGGAGGAAGGAAAAGATCGCCCCTCCTGTTTGGAATCACATTCAGGGCAATCCTGCTTGTAGCTGCGGCAGCCATGTGCCTGTCCTATGTTGCAGTATATGTAAACCCGGCCAAATTCTCCCTTCCACTTTTTTTTGGCCTTTACTTCATTCCAATCTTTCTGCTCAACCTGTTCCTGCTCATTATTGCCATACTCCGCAGAAGCGCGAGTGCATGGATAACAGTTGTGGCCCTGCTTCCGTCGCTGCTCTATACAGAACTGTTCTTTAAGATAGGTCATGAAGAAAAAATTTACACAGAAGGGATAAGACTCAAAGTGGAGAGCTATAATGTGGGGATGTTCTCATCTTCAAAAGAGGGATTCAGCAGAGAGGAATGCAGAAGGGAAATAGCACGTCACATAAAAACAGAATCTCCAGATATAGTGTGCCTGCAGGAATTCTTCGTAGAAGACCGCACCCAAGCCGATACCCTCTTTGTCCAATATCCGCACAGGCATTACCACCTGTTCAAGGCCAAAAATGGCAAACTGTTCGGGAACATTATCCTGAGCAAGTACCCCATGGGCGAAAAGGGGAGGATAAGCTTCCCTGGAAGCACAAACCTCTCAATCTACTCGGATATCAAACATTTCGGGAGGAAAATAAGGGTATACAACAACCACCTTGAGTCCTACAATGTTTCATTCACGGCACTGGCCCACAAATTCGGCTCCAAAGAGAACCTCAACACAGAAGAGATAACCCACGACATTGTGCAGACCCATGAAAAAATGAAAGGGACATTCATAAAACGTTCCGAACAGGTAGACCGTATACTTGAGAACATAAACAGCAACTCAAAACCTACTATAATCTGCGGAGACTTCAACGACACCCCAATGTCATACACATACCACACCCTCGCAAAAGACAGAAAAGACACCTTCAAGGAGGCTGGCAGAGGATTTGGGGCCACTTTTTCCACACTATGGCCTTTACTTAGGATAGACTACATCCTTGTGCCGCAAAATGCAGAATGTGCAACACACAACGCACAAAAGATCAACCTTTCAGACCACTATCCGGTAATATCGGAGATAATAATATAACCATCACCTCCTGCCCGCTCCCCTCTATACCAGCCTCACATCCAAGCCTACGCTCAGGGTTGCGTTGGGAGTGCGTTGGGTTGCTCGGGGTGCTCGGGGTTGCTCGGGGTGCGCTCGGGGTGCGCTCGGGAAGCCCTCCTCCTCACAAAATAAACACTTCATCCACAAAAGCACCCTCCAGCGTGGACAAATGCAACTCTGCACATTGTTTCATCCATAAAAGCACCCTCCAGCGTGGACAAATGCAACTCTGCACATCACTTCATCCACAAAAAACCCTCCAGCGTGGACAAATGCAACTCTGCACATCACTTCATCCACAAAAAAAACCTCCAGCGTGGACAAATGCAACTCTGCATAAAGAGGCAACTGACGGGATTAAGGTGGCCACTATCCTCGGATTATTTCAATCTCACTGCCCAAACCAACTTTTATAATTTGGGAGGCCGAACGGGTGCACTCCCCTTCAAACCTCTCTGGCACTATAAAATCAACAGCATCCATTATCTCCTGCGGAATATCCCCAAATCTTGCAGGAGCAGGCATTCCCGAAATATTTGCAGAGGTGGAAACCAATGCCCTCCGGAATTTGTAGATAAGTTTGTTGCAGAACTCATGGTTTGGAATGCGGATCCCCACAGTACCATCATCTGCCACCACATTTTTTGCCAATCCCATTGCCCCTGGATAGATTATTGTCATAGGCTTGTCATTAACCTCAACCAACTGTATTGCTATCTCGGGAATCTCCTTTACATACCTCCCGACCATATCCAAATCACAGACAAGCGTAATAAGG
>SUYX01000018.1:32896-42868 GCA_015060225.1 Bacteroidales bacterium | reverse complement strand
TACGGTTTCTCAAATAAGTTGAAACTGTACTGGTATTTAGGCCGTTGAGGGCAATCTTCTCGCGGTCGAAATCTACCTGGAACTCAGGAGTGTACTCATCACGGCTGATAATTACCTGTTTTACACCAGGAATGTTGCGGAATCCCTGCTCAACCATAAGGGCTGCTTTATCTGTATCCTCAAAATCATAACCGTAAAGTTCAACATCTACTGTAGCCTCACCGCCCATTCCGCCGCTCTGGCCACCTGCAACAACCTGGAATGTCCTTATCTGCGTATATTCTGCCAGATCATTACGCATCATATCACAAATTTCATACAGGCCTCTCTCCCTGTCCTCAACACTGCCAATATTTATATTAAAGCTCATTGCATGTGTTCCGGAGCTCTGCATCATCTCAAAAGCACTCGCACTTGAACTTGAAGCACCCTCACTCACGTTGCAGGTAACAATCTCGGGATACTTTGTCATGAATTTATTTACAAGTTCAAGGGCAAGGTCTCTTGTAATCTCCTGTCTTGTACCCATAGGGAGTTCAACTGTAATTGAGATACGTCCGTTATCAGTTGCAGGGAAGAACTCTGTCTTAACCAATGCTCCACCACCAACTACCACAAGCAGGAACAATGCAAAAGATGCAAAGATTGTAGTCTTTCTGTTTCTTGCACACCATTTCAACAACTTTGCATAAGCTCCGTCAAGCCAAGTAAGGAAACTGTGGAAAGGGTCAAGGAAAATACGCTGGAACTTGCCTTTATGAGGGTTGAGTCTCAACATCTGCGAACACAACATAGGGATAAGGGTAAGAGCGCCAATTGTAGAGACAATCATAATGATACTTACAATCCATCCCAACTGGCGGAACAATACTCCCGACATACCGCTGATCATTGTCAATGGAAGGAATACAGCCAACATGGTAAGGGTAGATGCAATAACTGAGATTGCCACCTCATTTGTAGCATAAACGGCTGCACTCTTTGGACGGCTTCCCCTTTCAATATGGGTAGTAACGTTCTCCAACACCACAATCGCATCATCAACCACCATACCAATTGCAATTGAAAGAGAAGACAACGATATGATGTTAAGCGAATTGCCTGTAGCAAACAGATACACCAGAGATGCCAACAATGAGATAGGAATTGTAAGCATAATGATGAATGTAGCCCTCCATCTTCCCAAGAAAAGGTAAACCACAACCATTACCAGCAGGAATGTGATTGCAATTGTCTCAACCAAAGAGTTGATGGTATTTACAATGTTGTCTGAAGTATTTACAATTACATCAATCTTTACATCTGAAGGGAGTTTCTTCTGCAAGTCAGGAAGCATTGCCATCACCTTGTTGGAGATATTCACAGAGTTCGCGCCAGACTGTTTCTGAATTATGATCATACCTCCCTTCTTGCCATTGTTGAAGGTCTCTCTCGATCTCTCCTCAAGGCCATCCCTGATTGTTGCAACATCTTTCAGATATACAGGACTTCCATTATGGACACCTATTACAAGATTTTTCATCTCATCTGCGCTTGCAAACTCTTTCTGCACACGCAACGAATAAGTATTGGATCCGACATCAATCTGTCCTGCAGGGGTATTCCTGTTCTCTGCACCAATTACACCGGCAATGGTCTCAACAGGGATATTGTATGCCTCAAGTTTGTGAGGATCGCAATAGATGGTAATCTCACGCTGAGGGGCACCTGCAACAGAAACTGTACCTACACCGCCAATACGTGCCAACGGGTTGGCAACTGCATCATCCAGAATCTTGTACAATCCCGGTGTACTCTCCTCTGCTGTAACTGAGAGCAACAGGATTGGAATTGCATCCGCTCCGAACTTGAAGATAATTGGGTTATCAACATTGTCGGGAAGCATGGATGTAACCATATCCAGCTTGTCACGCACGTCATTTGTCGCAACATCAATATCTGTTCCATATTCGAACTCCAACACTACAACAGAAACATTCTCTTTAGATGTAGAAGAGATATGTTTAAGGTCACTCACACTATTGAGCACGTTCTCCAATGGCTTGGTAACGTTATTCTCAATATCTGAAGCGTTCGCACCCTGGTAAGATGTCATTACCATGATGGTATTTGTCTCAATCTCCGGAATAAGGTCAATTGGAATATTCATTAGGGAGAAGAGACCGAATATAGCCACTGCCACAAAAATTAGGGCTGTGGTTATGGGTTTCTTTACCGCACTTTGATATAAACTCATTTTCTGATCTTTCTAATTTTAAACTCCGTTTGCAGTTTATTTCACAACCTCTGCCTTGCCACCGTTGACAACTCTTGAGTGCCCCTCAGTTACTACATTGTCACCAGAAGCTACACCACCTACCAGCTCGTACTCAGTGCCAAGCCTTCTTCCAAGTTCAACCTTCTTGAACTCAATTGTACCGTTATTGAATACATATACGTATCTGTCGCCTGAACCGCTCTGTTTAATAACAGCCTGGTCAGGAACCACAACGTGGTTTGCCGATCCGTAAGAGAAGGTAACCCTTGCAAACATGCCCGGACGTACCCTCTGGTTTGCATTGGCAATTGTAATCTCTACAGGGAATGTTCTGGTTGCAGCATTGATTGTAGGATATACCAAAGAAACTTTTCCTTTAAACACCTCATCACCATAAACATCCAGTTTTACATCCACTTCCATACCTTTCTTTATCTGGGTGAAGAGTTTCTCAGAAACATTCACTTTAAGTTTAACTGGAGAAATCTGCTCTACAACGTACACAGGCAGTCCGCCGTACATGTCACCTGCATCATAGTTCCTCTCAGTTACAATACCGTTGATCGGGCTTCTCAATACTGTATTCTCAAGAAGATTCTCATAATTGCTTCTTGAAACACTTGAAGCCATCTTCATTGCATCCCAGTTGCTCTTTGAAATGCCACCTACCTGATAAAGTTTGTCAATTCTGGCAAACTCTATTGAATCATTCTTCATTTTCAACTTGGCCTGCTCCAGGTTTGTAGCATCCAAAGTTGCGAGCACCTGCCCTTTCTTCACATTGTCACCAACCTCAACAAGGATGCTCTTTATCCTCAAAGGCATCTGAGGCGCAATCTTGTTCTTTGTCTCAGCCTCAACTGTAGCAGTAAAAGTCTCAATCTGCTCAACCTCCCTCTCAAAAACCTGCTGTACCCTTACCTGAGGAACCACCTCTGCCTCAACAACAGCTGCAGCAGCTTTCTCCTCTCCTGAATTGCAGGAGAATACTACTCCCGACAACATTAACAATGATAGTGTTCTAACTAGTCTTTTCATATCTTTATATTATTATTTTTCATTAAATTCATTTACACCCAATATCTTGTCAAGATTAGATTTGAGGGTCATATAAGTATAAACCGCCTGGTTGAGGTTCAGCCTTGCCTGCAGCAGACCCAACTGGGCATCCTGCAACTCAAGAAGAGTACCGCTTCCAACATCATATCTGCTTTTTGCAATCTCATAGCCGCTCTCAGCCGCCTCAATTGTCTTCTGTGCAGCATTGTACTGTTTGAGGCTTGTCTCAAGGGAATTCAGCACCTGCATGACACTAATCTCAAGCTGCCTGATGGCATCCTCCTTCTGCAATGCAAGCTGTTCCTGCTGTACCCTTGTCTTTTTAAGTTCATTATATCTCTGCCCACCAGAGAAAATAGGAATTGTAAGGGCAATTGTGCCTGTTGAATAAGGATTCCATTTATAGTTGCTGAACTTGAAATTGTCCTCCATGGCAATCCAGTTGTAGCCAACCTGCGCTGACAACGAAGGATAATATTTTGCCAACTGCATCTGATAATTCTTCTCAAGCATCTTCTCCTGAATATCCAACTGCTTTACTGTAGAATTGTTTTCAACTGAAGTGTCGTATGAAATCACACCCCTCACAATTGATTCGTAATCTGACAATGAACCGTTACATACAATATTCTGGTCCAAGTCTATACCTATAAGGGCTTTCAGCTTCCAGTTGGCCAAAGCAATATTGTTCTGTGCATCGTACATGTTGGGCTCAGCATTCTGCATTGCAACCTCAGAACTCAAAAGCTCAAACTTTGATGCAAGACCTGTATCAAATTTCCCTTTTACATCTTTATAGCTCTCGGCAGCGTTATCATAATTCTCTTTATATACCGCATACAGATCCTTGGCCAACAGCACGCCGTAGAAAGCTTGCTGTACTTGAGCCACAAGATCCTGTCTTGAACCCTTTGCCTTCTCTACAGCCAGTTCAACATCCATTCCTGTAATCTGTATAGCTTTCCACAACTGTACATTTACCAATGGCAATGCCGCTGAAAAGCCGGCAGACCAGGTATTGTCCCTTCCTATCTGGAAAGACTGGTCGCCCATATACATTGTCTGCTTCTTTATAGCACGCTGGTATGTACCGCTGAAATCCACCTGAGGGAACAAAGAGGCATAAGTGCCTTTTTTGGCATACTCAGTCCTTTTTACCTCCTTATCCGCTACCTTTACCGAAATATTCTCGCTCAAGGCCACTTTAAGAGCATCTTCAAGTGTCAGATGCAGGGTATCCTGTGCCCTGACCGATGAAGATACAAACAAGATTGCAGCAACTGCAACCAACAACTTTGCAATTTTCATACTTCTCATCTTTCTGTCTATAATTTTTATCATTTTTCAAACTTCAAACCAGGTTGCAAATATCTTGCAAGATTTACCAATAAAATTGGCACAAAAATAAATATTTTGGTTTAAAACTTATCAATCTGATCTCCACATCTGCCAAGCTATCATAAATATGGGAATTTTTAGTCCACAAAGCCCCAACAATCTTCCAAAAGAATAACAAAAACTTATCTTTGCATAGATTTTGCAACCATAATCCGAATAAAAAAAACACATATATAAAATGAAAAGAGGAACAATAAGTTCAAAAGTAAATTTGCAAAAATTCATAAAAATGATTGAGGGGTACAGTTTCAATGACAAACTGCTGGCAGTTGTTATTTCCCCCTTCTCTCATGGCAATATTGAAGAGATTCCATCAGCAAAAAACACCCCTGAAGACATTGAGCGCATGATGGGATTCATGTTTATAGTTGCCGGTGAGGCTGAAATGTCCATTGATTATGCCAATTACAAGTTCAGGGAAAACCATTGGGTTGAATTGCGTCCTACGGCAGAGGTGAGGCTTCTCAACTACAGCGACAACTTCAGCGCATATATAATAATGGCGTCCGAATCATTCATACTTGATACTCTTTTGGACAAAAAACCCATCCCGGTATCCCATTTTGTAGATGCAAGGGAATCTCCGCATCTTGAGATTACAGACTATGAACTGGAGGCTCTCAAGCATAGTGCAGACCGCATCCTTTACTATTTGCGCCGCGAACACCATTTCAAGAAGGATATGCTGCACAACACATTCTACAATTTCATATTGGAAGTCAGCAACATGTTCCACAACAGAGATGGTGTAAGGAAACAGCTGAGCACCTTGTCCAGAAAAGAATCCATCATACGTGATTTCATGATTCTGGTGGAGCGCAATGCCATGGAAGAGCATAACCCTTCTTTCTACTCAGACAAGCTCTGCATAAGTACTCAGTACCTTTCAATCATCCTCAAGGAGATTACAGGACATACAGCCAACCACTGGATTGCCAAGAAGATTACAGCTCAGTCAAAAATTCTTCTCCGCACACCAAACCTTACAATAAAGGAGATTACTGACAAACTCCATTTTGCAGACCAGTCCTCTTTTGGGAAATTCTTCAAGAAACACACCGGAATGTCACCAAAAAAATATCGGGAAGACTTTTCTTCTCCCCGATAATTCCTAAAGTGCTTCAATGACCCTCTCAAGCCTCTTTCCCCTGGATCCCTTTATAAGGACAGAACAGCCGGAAAGGGGCTTTTCTTTGAGATTATCCCTCAATTTTGCAGAATCTTCAAAAATGTGCACCTGTGCCTTCCCCACATGCAATTGAGAGGCGGCTGCCGCAAACTCCTGGCCCACAAGATATACCTCTGTAAAGCCTCTCTCTACTGCGAGGGCGAGGATTCCCTTGTGTTCCTCCACCGAGTCCGGTCCAAGTTCCAGCATATCTCCCAACATAAGCACTTTTGCAGGCATCCTGAGCTGTGCGAAGTTTTCAATTGCAGCCCTCATGCTGGTAGGGTTAGCGTTGTATGCATCCACAACCAGAGTATTGCGTTCTGTTTTTGTTAGTTGGGACCTGTTGTTTGAAGGATAATACGCCTCTATTGCTTTAACTGCATCTGCAGCAGGCACATCCATATACGTTGATACACACATTGCGGCAAGGACATTGTCTGCATTATATGCTCCAATCAGATTTGTCTTTATTGTAAGCCATTTCGGTTCAACTCCTTGCTCAACAGCAGTAAAACAAGGATTTGGTATTTCCAGTGCAAGGAACGGAGAGCCCCCTTCATCAATCATTATCCTGGCCCCGTCATTCACCTGACCATAAGGGACTGTCTGAAGTTTCTCCCTTTCCCCTGCCATCTTAAGGAGAAGCGGGTTGTCCACATTCACAAAAGCTATCTTCCTGTACTCTGCAAGATGGTCATAGAGTTCACCTTTGGTTGCCATAACTCCCTCTAGAGAACCGAAACCCTGCAGATGCGCCTTTCCTACATTTGTAATAAGGCCAAAACTTGGACATGCTATCTTTACAAGGGCGGATATCTCTCCAGGATTGCTGGCACCCATCTCTATCACGGCCACCTGGGTTTCTTTATTTATCCTGAACAATGTGAGAGGGACACCTATGTGGTTATTGAGGTTGCCTTGTGTTGCAATTACATTATACTTGGCTCCCAAGGCTGCCGCACAAAGCTCTTTGGTTGTAGTTTTCCCGTTTGTACCAGTGAGTGCTATTACCGGTATCCTGAACTGTCTCCTGTGGTGACGGGCCAGCTGCTGCAATGTTTCCAGTACATTCTCCACAAGGATAACCCTCTCCGCATCCTTCACCTCAACAGCAGGATCATCAACTACAGCATATGCCGCTCCACCATCCAATGCTGCCAACGCAAAGTCATTTCCGTTGAATGTTTCTCCCCGTAACGCAAAGAACATGCTTCCCGGAAGTATATTTCTGGTATCTGTACATACTCCCGACGAATTTCCGGAGTATATTCCATAAATCTGTTCTATATCAAGATTCTTCATACTATTTCACCCCTGTTGATCCGAAGCCTCCGGTGCCCCTCTCTGTTTCTCCCAACTGCTCCACCTCTTCCCACTCAATTTTTTCGTATTTTGCTATTACCATCTGGGCAATCCTCTCACCCGGATTCACTGTAAACTTCTCATTTGAGACATTGACAAGAATCACCTTTATCTCCCCCCTGTAATCTGCATCAATTGTTCCCGGGCTGTTGCATACAGTAACACCATGTTTGGCGGCCAAACCGCTTCTGGGTCTTACCTGAGCCTCATAGCCGGCAGGAAGTTCAATATACAGCCCTGTAGGAATCATGGCCCTGCACAATGGTTCCAGCTCCACAGGTTCCTCAATGGCAGCTTTAAGATCCATCCCTGCAGAGAGTTCCGTAGCATAGAAAGGGGCCGGATAACCGCTCCTGTTAACAATCTTTACCTTCATAATGTATATCTTTTTTAATCATTTTATAAGCAAAAGCCATATATGCAAATATCAGAACCGTATTTGTCCCCAATTTTACAAGGCTCATCCGTGCAAAGCCAAATACTTCCTGCAAAACTACAGAAACTGCAAACAGAACCAGTCCGCAAATTATGTACCTGCATATTCTGCCCCACTTGTAAGGGATATAATAATGCCTGTTCCCGAGCCAAGTGCTATAAAGGAGCATCACCAGACAACTCAACAGATGGGCGGCAACAGAGGCCCAATATGAGAACAGAGGCATAAAGGCCACATTTATCACAACCGTTACCGCAAGTCCTGCCAATGTTATATTTATGGCATATCTGGTGGCTCCGCTCAATTTATACCACATTGAGACATTGAACAGCATTCCCAAAATCATATATGAAAGGAGCATGAAAGGGACTGTTCCCAGAGCTCCCCTGAAATCCTTACCCAAAATAAGGCCTATTATATCCATATACATGGTTACACCCAGGAAAATGAGCATACAGAATGCGGTAAAGTACTCCATCACCTTAGCAAGAAGTTCCTTGTTCTTACCCCTGGAAAAGAAGAACGGCTCAGCCGCATAACGGAACATCTGTATAAAGAGGTTCATTATTACCGCCAGTTTCACTGCAGCCTGATACTCTCCCAAATCTGCCCTCCATACTGCCCCGTCCGGTGCAAGAAATCTGAACAGTACCCTATCCAGACTCTCATTGAGGATTCCGGGCAATCCTGCAATCATCAGAGGAATGGAATAGACCATCATCTGCCTGAGGAGAGGTTTGCTGAAGGCAATCTTCATCTTAAAGATATCGGGAAGAAAAAGAAGTGTACACACCACGCAACTGAGGAACACCGCAAATATTATATACGAGAAATCGGGAACTGCAGGGATAAAGTTGAGCAGGACACTGCCGGGATGTGAAACAAGGTAACCCGGCACAACAAAAAACAGCAGCAGGTTGAATCCGAGTTCGCTGAGAATCTTTATGGTCTTGAATATTGCAAACTTGAAAGCCCTCTGCTGGAATCTCAATCTGGCAAAAAAAATTGCTGCAACTGAATCAAGAGCAAGGATACCCCCGGTATAGACAATCATCTTACCATAGCCTCCATAACCCATTACCGAAGCTATGGAATCTGAAAAAAGCCACAGGGAGACAAAAAAGATAAGGCTTACCCACAACACAGTTAAAAGGGCTGTCCCGAAAGGTTTTGACGGATCTTCCACCTTGTTGGCAAAACGGAAACACCCGGTCTCAAGCCCAAGCAGCAGTATAACCTGAAGTACAGCAATATATGACATTACTTCCGAATACGAACCATACTCTCCCACAGTAAGGATACGGGTATAGATAGGGACAAAGAAGAAATTTATCATCCTTGCCAATATTGTACTCAAGCCATAAATTGCAGTCTCCCCTGCAAGTTTTTTAAGGACACCCATCTGTCTGCGTTATTTTAAATCTATGCAAAAATAATCAAAAAAAAGCTATCTTTGTATGGATATGGATTTTTGACAACACTTTAAATGAAATAATATGAAACCCAGATTAATCAGCTTGTTTTTTATTGCAACAATACTTGTTGCAGGATGTAAAAGCGGGAACAAGGATGTTCCTCAACCAAAACCTGAAGCACAACCTGCAAAGGTTGAGGCTCCTGCATTGGCATTCAACCCGGATTCACTGGCCGAAGAGCCTGTTTTCAACATTGTAACCAGCAAGGGTACAATAAAAATCAAACTTTACAAGGACACCCCTCTCCACAGGGACAACTTTGTAAAACTTGCATCAAAAAGATTTTATGACAATATTCTTTTCCACAGGGTTATTAAAAACTTTATGATACAGGTTGGCGACCCTCTCACCAAAGATCCTAATGCAGACCCGGCCAAATATGGCACAGGCGGCCCGGGATACACAATCCCTGCAGAAATACTTCCTCAGTACAAACATAAAAAAGGAGCTTTGGCTGCAGCCCGCAAGGGAGACAAAGCAAATCCGAACAGGGAATCGTCGGGATCACAGTTCTACTTTGTTGAGAGCGAAACAGGTTGCTCACACCTCGACGGCCAGTACACCATCTTTGGCGAAACCATTGAGGGATTTGACGTTATAGACGCAATTGCAGCAGAACCTGTAACTGCACCTAAAAACGCTCCTGTGAACCCTATCAGGATCATAAGCGTAATGCCTGCAGAGTAAATTGGATGCGCCTGCATAATTCGACGGTTGCGAGTTATTGCAAAGCATTGGTGAAATACAAGAGAGATTCTGAGAGCAGAGAGGTTATTGGATGCGCCTGCATAATTCGACGGTTGCGAGTTATTGC
>SUYX01000018.1:0-32886 GCA_015060225.1 Bacteroidales bacterium | reverse complement strand
ATTGGATGCGCCTGCATAATTCGACGGTTGCGAGTTATTGCAAAGCATTGGTGAAATACAAGAGAGATTCTGAGAGCAGAGAGGTTATTGGATGCGCCTGCATAATTCGACGGTTGCGAGTTATTGCAAAGCATTGGTGAAATACAAGAGAGATTCTGAGAGCAGAGAGGTTATTGGATGCGCCTGCATAATTCGACGGTTGCGAGTTATTGCAAAGCAATGACGAAGCAGAGGAGACTTCGAGCAGGTGCATCCAATAACCTTTTTGCATTAAAAAAACTCTGCATTTTCATTAAACTATTGGCAGTTACAGAAAAAACCCTTATATTTGCGCGCCTTTTCTCGAGAAGATAAGGAAGTTATAAATCACTAATTAAAACTTATTTGAAATGTCTGTAAAGATCAGATTGGCACGCCACGGTAAGAAAAACTACGCATTCTTCCACATTGTTGCTGCCGACAGCAGAGCACCACGTGATGGTCGCTTCATTGAGCTAATTGGCTCTTACAACCCTAACACTAACCCTGCTACCATTATCCTTGATAATGAGAAAGCTCTTGCTTGGTTGAACAATGGTGCACAGCCAACCGAGACTTGTAGAAGAATCCTTTCATACAAAGGTGTACTTCTTAAGAAACACCTTCTTGAGGGTGTTAAGAAAGGTGCTCTTACACTAGAGCAGGCTGAGGCTAAATATAGCGCATGGGTAGCTGAAAAAGAGGCTAAAGTAAGCCAGAAGAAGACTGCCCTTGCTCAGGGCAAAGTAGCTGCAAAGAAAACTGCACTTGAGGCTGAGGCTAAAGTAAATGCCGACAGAGCAGCAGAGCTTGCAAAGAAAAAGGCTGAGGCAGAAGCTGCAAAAGCTGCTGCAGAGGCTGAGGCAGCTGCAGAGGCAGCTCCAGCAGAGGAGACAGCTGAGAACCCAGAAGCTTAATTTGCAATGTTGCGCCAGACAGCAGATATGGATTTGTTGCCAGTAGCGCAAATTGTGAAATCATACGATATCAACGGTGAGGTTGTCGTAAGGCTTACCTCAGGGATATTGGATGACTATGACTTCAAAAAGGAACCGGTATTCATCATCTTTGATGGGCTTCCGGTTCCTTTCTTTATTGTTTCATTCAAAACAAAAGGTTCAAACGGTGCCCTGATAAAGTTTGAAACCATAAACGACCTCTCACACGCAGAGGAACTCATAAAAAAGGAGATATTTGTAGACTCCACCACCATTGACACTGATTCTATAGAAGTTGATGAAGACCAGGCAATGGCTGCATTCCTTACAGGTTTCAAAGTAAAGGACCAGAACGGCAAAGAGGTTGGAAAAATATCTGACTACTACAATTATCCCAACAACCCGTGCATAGAACTCAACGGCAAAAATCTGGTGCCGTTCAACGAAGAACTTATCCTGAAACTTGACAACAGGAAAAGGATAATCACCATGACAATCCCGGGAGGATTGCTTGAAGAGTAATCAGGCTTTCCAGAAAATTTTCTTTCGGGTGAAAAGCCCTACAACCCACATTGTAAAGAGCACCATAACTACAGACCTCAGAAACCCCACAAGATGCATTCCCTGAGGGTAAGCCAACTTGTACAAATATGATGCTCCCGATATCTGCATAAGTGGAAACACAAAACATCCGAATGCAATGTAACACATCAGGGGATTCTTCCCTGCCTTTTCAAGAATACCGGTAAAAAAGGATGTCGGGAAGCAACTGCAAATATAATCCGCCACCACAAGGAGCATCATTGCCATACCTCCTGTTGCAAAACAATACTGTATTGTACACGGAACCTTCTTTATACCTCCACCATACGGTTCAATGAGCGCACCCACAAGAATCATGAAGGCAGCCACCCCCAACAAGGGAATATATTGAGGGGAAAACTTTCTGGCAACAGCAAATATTCCCAAAACCATTATTCCCGACAAAGCCAGATTCCACCAGTAAATCTGCATATAAAAAGCATATGTAAGCCAGACAACCAATGCCCCTGAAAGCAGTGCAAGCATACCAGACGGTTTCATGGCATATTTGTCACCGGAAGAAAGCCTCTCCTTAATGAGTTCCCCCACATAGGTTGAAGGGACCAGCAGCAGAAGGAAATAGAAATACTCCACATTGAACCACCACCTTATCTTTGGATTGGCATAAGTTACCGTAGGCCAGTCCAACTGCTGTGTTATAATTGTAAATGCCAATATCCCAAGCCATATGAGGGTTCTCAAACGCAACTTGCCACGGGTATAATACCATATGAGAGAACCGAACAGATACAAGAACGCCAACAGAAATATGATTATTCCCCTCCTCTGTTCAGAGACAACCTCACCAAAGTAAAAATGGTTTACAGTAATTACCCCTGCAACCGCAACAGCCCCTGCAAGCCTAACCACCCACACCGGGATTCCAATACCAGCCAACTTCAACGGATTCTTAATAACCATATAAAGCGGGAACAGAGCTGCAAAACCTGCCAGAGTAACCCAAGGATTTGACGAATTGATAAGCACATACAGATACGAGAAGAGCCATAACATACCAAAACGGCTGAATATCCCTTTTATGGAAGGCTTTGCAAATGGTATTGCAGCACCCATACAAAAAATGAAGATTGGGAACACCAGATCAACCCAACCTATACCTGGCACCGAAACATCGAGGGCATGTGTTGGCGGCGGGTTCTGCACATGATACATCCATGCGGGCATAACACCACCCGGCTGGATTGCACTCAGCACCATGCCAAAAATTGTGAGTCCCCTGAGGAAATCAAGTGAAAGATATCGCTCCCCCTTTAATGTCATTTATTACTTCTTTGGCATCAATCGGGCAACCTTATAATGGGTACGCACCTTCCCTGATGCAATCTTGTTCAATTTAGCGGCAATCATCTTCTTGCGGATAGGTGTAGCGCGGTCCACAAACATCTTGCCGTCGAGATGATCCATCTCATGCTGCACCATGCGGCACTTGAAACCGTCAAAATCCTCTGTAATCTCCTCCCCTTTCTCATTGAGGTATTTCACCTTAATTCTTGCAGGACGTGTAATGTCTGCATGGATATCGGGAACACTCAGACACCCTTCAGAATACTCAGCTGTCTCCTCACTTGCCTCAAGCAATACGGGATTTATCATCACTCTCCTGAACGCAGCCAGCT
The DNA here is from genome assembly GCA_015060225.1 of Bacteroidales bacterium. Classification (GTDB taxonomy): domain Bacteria; phylum Bacteroidota; class Bacteroidia; order Bacteroidales; family UBA932; genus Egerieousia. The sequence continues at coordinate 29,711 of SUYX01000018.1, read as the reverse complement.
CCGGATCATCTTCCCCAAAAGGTTTGCCGTCAACAATAAGCAGCCTTATGGCAAGACCAACTTGAGGTGCAGCAATTCCCACTCCATCTGCCCTCTCCATTGTCTCCTGCATATTTGCAATAAGTTCCTGCAACCCCTCATAAGCTGCAAAATCTATCTCCAGGGCATTTGCCCTAAGCACATCTGAACCGTAAACGTGTATTGGTAATATCATAACAAAAATTTTATTCGTGTGGATTATCCATATATGACTGCAGGATTATGGCCGCACTTATTTTATCTACATTCTCCTTCTCCCTGCGGTCAGATTTCTTCATTCCTCCCGCAATCATAGCCTTCATTGCAAGCTGTGAAGTGAAACGTTCATCCTCAAGGGTAACAGGTATATGAGGAAACTGTTTCTTCAGATGCTTGAGAAAAACATCCACATATTGTGCACACTCTGCAGGTTTACCATTGAGGTTCATAGGATACCCTACCACAAAACGTTCCACTTTATTGTTTTGGGTATAATTTTTGAGATAATCAATTATCTTTGCAGCCGGTATTGTTTCAAGGGCAGATGCAAAAATGCCAAGTGGGTCGCTTACAGCAATACCCACCCTTTTTCTGCCATAATCAATGCCTATAATCCTATCCATACTGCAAAGTTAAATTTTTAAAAGGAAATATGGCTAAAAAAAAATACAGATTCTCCATCTTCAATGACACTACACATGAGGAGATATTCTCTATAAGGGCATACGGTGCACTCTCCATAGCTACACTTGCCGTTGCCGTAATCCTCCTTATAGGATCTGTGACAGTACTCATCTCCTTCACCTCCCTGAGGGAACTGATTCCAGGTTATCCGTCCGCACAAAGCAGGCATGAACTTGTAGAAAACGCCATAAAGATAGATTCCCTTCAAAATGAAATAAACATGTGGCGCATGCAGCTTGTAAACATCCAGAGAATAGCTACAGGGGAGAAACCGCTGCATCTCGACAGTCTTTTGAACCTTAAAGGCTCCAAGGATACCATCACTGATCATAACGGAATCTACGCCAAGGATGACTCCCTTCTCAGGGCTACAGTCCTACATGAGGAACAGTTCAACCTTACAGAGAAAAAGTATCAGATTGAGCAGATTGAAGGGCTCCACTTCTTCCCTCCGCTTAAAGGAGTAATAACAGAGGAATACAATCTGGCAATTGAGCACCCGTATCTGGATATAGCCGCAGCAGAAAACAGCCCTGTATACTCAGTACTTGACGGTACTGTAATATATGCAGGATGGGACGACGAGAATGGATATGTAATACATGTACAGCACGAGAACAATCTTGTATCAATATATAAGCACAATTCAAAGCTCCTGAAGAAGACAAGGGACAAGGTAACTGCAGGAACCCCTATCTCCCTTGTAGGCAACACAGGTACATTGAGTACCGCACCGCACCTTCATTTTGAATTATGGCACAAAGGTGAGCCTATAAATCCTGCACAATACATCAAATTCTGATATTGAAATGAGCAAAAGACACATAGCCATATTGGGATCTACAGGGTCCATAGGTACTCAGGCTCTGGATGTGATATCCCAACATCCGGAACTGTTTGATGTGGACCTCCTTACCGCAAACAACAATGCTGCACTTCTTATAGAACAGGCACGCAGGTTCAAGCCAAACAATGTTGTTATCTGCAACGAAGACCTTTACAGCACAGTTAATGAAGCCCTCGCAGACGAGGACATTAAGGTGTTTGCAGGGATGAAGTCTGTCAATAGCCTGGTACAGAGCAGTACAACTGACATTGTACTCGCCTCCATGGTGGGGTTCAGCGGACTTGAGCCTACCCTCAATGCCATAAGGGCAGGAAAGGTGATTGCATTGGCCAACAAGGAGACACTGGTTGCTGCCGGAAGCATCGTAACCCGCCTTGCAAGGGAATACAACTCTCCAATAATACCTGTAGACTCCGAGCACTCCGCAATCTTCCAGTGCCTGCAGGGGGAACGCACCAGAATTGAAAAACTGATCCTCACTGCCTCAGGAGGCCCGTTCCGCACATGGGGCAAAGAGGAGATAGCAAAAGCAACAAGGGCACAGGCCCTCAACCATCCCAATTGGGACATGGGGGCAAAAGTTACCATAGACTCGGCAAGCATGATGAACAAGGGGCTGGAGATGATAGAGGCATCATGGCTCTTCAATGTCAATCCCGACGATATTGAGATTGTTGTACACCCACAATCAATAGTGCATTCCATGGTGCAGTTCACAGACGGCTGCCTGAAGGCCCAGCTTGGAGCTCCTGACATGAGAGTTCCCATCCAGTATGCACTTTCATACCCTGAGAGGGTATCACTGGATACCAGAAGAATCAGTTTTGCAGAACTTGGGCACCTGGACTTCTACGCTCCCGACACCACCCGTTTCCCAGCAATAGAACTTGCATATGCGGCACACAGGATGAAAGGCAACATGGCATGCATAATGAACGGAGCCAATGAAATTGCAGTTGATGCATTCCTTAAAGAGAAGATACTTTTCCACAGAATACCGGAAATCATTGAAAAGACAATGGAAAAGGCTACCTTTGTCCCCCTTCCTGACATAGATGACATTTACAGTTCTCATGAGCAGGCAAAAGAAATAGCAACAAGTTTAATCTAAGAATTTATAAGATGATCATTTTAAATAAAATACTGCAACTTATACTGTCGCTTAGCATACTGGTACTGATCCATGAGTTCGGGCACTTCCTTTTTGCCAGAATATTCAAGATTAGGGTGGAAAAATTCTACCTCTTCTTTGATCCGTGGTTCAGTCTCTTCAAATACAAACCAAAGAACAGTGATACAGAATACGGCATCGGATGGCTTCCTCTGGGAGGTTACTGCAAGATATCGGGAATGATAGATGAATCAATGGACAAGGAAGCCATGGCACAGGAACCGCAGCCTTGGGAATATCGCAGCAAACCTGCATGGCAGAGATTCTTTGTAATATTCGGAGGAGTTCTGTTCAACTTCATCCTTGCAATCATCATTTACACAGGCATCATGTTTACATGGGGAGAGCAGTACATAAAGAACTCTGATGTAACCACAGGTATGTATACAACCGGACTGGCCCAAGAGATAGGATTCCGCAACGGAGACCGCATACTCTCATTTGACGGTTTTGTTCCCGACAATTTCAATGAACTGCAGGTAGACCTGATACGCACCCAGGCAAAAGAGGCAAAAGTATTGAGGGATGGAGACACAGTTACTGTTTCCATAGATCCTGTATACATACCGGCAATCCTGAAAGCACCAAGGATGTTCCATCTTGGATTTCCATTTGAAGTGCAGGAGGTGCCGGATTCCTCTATAAATGCAGCCAACGGCCTTATGCCAAAAGACAGGTTGCTGGCAATCAACGGTGCAGACTGCGACATGTTCTATGAGGCACAGGAGGTACTGTCAAAATTCAAAGGGGACTCCATAGTTGCAACAATAGCAAGAGGGGGAGAGATAATGCTTCTTCCACTTGCCACAGACACACTTGGGAAGCTGCAAATTGTCTTTAATGCCAAAATAGAAGATTTCTATACAATAACAAGAAAAGAATACTCTCTGCTTTCTGCAGTTCCGGCGGGAATAAACAAGGCTATAACCACAGTTGAAAACTACTTCAAGGAGCTGAAACTCATATTCTCCCCAAAAACCGAAGCCTACAAATCTGTAGGAAGTTTCCTGACAATTGGAAGCATATTTCCCGGCACATGGGACTGGCACAGTTTTTGGACTATTACAGCGTTCCTCTCTGTAATGCTGGCAGTGCTGAACATCCTCCCTATTCCGGCGCTGGATGGAGGCCACCTTGTATTTACAGTTTACGAGATGATAACAAAACGCAAGCCGAGTGACAAATTCCTTGAATATGCACAAACAGTTGGCATGCTTCTGTTGTTAGGACTTATGATACTTGCTTTTGGAAATGACATTTTCAGATTCTTCTTATAACATAAATTGATATGAAACTTCTTAAACTCTTTATTTTGGCGCTCACCGCAATTCTTGCAACAAGCTGCAAGGATACAGATGCAATTGTAAAACAGAATGTTGGCGGAAAAGCAGGAGAAATAATAATAGTTGCCAACAAGGCTGAATGGGAAAGTGAGCCAGGAAATGAGCTCCGCAACATATTGGCTGCACCATACCCATATCTCCCGCAGTCTGAGCCTTCTTACACCATTATAAATATACCGCACAAAAGCTTCACATCACTATTCGAGTATCACAGGAATATTGTTATAGTTAAAGTGGATCCACAGCTGGAGGCAAAGTTTACTGCTGTTGAGGATGTATGGGCAGCCCCTCAGACAGTAATAATGATAACAGCCCCTACAAAGGAGGAACTTACAAAAGTAATTGCTGAGCATGGGGAACAGCTGTTCAACATAATAAACCAGGCTGAGAGAAACAGGATAATGAGGAACTCAAAGAGATATGAGGACATTGCCCTCAGACAGTTTGTTGCCGACAAATTTGGAGGTTCTCCATATTTCCCTAAAGGATACACCCTAAAGAAACAGACAGACAACTTTGTATGGATCTCTTACGAGACAACATATATAAATCTTGGAATTTTTGTCTATAGAATTCCTTATATAGATTCAACTTCTGTACAATTGGAGAATCTAATGGCTGCCACCAACAATATAATGCAGGAAAATGTTCCCGGCATGGTGGACAACAGCTATATGACAATTAGCAACGAGATTACTCCAGGATTGTCCGTAATGAAATACAAGAACCGCAACTTCGTAGAGATGAGGGGATTATGGGAGGTAAAAAATGATTTTATGGGTGGACCGTTTGTAATTCATGCCTTCTATGACAAGAATAATCCTAAAGAAATTATAGTTGTTGAAGGGTTCGTTTACGCCCCAAGATACGACAAGAGAGATTACATAAGACAGGTTGAATCAATCCTGTACTCTTTTGATTGGAAAGAAGAGTTTGGAAAATAATTTTGCATGTATAAAAATATTTTATACCTTTGCAATCCCAAACTGGAAAGGTCGGTTCGTCTAACGGTTAGGACTCAAGATTTTCATTCTTGCAATAGGGGTTCGATTCCCCTACCGACTACTAAGAATATTAAAAAAATAAAATCATGGCAAATCACGCATCAGCAGAAAAACGCAATCGCCAGAATGCGAAGCGTAGATTGCATAATCGTTATTATGCAAAGACAACACGTAATGCAATTAAGGCATTGCGTAACACAACAGACAAAGAGGCTGCATTGGCTCTAATGCCTAAAGTTGCAGCAATGTTGGACAAACTAGCTAAAAAGAACATCATTCACAGCAATAAAGCTGCTAACCTTAAGAGCGGTCTTGCTGTTTATGTCAACAAACTAGCGTAAATTTATCCTAATCGTTGAGATAATGATAAAACTTCCCAATCTTTGGGAAGTTTTATTTTTTATATGCAACGATATGAGGGACAGATTTACAATTATGGATTGGGCCAGGGATGAGAGGCCACGAGAAAAATTTTTAGCCCGTGGAGCAGGGAGCCTAAGTGATGCAGAACTGCTGGCAATACTCATAAGGGCCGGTAACAAAGATGAAAATGCAATAGACCTTGCCAGAAAAATTCTTAGAGGAGCAGGCAACTCTCTGAAAAATCTGGGACGGTTTTCATTTGAGGATCTGAAGAAATTCAAGGGGATAGGTATTGGGAAGGCACTCTCCATAATGGCTGCCTTTGAACTTGCAAGGAGAGGACAGGTAGAAAATGCAACACCTCTGAGCCAGATATACTCCTCTTCTGCGGCTGCGGAAAATGTAGTTCCAATGCTTAAGGACCTGCAACATGAGGAGTGCTGGGTACTTTACCTCAACAAATCCAACAAACTTCTGGGACGGGAAAGGGTTTTCATAGGGGGATTTGACTCTACCGTAGTGGATATAAGGATTATCCTGAGGAACGCCCTTGCGCGGAATGCCTGTCATATAATACTGGTGCACAACCACCCGTCGGGAAACAAAATGGCAGGGGAAGCCGACAAAATACAGACGGAAAAGCTGAAAAAAGCCGCCAAAATGTGCGATATAGAACTTATAGACCACCTGATTGTTGCCGGAGGAAATTATTTCAGTTTTGCAGATGAAGGTCTGTTATAACAGTCATATTTTCATTATATTTGTTCTTGTAATACCTTAATGTTATGAAAACGATAAATCTTGGCCAAAGCAATTCCATCCTTAACAGATTCATTGCAGAACTCAGGGATAAGAGCATCCAGAAGGACAGCATGAGGTTCAGAAGAAACCTTGAACGTATAGGGGAAATTTTTGCATACGAAATAAGCAAGACCTTGAATTATTCTGCAAAGGAGGTTACTACGCCTCTGGGAATTGCAAACTGCAGTATTCCCGACGAGAATATGGTACTTGCCACAATTCTCCGGGCAGGGGTACCTTTGCATAACGGTTTGCTGAACATCTTTGACAAAGCCCAGAACGCCTTTGTGGCCGCTTACCGCAAATATGGAAAAGACAACAAGTTTACAATACAGATAGAATACATAAGTTCCCCTTCTATTGAAGGGAAGATATTGGTTATAGCGGACTCTATGCTGGCCACAGGATCATCACTTGTACTGGCATACGAGAAACTGTGCGAGAAGGGAGAACCTGCACATACACACATAGTGTGTCCGATTGCGAGCGAATTCAGTCTGGGATACCTTTCAAAGCACCTGCCGCACAAGAAAGTTACACTTTGGGTTGCTGCAGTTGATGAAGAGCTCACCAACAAATCATTTATAGTTCCAGGTATAGGTGATGCCGGTGATCTGGCATACGGGAACAAGCTATAGCTCCTTACGGAGTCTGGCTATAGGGATATTGAGCTGCTCCCTGTATTTGGCAACAGTACGGCGTGCTACCTTATAGCCCTTGTCATTGAGGACCTCAACAAGCTGCTCATCTGTGAGCGGCTTGTTTTTGTCTTCCGCGTCCACACTCTCTGTAAGAATCTTCTTTATCTCCCTTGTAGATACCTCTTCTCCCCCTTCTGTCATAAGCCCCTCTGAGAAGAAATACTTCAGAGGATAGATACCGAAGTGTGTCTGTATATATTTGCAGTTCACCACCCTTGAGATAGTGGAGATATCCAGCCCTGTCTTTTCTGCAATATTCTTTAACACCATAGGTTTGAGCTTTGTCTCATCACCCTCCATAAAATACTCCCTCTGGAAATCTATTATGGCATTCATGGTGTTGCGCAAAGTGTTCTGCCTCTGCTTTATAGCCTCAATGAACCACTTTGCGGAATCCAACTTCTGCTTTACAAAGCTTGCCGCCTCCTTCCCTGCCTTGGTGCCCGAATTTGAAGAATCCATAAGCAGCTCCGCATATCTCTTGTTTACCCTCAACTCAGGTACGGAGAATTTGGGCATGCTCATTATGAGCTCACCATCCTTCTCCTCCAGAAGGAAATCAGGGACAATCTGCTGGGCCTGGTCCTCATACGAATCATCTATCTGACCGCCAGGACGGGGATTGAGCCTTATAATCTCATCCACAGCCTCTTTCAACTCCTCTTGGGTTATTCCCATTCTGGAAATTATCTTGGCATAATGTTTCTTTGTAAATTCCTGGAAGTACTGGTCCAATATGGTACGGGCCCTCTCCTGCGCAATATTTTTAGGATCCAGCTGCAACAGAAGGCACTCCTGAAGGTTGCGTGCACCTATTCCGGCCGGTTCAAACTCTTGTATTATCTTAAGTATTTGCTCAAGTTCCTCTTCTGTAGTCTCAATATTCAGACGCAGGAGTATGTCATAGGAGAGTGATTCAAGGTCACGCCTGAGATAGCCGTCATCATCCAGACTTCCTATCACAAACTCGGCAATGGACCTGGTACGCTCATTAAGTTTCCTGTAACCAAGCTGTACAATAAGGTTCTCTTGGAAACTCTCCTTAACAGAAAATGTATTGTATTGGGGTTTGGGATCCTTCCCCTGATTATTAACATACAATTTGTATGACGGTGTAGGGTCATCCGCAGGATACTCACTCAAAGATACATTCTTTGGAGTATCGCTCTCCGGATCATCACGCTCGAGTATCTCCTCAAGAACCGGATTCTCTTCCAGTTCTTTCCTCATCTTCTGTTCCAGCTCAAGAGCCGGCAACTCCAGAAGTTTGATGGTCTGTATCTGGAGAGGAGATAATTTTTGTTGCTGTTTTTGCTGTAACCCCTGTTTTAACATAATGGCAAAGATACAATTTTTTTTAACTTAGCATCCACAAATAAACCCTGCAATGGAAAGCTATAACAAAGATTTAAAAGTAGATTTATACGCAGTAATTGCTTCTAAAAGTGAGAGAATAGCAAAATGCACACCAAAGTTCATTTTGTCCTGGCTAAAAAGCATTGTACACCAGGATGAGCTGAACGATATACTCCGTTTCAGCGAAGGTGCCATTGATGTGGAGTTTGCAGATAAAACCCTCCAGTGGCTTAACGCAAAAAGTAATGTAAAGTTCACAAACAGAGAGAGTCTGCATCTGGACAAACGGTATATTTTTGTATCCAACCATCCCCTTGGCGGGCTTGACGGGCTTATTATGATTTCCGTTTTGGGCAAAATCTTCGGGAATATAAAATTTGTTGTAAATGACATCCTCATGAACATAATTCCCATGAGAAACCTGTTTGTACCGGTAAACAAGCACGGCAGGATGGGAAAAGAATATGGGAAAATGATAACAGATGCGTATGCATCAGATGCCCAGATTCTCTACTTCCCTGCAGGGCTGTGTTCAAGGCTGATAAAGGGTAAGATAACAGACCTCCAGTGGCAGAAAAATTTCCTCAAGCAGGCAAAAAAATACAACAGGGATATAGTTCCCGTACATTTCGGAGGACACAATTCCAACTTTTTCTACCGCCTTGCCAAAATAAGGAAAGCATTGGGGATAAAATTCAACATTGAGATGATTTTTCTTCCCGACGAAATGTTCAAGCAAAAAAATAGTATCTTTGAGGTGACAATTGGAGAACCTGTACCCATTGGCTCAATTGACTCGAGCAAAACTCTGGACCAATGGTGCATGGAAATAAGGGAAAAATGTTACCAACTGGGAGAAAAGTAGATGAAGCCGATAATTCCGCCTGTTGACAGGCAACTCATAAGACAAGAACTCACAAAAGACAAATTCATAAGAGTAACCAGAAAAGGGCACAACCACCTGTATGAAGTTACGGCCCATGACTCTCCAAATGTAATGCAGGAGATAGGGCGTCTTAGGGAAATCTCTTTCCGCGTAGGGGGAGGAGGAACAGGAAAGGCTGTGGACATAGATGAATATGATATTGACCCTCATGAACCATACCGCCAGCTTATTGTATGGGACCCCAAAGACCAGGAGATAATTGGAGGATACCGCTACATCATGTGCGGCGGGCTTGATATAAAGAAAATGGCCACCAGGGAACTGTTTGATTTCTCAGATGAGTTCATAAACGGATATATGCCGTTCACCATTGAGTTGGGACGCTCTTTTGTGCAGCCCAACTACCAGAGTACAAATATTAAACGCAAGAGCCTATATGCATTGGATAACCTGTGGGACGGGCTTGGTGCTCTTATTGTAAAATACGGCAATGTAAAATACTTCTTTGGGAAGGTTACAATGTACACCTCATACAACTCAAGGGCACGCAACCTGCTGCTTCACTTCCTTAAGAAATACTTCAAGGACCCTGAGTCACTCGTACTGCCTATAGTTCCACTGGAGTGCGATATGGATAATCCATACTTTACAGAACTGTTCAAAGGCCTTGAATACAAGGATGCCTACAAGGTACTCCAGAGGGAAATAAAGAACAACGGTGAGCATATACCGCCACTCATCAACTCATACATGAATCTTTCCCCTTCCATGAAAGTGTTTGGAACAGCCGTAAACTACGGCTTTGGAGGTGTGGAAGAGACTGGTATTCTGGTAAGTATAAACGATATATACCCGGAAAAAATAGAACGGTACATTACCCCTATCCGCAACTGGGTACACCGCATAAGGGTAAAATGGTGGAAAAAATAAAGCAGTACCGCAGATGGGCAAATTTGGCAAAATACTGATGGCATTACTTCTGGAAAACTCTTCCCGACAGGATTTGTCGGGAAGATGGCTTTATATTGCAGGAAAATAGATGCTCTCTTTAACCACAATTGCCTTGGGGTAGAAAGGGAGTATTTTATTGAGTTCCTTTACCGCCTCCGATTTTGTTCGGTAATCTCCAACTACAACCTTAAAGAAAGGGTTGGTGTAACTGCGGTATGTTGGGATAAGTGGAAACTGCCGCTGGAAAGCCTTCTCCAACTCCTCTGATTCCTTGCGGGCTGTCTGCCTGTTGTCAAAAAAAAGTCTTATCCGGTACCCCTGGCGTTTGCGCTCCCCATTTGCCTTTATATATTTTTCATATGCCTGTCCCATCCCTTGCGGCTGGTTGAGTTTCACACTCCCCTCACCAGGTTGGCCCAACACCTGAAATATTGTCTTGCCCACAAGCGACGAATCTGCCAGAGGCAGCTTTACCACAACTGTAGAATCTGTTTGAGGCACAGTCTGTACAACGGTCTGCTGCTGAGCAAAAACAGGCAAGGCCAATGCCGCTGAAAATATAACTGCAAAAAATCTTTTCATCATTTCCTTATAATTTCTTTAACCAGTTCACCAACCGGAACATCCTTAAGAACTATCCTTTTGGTAATTATTCCCTGCTTTATCCTTATTGTAACATCTGCAGTAAAATGCTCCTGCTTCAATCCTCCTGCAAAAACGGCAATGGGATCCGAGAGTTCCCCCCTGAGTGTAATGTTTGCAACAGAAGATGCCCCTGGAGCAATCCTGCACTTCTGGGGAGTATCCACCTGAAGAATGGAAGCAAACACATTCCCCTGTTTCTTTATTGAGCCATCCACACCCACAATCTCAAAAGTTGCCCTTGTGGGATTGTCCACCTCCAACTTCACCTCAGCCTGGGCAGCATTGAGCGATACCATGGAGAAACTTACCACCTCCACATCTGTAAGTTCAATATTCCTATAATTGGCACATCCACCCAATATCAGTGAACATGCAAGGAGTATAAATATCAATTTCTTCATTTGACAAAGGTAAAAAAACTTATAAAAAACTTATCTTTGTGTTTTAATAATTTGACTACATGACAAACAAATATTGTTCCGTAAAGCCCATTAAAGACAGTTCACTGCCACAGGTATTCATAGAGACCTACGGCTGCCAGATGAATGTGAACGACAGCGAGGTGGTACTTTCCGTGCTGCAGAAAGCCGGCTATGCTTTATGCGACTCCTTGCAACAGGCAAATGTAATACTGGTAAACACCTGTTCAATAAGGGATAACGCAGAACAGAGAATATGGGGAAGGCTGGATGTATTCCTCCAGGAGAAAAAGAAAAGGAAAAATGTAGTGGTAGGAGTACTGGGCTGTATGGCAGAAAGGCTCAAGGAAGAACTGTTGGAGCACCCTGCAGTTGACATTGTAGCAGGTCCGGATTCCTACAGGAACATTGCAAACCTCATTGCAGCCCTTGACACAGGAGAAAAGCAGATAAACATCAAACTGCTGCGCGAGGAGACATATTCAGACATATCTCCGGTAAGACTCGACAAAAACGGCGTTTCTGCCTTCATCTCAATTATGAGAGGCTGCAACAATATGTGTTCATACTGTGTTGTACCTTACACAAGAGGTGCCGAGAGAAGCCGCGACCCTCACAGCATTGTAAGGGAAGCCCAGGAACTCTTTGATGCAGGATATAAGGAGGTTACCCTTCTGGGACAGAATGTGGATTCATACAAATGGGTTAATCCCGACAACACCACCGAAACAACAAACTTTGCCCAACTGCTTGAACTTGTAGCCCTGGTAAGTCCGCAATTGAGGGTAAGGTTCTCAACCTCACACCCTAAAGATATGGGCAACGGAGTACTCTATACCATGGCAATGTATCCCAACATCTGCAACCACATACACCTTCCCGTACAGAGCGGAAGCGATGCAATGCTGGAGAAGATGAACAGGAAATACACCCGTGAGGGGTATCTTTACAGAGTCTCCAAGATAAGGGAGATTATCCCGGACTGCGCAATAAGTACAGACATAATTGCAGGATTCTGTGGTGAGACACTTGAAGACCATGCCGACACCCTTTCAATAATGAGAGAAGTAGGTTACGACTCCGCATTCATGTTCCAGTACTCAATGAGGCCCAACACCAAAGCCCACAGGCACTTTACAGACGACGTACCTTTAGAGGAGAAAACCCGCAGGCTGAACGAGATAATTGAACTGCAGAACAGCCTTTCACTTGCCAGCAACCAGAAATGCATTGGCAAAGAGTATGAAGTTCTGATTGAAGGGACATCAAAGAGATCTGCTGAGCAATTGTTCGGACGCACACCTCAAAATAAGGTTTGCGTATTTGACGGCAAAGGGCACAAGATTGGAGACTACGTAACCGTAAAAGTTACCTCATGCACCTCTGCAACACTAATGGCAGAGCTGGTTGAAGAATAATTATATGAAGAAAAACATTTATAAACACTAAAAAATACGCACTATGACAAAAATGAAAACTGTATACCTTGGCAATCTGAGGACAGAGGCCGAGCATTTGCAATCAGGCAACAAGATTATCACTGATGCACCACTTGACAACAACGGCAAAGGAGAGGCTTTCTCTCCTACAGACCTTCTTGCAACCTCTCTTGGAAGTTGCATGCTTACAATTATGGGCATCTCTGCCCCTGCATACGGCTACAACCTTGAGGGAACCGTAATTGAAACAGAAAAAATAATGGGAACAGACCCAAGAAGAGTTGTTGAACTGAAACTGAACATCACTTTCCCTAAAGACAACAACTACACCGACAGACAGAAAAGGGTGATTGAAGCATCTGCAAAATCATGCCCTGTTTACAACAGTTTGCACCCGGACATTAAAAAATCCATAACTTTCAACTATTAAAATTTGGATTTTAAATAAAAGTTTGTACATTTGCGTTCTCAAAAGTTCTTAACCTTTGTGATGCGGCTCTTACGGGAGCGCAAATGAAAGGCCCAGATGGCGGAATCGGTAGACGCGCTGGTCTCAAACACCAGTGGGGCGACCCGTGCCGGTTCGACCCCGGCTCTGGGTACTTTTTAAAAAAAGAAAATCCTTTGTAAATCAACTATTTACAAAGGATTTTTTATTTTCAAGGTGTACTAAAAGTGTACTATGTAACAAAAAGGGTCTAAAATCTCTCAAATTCTTGCTCTGTCACCTCAACCCCCGCCAACATTATATTAAACACTGTTGGGTAAGAATGGGGAACCTCAACAGGCTTGCACCCCCTATGTTTAAGAATACACCTCTTTACCCCGTTATCATTAAACACTTTCAAGAAAGCCTCTTCTATATCATCATAAATGAACACAGGCCCCAACTCTATTTTTTTGTTCAGTATGAGTATATCCATTTTGCTTTGTTTACTAGGTTCAAATATAGGGCCTATGTTCTAAATTTACTAATCCATTTTACCCCAATAGGATAACACCAACTGTCTTAATCTAAATACCTCATCGGCCATTGTCCTATTTGATAGCTCTAGAGCCTGGATATATTCTGTGTCCGTTAACCCTGTTCTATCCACCTTTATTGTGGTTATGTCTGTCGGTTTCATAATCTTTTATATTATTATTTTTTTATTGCTTTCACCTACAATCCCAATATCCTCAATAGCTATTGTTATGCTCCTATCCCTCAACATTTTAATACAATCCAGAGCCTCCCCAAAACTATTTGTATAATAGTCTTCTTTTTCCTTATTGGCTGGGTATAGTTCTTTCACAATATCTGCTACCTCAACACTCAATGCCACCAATTTAGCCTCTATTTTTATGATTTTAGCCGTTCTTTCACTAACTAAAACATTGCAAGTTACCTGTGTGCTCATATCCATTTAATTCTTTTAATAGGTTCTTAATCTCTGCTGTAAGCCGGTTTATTATCTCGTTCTTTTGTTCTAGCTGGGCTATTAACCCAGCTAGTCTGCCATTTCCACCCATCACTATGCTATATTTAAAAAGTTTACCACTTTGAAACATCTAAAGGCCTGTTTATCTGTGTCCCAATAGCTAAATACTGTATCGTTGGCCTTTTTCTGTTTGCCCTCTTCTGCCTGTTGAGGTAGCAAGTCCGCTTTTAAAGTCCCCCAAGCCATACGGGTGGAACCATCAACCTTTGTGTAAAAAAATTTCACTATACCCCTCAACATCTGGCCCTTTAGCTTGAAGATACCCCAAGCCTTTACCATTGCATTCCTCATTGATAGGCCATATTTTTTTACTAGCATCCAAGCGTTTTGCATTAGCTTGCTCATTTGTGTTTTTCTGTCTGTACTCATAATATTGGATTTTTGGATTGTTATTAGTCTTTAGATATTGTTTTAGTTACTGTTGGAGAAACAGGGGCTTATCTTATGCCCCCTGCTGGAATTCTCCATCCATTAAGCTTGTACATCTCAGTTACAGCCTCTATTCTATCACCCTGTCTGCATCCAAAACATCTCACCTTTAATCCTGTAACCTCATCATATACTGACCAGCCTGTTGGTGCTAAACTTACTGTGTATCTTCTTTGTGTTGCCATAACTTTAATTATTTAGGGTTTGTTTCATTTCTCTGATACAAATGTAGGCATAATTTCATTAACCACCAAATTTATTTGAAACTTTTTCTAAATATTTTTACAATTTATTTAGAATATCCTACATTTTAGTATATTTGCACCAACAAACTATATTTAGGTATGACTACATTAAGAGTGAAAGAAATTTGCAGGGAGAAAAATATAACCCTTGCAGACCTTGCCAACATTATGGGTATAACCCCATCGGCATTGAGCCAGAACATAAAAAAGCCATCATTTGAAACCCTAGAGAGGCTTTCAAATGCACTGAATGTTTCAATAGCTGAGCTGTTTGAACCTAAAAGCGTTCTCTGTTGCCCCAACTGTGGTGCAAGGCTCCAGCTCGTTGAGGTTAAGGAGTAGCCTTTTTTATAGGCATTGGATAAATTAGATTATTATGCAAAAAGGGGTAAGGATAAAAATACCTTGCCCCTTTTTTATTTGGCCGGTTTTCTGCCGGTTTTAAGCGTTTTGAAAGCGTTTATCCCTCAATATCGGGTAAGCTCTGCATCAGCTCTAAAAAGGCATTTTGCCCCCTTATTTCCTTTTCTATTCTGGGAATCTTCTTTGTGTCTAGTTCTCCCGTTGAGGTTGCCTGTAATAAGGCCAATTTCTCCTCCCTAGTCAGTGCAAATTTCATTCTCCTCTACTGTTAAGTTCAAACAATTTCTTAGCCACCTTATCCAACGCCTCCTCTGACATTGATACCAACATTTTTTGCATCATTTCCCCCTCTTTCTTCAATAGCTCCTCTGGTGTTGTCGGTGACATTTTAGGCAGTACATACCCCAATAGACTTACATAGGTTCTTATGTATTCTCTATCATCCAACCTCAACAGTCTTTTTTCAAATTCCCCCCTGCCATTGTTGAGGATTATATCAACCCACTGTTTTACATCTGCCTTTACTTTGTTGGGGGTTCCTGCTTTCCTGCCCCCTGTCTTTGGGGAACCTTTTGCCCTGCTCATCTCTTCTATTTTTATTCTATTTTAGATTTTAAGATGTTACCAAAATTTGGTAACAAACTACACCCTATTGTAAGACTTTACCCATAAGCACAGCAATTTATAATATCATCATCCAGCTCTTTTATTAGCTCATCTGCCTCTACAAATTTGGCACCTGTTGAGGCTCTGGCTATTCTGTTTTTAAGCCTTGTATAATCCTTTCTATCTTTAAACACTCCAGCTCTCTTTAAATCCTCTATAAATTCCTGTGCTTGCCCTTGCTTGCTCTGCATTATCAGTTGAGCTACAAAAGCATCATAAGCCTGTGAAACTGTTTTTATACCATCCATAGCATTTGTTTTTAGTCGGTTCTGTTTAGCAATACTAAAATACCCCTCTTTATACCTCTTAACCATCTTTGTATAAAACGCCCTTTGTGTAAGGGTTGAGGCTGTAACTCTGGGAACCCCTAACCTCTGGCCCAACCGCCCCCGTTCTCTCATTTCAAACCTCAACAGGTTTTTACCCCTCAACTCTGCAGGAATCTCTGCCAGCTCTCCCCCCATCTCTTTTGCCTTATCATAAAAAGCCAACACCCTTGCAGGCCTCTTTCCCTTACCTGTGTAGTAGAGGGTTGAGGTGCCAAATCCACCCCTGCATAATCTGGGGGCTTCCCCCAACCTCAACAGATATTCTGAAACCTCCTTTTGCATCTGGAATGTTGAACCAAACTCTATTTCTGTTATGTGTGCACCCCCTATGCTTATATGCAAATCATCCTCAATCTTCTCTATGGCTTGCCCTGCTGAATTTAGATCTAAATTATAGGCATTATGGCCATATAGATATTTTGGCAAACTACCCACCACCGACAGCCCCCCAATTTGAGCTGATATTTTCAAGTTTCCCAAATTGCCATTTACCCAAGTTTCCCCCTTTTTGTCTGCTGAGATAGTAGCATTTTCCAAGCTGTTCACTATGGTTGAGTACTCTTCTTTATAAAGCCCTCTATCCAACCAAAATTTAACTTTGTCATACATTCTGCTGTTACCAAATTTTGCCAACAAATAACACCCTATTGTAAGACATTCTCTATTTTGGCCTGTTTCCTCAACTCCGTTAGCACCTCATTAAAACCACCCATTGCAAGCTGTTTACAGTAGGCACTTATTAACACCTTTGCCCCCTCAATTACTACCATCTCAATAGAAACAGGGGTGAGGTTGTTGGGGGTTGTTTTGTCTTGCTCAATGATAAACAAAAATCCATCCTGCTTATGTGTAAAAAATGGGTTAGGCTTACCATCCTTGCTATAGGTTGATTTATCAAAGGGGTATCCATAAGCATAACCAGACAATTTGCCTCCTTGAAAATACTCTTTAAGCCCTGTGAAGTTGAGGCTGTTTTTAGCCTGTAGTCTAACAGATGGGATATTACTACCATCTTTTAGCTTTTCCATTAGGTTCATAGATATTAAACCATCCCTACCCCTCAACTCTTCCATAGGGGGATAATACCCAGCTTGTGCAATTATTGTGTATTTAGGGGTTTTCTTGCCCTTTTGGGTAGTGTATGCAAATTTTGCATAGTAGAGAATGTTGGGGGTATTCATTGCTTACCTCCTTTTTTCATACAATAAGTTTGGGCTTGTTGGTTCAACTGTTGTTCTGTAGCTATTCTGCCACTCATTAGCCACTCTTCCAGCTCTTCCCTATCAAAGTACACCATTTTGCCCGTTGGTTTAGAATGGGGTATCTCTTGCCTCATTGTAAGTTTATAGAGGTAAGATTTTGAAACTCCCATATAACGGGCTGCCTCCTCGCTGGTTAGGATTCTTTTTGAGCTGTTAATAATGTTGGCTGTTACTAGGTCAGCCATCTGCCTCATTTCCTCTGTCATAGTCTTAGTTTTAGAGGGTTGGGGCTGTCCAGGGCATTTGCAAGTATACCCCTTATTTGCCCTTGTTCTCACAATAGAGCTTGCAAACACTATTGCTGTAGAAGAACAATGCAAAGAAATAGAGTATATCATAAAAAAAGCTCCTATATAGGGACTATATAGGAGGCTAATCTATTGATTATTAACACTATTGTTTAATTCTTTAAAAATATCATCTACTATCTTGCTATCTTTTGGAGGTCCATACTTATTTACGTTTTCATTATTTGCACCAGCGAGCCCCGTAACCTGGAATAATTGCTCAAAAGGTTGCCAAGAAATTTTTAGCTTTTCACCATATTTAGAGTTGGTTAAACTTAAATAATCACTAGCCTGTGCACTAAAATATGCTAATAAAGCCTTTGTTTTTAGCCATTTATAACTAGCATCACATAAACCATATTGCATTGCTTTACCTAATAACCTACTAGCTTTATCTGTGTTTAGTTCATTTGGTATGGAAAATTTAGGGCATTTAGATTGTTGCATTTTACTTACTAACTCATCTAAATATTTGCATCTATCTTCATAATCCTTGCAAATTATACTCAGTCTCTTTATAGCAATATACTCTGCTTCATATTGGTGCCTAAATTCATAATCGTTCTCTATCTTTTGCCAATCCTCTTTAATCTGTTCTTTATACTTCCCAATATCTAGCCATAAGAGCCTTAACACTTTTTCTGATTCTTTTTCTCCCTCTATTGTTGGGTTACACACAAATTCTCCATCGGGCATCATTTCTGTATCACCATCATATAACTGCTGATATTTGCCCATTAGGTACCAAACACCATCCCAATTCAGTAGATATTTATCTAAAATATTGCTTTTATTATACATAACCTCAACCCTTTAAAAGTTAGTACTATCCAGCATTGGCAAACTGTTTATTGCATCCTGTTTTAAGCTGTCTATTGCCCTTGTGTATTTCTCTGTATGCTTTAATCCAGAATGGCCCAATAAACTTGCTACAGTCTTTATATTAGCCCCATTGTTGAGGATATTAACAGCAAATGAATGCCTGGCACAGTGCCAACTTATATGCTTATCTATCCCCGCCCTTTTTACCCACCTTTTTAAGGCTTTAAGGCACATTGTATGGCTAGGCAATGGAAATATTAAACTATCCTTACCCTGCCCATCTACAGGGGTTCCAATCAATTTTATCAGGCCATCATTCAGAGGTACAACCACACCACTATTTGCAGAATGCCCTTTGGTTTTATTCTGCTCAAATCTTAGTAGCTTATTTGAATAATCCACATTAGCAAAAACCAGCTCTTTAACATCACAGAACCTCAACCCACAGTATAGGCTAAGGATAAATGCTCTCCTTATATTGGGATTTTCCCCTGTATAGTGGGTAGATATTAGCTGCTGCACCTCCTCTAATGAAAGAACATCCTTTCTCAAAATTTGTTCATCAATCTTTATAACTACACCTATACAAGGGTTCTTTTTTATTACATCGTGTTCAACAGCGTATTTAATAACCTTTTTAAACCTCTGGTAAATACTTTTTGCCCCCTCTCCTTTACTCCTGCTATTCAGATACTCTGTAAAATCCACCATCATATCCTTTGTGAGCTGGTTGGGTTTTATGATCTGTTCATACCTCCTGTATTCTGGAGAGGCTTTCAAAAAGTCCTTAAACCTCTGTAATGCTATCTGCATCATCTTTATATCCTTTTTGGTATAGCCATCTATGTATATCTGGAAGTAATCTAAGAAATTTATTTCACGCTCTTTTTTCAGCCTGTAACCCTCCCTGCTCTCCAACAGCTCCTGTTCTCTTTCCTGCCTAATCTTATTTGCCAGCCTTATAGCCTCCTTATTAGATGTTCTCTCCTGTGGCGTTCTGGGTGTGGCCACCAGATATATATTTAGGTTCTCTTTTTTCCTATTATGCTTTACCCTATATTTGGGTGTACCGACCATTTTACCCGTTTCATACAATACAGGTTGCCCGTTCTCATCCAACACAGGCACACTCTCACGCCCCAAATAATACTCCAGATACAGGCTTATACGCCCATCATCCAAAATCCTCTGTTCCAATTTGGGGTTGTCCTTGTTGCTGCTTGATAGTTTTGCCATACCTCTTTTGTTTTCTCTTACTTTCCCAAAGGTATGATTTATTTTCCAAAGGTGTACTAAAAGGTGTACTAATTGATATAAAATAATGCCTATTTTTGAAACCAAAAGAAAATACTATATTTGTAACAACCTGTATTTCTTTACTTTTAGATGGTTTTATTTTCTTGTATTTTCAGGGTTTTATACTGGCTCTGGGTACTTGAAACCCTCTTAGAGATATCTCTGAGAGGGTTTTTCTTTTTTCTTGCACCACATTTGCACCACGTGGGATAACAACTCATTATTTTATCTTGAAATTTTCAATATATCTAACACCTAAATCAAGTGCAATTTGCTTGTTAACATCTGATATTAATCCCCCCAAAACCAATAACACTTCGTTGTCATAATTGTCAGCATACACAACACGCTCAGCATCCATTACTGATTTATATTTGACACATTGAAAAATACCTCTTCTAACATCCTCTTCAGGAGCATTTGATGGTTTCACCTCGATTGCTACATGTTTGTTAGCATACTTAAAGAAAACATCCAATTTATCTCCAGACATTAAACAGTACTCCATCACCGCTTCGATTGGTTTATCCAAGCTAACCTTTTTGGGTTGTTCATATATATATTCCTTAAGCAATTTATGTTCTGCGCCTTCTCCCCCCTTCCCGAACACACCTTTTTGAATTTTTTTAATCTCTTCGTCATCAATTATTCGCGCAGGAGACAGGTTCAATTCCTTTAGCACCCAACTCCAATCAAATTTATGCGCAATAAAGTTCAGTTTTGCCACCTCACCTTTTTTTGAATCATCAGACAAACCACTATAATCCTTTACCACATAGTCAAAACCATCACTAGGTAATCCTGAGTACTTATTTTGAACTAAACCATTTAATGTAGGAATTTCTTTTCCTGTATTAATTGCAAGTTTATCAATTATATCCTGAATCTCCCCTAGTACTCTTCCAATTCTTGGTGAATTATGTCCAACAGATTCTGACAAATCAGAATAATAGTGTGGTTTATCCCATGCCCCCTGCGCCCAACGAATAAGGACTGGGATCATTTTCATTGCTAAATCTTTGACTGTTGCCATTTTAGTTATATATTTACTCAACGTCAGTTATGCCGTGCTCGTAGTTATTTTTCTCTCCCAAAATAATCTTAATATGATCAAAAAGATTTTTTAGTGGCGTCATTTCTGGTTCTTTAATTTGTGCCACAGACAAACCATATGAAACTGATAGTATTGACAACTCTATATCGGTAAGATTTTTATTGGTTATATTCTTCAATGAAATAAAATCTTTAGAAATACTCATAGGATCTGTAAAGACATGAATTCTTCTTATCAATATATCAAATACACCACCTCCTCCAGTATAAATCACCGGACGTCCCTGTAGAGCATCTTTAACCTTATAACTATTTATTCCTGAATGCTGAGAAGCCTCTATTAATGGGGAATAAATACTCTCTTGTATGTCTTTTGCTATATCTTTACAAAATTGATCCACATACTTTGAAAACCCATTCTGCCCTCTCTGAAATAATATTCTTACATCTTCTATTGATTCAACATCATGATCATCAAAATACGACTTAAACAAATGGTTTAATCCTTTATGAATTGAAAGTATATGAGATATATTGGGTAATGTGTTTCTGCCTCTATTAATAACATTAAATAAAGAAATATCAGTACTACCACCACCTATATCCATCAATAGACTTAGGCCTCTGTTAATCTTGCCCTCTTTTGTCAAAGTAATAAGGCTCGCGAAGGCTTCTGGTAAAACCAAAAGCCCCGGTTCTATATTATAATCAGGCTCAATAAATTCACATTTTGTTCGCTCTAATAGCTGTGAAACTTTTGCATTAAGAAATTCTTTTTCATCCTCATAACTTGAATATAATCTATATGCAGAATAAAATATCCTTTCAGCATTTTTAATCTGCAACTTTGAGTGACTTACATCACTTATACTCTGGGGAATGCCCATTTGAACAGTTGCGCTTTTATCTACAACCTTATATATTTGAAATAGAACATACGTAATATACCAAATTGACACTGTTATAGGGTCAATATCCATATTCCACTCATAATGTTTTGAAAAAGATGCAATTTTAAAATATCTATAAATTTGATACTTTTTATTGCTAGTTGGTTTTTCCCATTTCCTTAATTCTTTCTCATAATCTGATTTTAATTCACAGCATTTTTGTTTCCACCCATGTACCTTTGCCCTATAATTATCATCTATTCTATCGACTTTAATCTTCCATTCATTATATTGTTTTCTATTTCTAGCCCGTGTTTCATCTACATATCTTTGATATAGTAATTTCATGTGATTGATATCATGTGTTTGCGTAGAAAGTTTGTATATCAACTTCTTCCTCTCATCTTTCCTTAAGCTTTTATGCAGTCTATTTTCTTCTATTGAGACAATCTTGTTAATTTGATTACTTTGAAACTTATTAAACGAGAGTATACTTATATCATTCGGCTTTACGGGATATCTTTCTTTTTTAGGTACTTCAGGCAAAATTAACTTAGGTTTTTTACCCTTAGTAATGTTCTGCTTAATACATTTAGCTGTATTATTATCAAATTTTCCATACGAGATGGTATCATCCTTGTTGACTTGAACAATTGAAGGAAAAAAATAAGTCTCGCTTATCGTTCCCTCATAGAATTTCATAAATGTGTATGTAATATTCCTTGGATCTGTAGAATTTTCAATACAAACCTTAGTCTGATGTGTACCAAAATCCAACCCTATATTAATAATCTGAGACATTACTTAATAGTTATTACACTTAATGACACAAGTTTATTTGGATTAACAGCAATCTTTGACCTATCTAGTTCCATGAGTTCTGTTTGCAATTCTTCTTCCCATTTTTTTACTTTTCCTTTCAATGCTGGTATAAGCTTAAGTTTATTTGGATCATAGCTATACTGATACTCATCAATCCTATCATAATGACTTTGTATTCTTTTTTCATATTGAGACACAATGCGTTGACGAAGTACAATTTTATTCGATTCAGATCTGATATTATAGTCTTCTTTATATCTATCTTGAACTTCTGATATTTTTTCTGAAAATGCCATCTGCAATGGAAAAGATACATCAAGGGGTCCTATCTCATCCTCAATTTCTGAAAAGACTTGCGAAGCTGAAAATATTTTTTCATTAAGTTCCTCATCATCAACAAAATCCTCATTTTGACAATCAAAAACAATAGGTATAAGCAGTTGTGTGTGCTTTACACTATGAAAGACTTCGCGCTGAATATCCAATAGATAAACCCCCATTATATATACACCAGTTTTTAACCTATTATCAACATCCGCTTTCCTAAGCACCATCCTAAAGGTATTTCCACTAGCTTTTTTTTCCTTTTTATAATATTCAGTAATAGCCATAGTTAGAGGATGATATGAATTAACATACTGAATTCCTTTATTCTCATAGGCATACTCCTGATTAAAAGTTATTGGTATAATATATTCATCCCTAATATAATTTAGAAATTCAGAATAGTTGATATCAGTCTTATTCGGCTTATTTGTAATTAAAAAATTTGTTAATGCCTTAGCATCTCCTTTTTGAAGTGCTATGTTGTAAACGAATTTATCTATTTTCTTCAGCCTGACAGTCTTTAGTTTATTTGCTATAATACTATTGACATAATTAATAAGTTCCGTCTCTGTTATATATCTATTATGATTATTAATCTTATTTATTTCTTCTTTGAAATACATATCATTGGTTAAGCTATCGCTTAATCCTTTTGTTAGTTGATCCACATCAAATTTAACTTGTTCAATAGCTTTTCTTATACTATCTAGTTTCCTATTAACTTCATCCTCAGTTAGATTTGGATTATCCACCTCTCTTTCCAGATAGCTGACAAAATCCACCCCCTTAATATTTTCTTTTTCAAGGAATCTGTCTAAAATTACCTCGATATCTCCTATGCATTCCCTAAATATTCCTATTCTATTCAACAATCGGCCATATATCTTCTCTTGCAATGTTCCCTTAACTAAGATATTATAGATATAGACATATTCTGACGTCTGTCCAAATCTATCTATGCGTCCTATTCGTTGCTCTACAACCATTGGATTCCATGGCAAATCATAATTAACTATCGTATCACAAAATTGCATATCAAGACCTTCTCCTCCCACCTCTGATGATAACAATATATTAAAGTCTTTATTCATCTGAAACCGGCAAACAATTTGTTGACGTTCTTTAATTCCTCCATAAATCATTAGAGATTCAACTCCTTCAAGCATTAGTCTATATTGCAAATATTTAAGGGTACGAATTGTAGTTGCAAAGACAATAAGTTTCTTCCCTTGCTTTTTTAAAACATCGTCAATAATCTCCTTTAGTGCTTCAAACTTTGAGTCATAGGGAAGATCCGTCTTGTTTTCCCATTCTGTGGTATTTGCAATAACACTGCTAGCCAATGTCTTCTTCAAACTTGAAAGAAACAAAGGGTTGGCATCATAAATTGTGACACCTTCCTCTGCACACTTGTTTTCTAGATAATCATCATATAAATTGCGTTCAAATTCTGTCAATTTTATAGTAATAGTGTTAGGCATTCGTATTGCCTGACTCCAGTCTGTCGTCACATCCCTTTTGGTAGTACGAGAAAAGATATTATTTAAAATGCTTATTGACGAGATGTCATATTGAATCTTTACCCTATTGTGATCTGTTTCCTCTAGTTGATTAAGATCTGCTATAATTTTATTAAATAGTGGGTTGGATTTATAATCTTCCTTGACAGAAATAGCAGTCCACTTATACTTGTCATCTCCGCTATATTTATACTCATACCTTAGTTCTGCATCCATCAAGCGTTGCGCAATATCCTTAAAAGGCAACTTAGCATTCAATTCGGATATGGCAGCCACAAAAGGTTTATTTGCATTCATTAAGTTCCTAAAGACTTCTTCTGACTTAAATTGATACGGATCCAATAAATTAAGCAATGTGAATAAATTCCCTTCATGCAACATAATCGGAGTAGCCGACATAAATATTGCAGAACGAGCTGCCGTCAAAAACTTCTTTGCTCCATCAAAAGTATCAGTTCCACTATTTCTCATTCTATGAGCTTCATCACATACCACTAAATCAATAAAGACCTGTTTTTCCTCTAAAATTTCACCTAAATCATTATGACTTGATGTCCTTATTTTTTCATATGTTAAAATTCCATATATTGGACGATGACTTTCTATATCCGCAATAAAGTCTAACTTATGCTCATATTTTTTAAAGCGTAGGTCAAAACGAGTTTCAAGTTCATCTTTCCATTTATCTTGTAGAGAGCTGGGGCAAACTATTATAGCACTACCTAGTTCATTTCTTGCTTTTAATTCTAACATTATATGTCCAGCTTCTATCGTCTTTCCAAGGCCAACTTCATCAGCAATTAAAATTCTTCTTGAATCTGAGTTTAGAAATTTCAATAACGGTTTATATTGATATGGCTTAAAAATTGTGCGAGAGGCTTTTAAAGAAGAAATAGTATTTATGCTCGTGTTTTCTATTTTATATTGCGTATTAAGGCGTGCAAAATCCACAAATGCACTATAGATTCCAGCTTGAAGCATATCAAATGCATTTTCTAGTTTACGTTCAGGTTCTAATCTGGATTCTAGAATATCAGATATATCACCGGAATTAATCCAACGCACCGCATATTGTTGTTTTCCCTTGTATGGAGCATATACCTCAACTATCACTCCTGACTCGTTAGTTTCAACGAACGTAACACTATCACCTTTATTATACTTTGCCATTTATATCTCTTGTGTGATTTTTATTTCAACACTTACAACTAATATCCGTTATAATGTTTGCTAGAAATTCTTCTCAATATACTCCAATAACTCACCAGTAAGATGCACAGCACCCCTTGGAGCCATACCCAAACCATGATCCATGAGATGAACAAGTGACAGTCTGTCTGAAGATGTCTTGTCTACAAACTTCAGTTTCGCAAAGCGGTTGTGCAGTTTGGTATTTTCAAAATCTTTTGGGTCAGCATGAAATTCCTTTTCTTGTTCCATCTCTGCACTGAATTGCAAATCGTGGCCTTCAACTATGAACTTATAACGGATACAACTGTCGGGACTGGAATTATATACATAAATAGTATCTCCTGTCTGATAATGGAAATATTGAGACCAATACACCACTCCATATTTTTGTATGCATCCCTCAAGATTAAAATATTTTGTATTGGCGGAGATTAGCCAAGTATATTGCTCTGCTCTCTCTGGTGTACGTCTTATGCGGGGTGATGTTGACTTTTCGTCCTCTTCTCCATTTACCGACCTTTTATAAACCTCATCAATCTCCGCATCATCCAAAATCATTGCCACATCTCTGAATATAGCCAACGCATCCTCAGGCTTAACATTAAAGAACTCCCTATTGTCACGGATACGCAAGTTGGTAAAACGCTCAATATAGCGATGTATCAACTTCTCAGCCTTATCATACTTCTCAGTCTTAAGAGTGGCAAAAATCTCAAAAGGCAAAGGCACTGCAGTATTATCCAATTCCTTTGACCTTACATCTACCGGTCTTGAACTTTTACCAATTTTCACCCAATCCTCCTTGAAAGATGGATTGGTAAGAATGTATACGTATCCTGGTTGTTTCATAATTCATTTAAGTTAGTCATAATATGCATACTCAGGCTCCACATCAGCCCATTGCTCACATTGCTTAAGGACAATATCCATGGCATTTTGCTCCTCCTCTGGTGGATATTTGTATTTCTTCAAAAGACGTTTTATCAATCTTCTCATACCTGCTCTTGCAGATTCTTTCTTTTGCCAGTCTATTGTACGGTTTTTCCTGAGAGTATCAGTAAGTTCCTTAGTCATTTCTACAAGTTGCTCGTTGGTATAGAAATCTTGTACAGCTCTAGGTTGGGTAAGTGCATCATAAAACGCTTTCTCTTCTTTTGAAAGACCAAGTTCATTGGCCTGTGACTCTGAATTTGCAATATCCTGAGCCATTTTCAAAAGCTCTTCAATAACTTCCTCGTTAGTAATCATCCCTTTGAGGTAGTTGGATAGAGTCATATTAAGCATTTCAGAGAACTTCTGTGATTGCACAATATTTGACTCTTTATAAATATGAATTCTTTCAGCAAGTAATCGCTTAAGTAATTCAATTGCAATGTTTTTCTCCTTCATTTTGGAGATTTCATCCAAGAAAGCAGCATCAAAGAGTGAAAACTCTGCCTTAACATCAGAAAACAAATTTATGACGCCATTACTCTTAACACTTTGGCTTAGGAGCGCACTAATCCTTTCATTGATACTTTTCTTAGAAATAGTCCCTTTACCAGTCATCCTGTTAAGAAGAGTACGTACCGTTTCAAAGAAAGCTGATTCATATCTTTCCTCTTCCTGCAAAAGGCTTCTGCATAGGCTCACTGCATTTTTGAGCAGTCCTGCTTCTTTTAAGAAATTCTTATAATCTTCCTCCTTAGTAGGCGCAAACATAAAGTTTACTCCACCCTTAATAATTCTTGCCCTCTCTGTATCACTACACTCTTTGAACGCGCTATAATCGTACCCATGCATTAATCCTCTGCACACTTCAAGCTTTTCCTTGAATTTTAACAGTGCTGTCTCCTTAATATTCGGGTTTCCATATTTATCCTGGTCGCGTTTGGTATAATCTCTCATTGCTTCCTTAAGCGCCTTAGCTATACCAATATAATCTACAACAAGCCCACCTGCTTTATCTTTAAAAACACGATTCACACGAGCAATTGCCTGCATAAGATTATGACCGGTCATTGGTTTATACACATACATGGTAGCAAGAGAAGGCACATCAAACCCGGTAAGCCACATATCCACAACAATAGCAATTTTCATAGGATCATTGTCATCCTTAAACTTCTTGGCAAGCTCCTTTTTGTATTGCTTATTCCCGACAATCTCATGCCATTCTTCCGGATCATTATTACCTCCTGTCATGATTACCTTAACTTTCTCGGTCCACTCCGGACGAAGTTCCAACAACCTTTCATATATTTTCATTGCTATTGGACGGGAGTATGCAACTATCATAGCCTTACCGGTAAGTTCATACTGCCTGTTTTCTTCATAGTGCTTAAGTATGTCACAACAAAGTGAATCTATTGTTTCAGGTGCGCCAAGAATAGCTTCCATATGGGCCATTTCCTTCTTGCTTGCCTCTATCTGCTCAACACTTGCCCCTTCATTTGCAAGAAGCTCATACTCATCATCCAGCAACTTTAATGTGGCATCATCAAGATTAAGGTTAATGACACGAGACTCATAGAAAACAGCGCATGTAGCGCCATCTGCGACAGCTTGAGTCATGTCATATATATCAATATATTCACCAAAAACTTCCTGTGTATCTTTATCTTTAGCGGATATAGGTGTTCCAGTAAAACCTATAAATGACGCATTAGGCAATGAGTTATGAATAACTCTGGCCATTCCAACAGATATCTTTCCGTCTGCACTTACTTTCTCTTCAAATCCATACTGGCCACGATGTGCCTCATCAGTCATAACCACAATATTCTTCCTCTCTGATAACGGCTCATTTGACTCCTGGAACTTCTGCATAGTGGTAAAGATTATACCATTTGCCTCTCTTTTCCTAAGGAGTTCCTGTAGATTCTCTCTATTCTGTGCCTGCACTGGAGTCTGTCTTAAGAAATCCTTGCATTTTGCAAACTGAGCATAAAGCTGATCATCCAAGTCGTTTCTGTCTGTAATGACAACAATAGTAGGCTGAGAAAGGGCCTCCTGAATCATATGCGCATAGAATACCATAGACAGTGATTTACCACTGCCCTGAGTGTGCCAGAATACTCCAATCTTACCGTCACCGTTAGTTGCTTTCACTGTTCTCTCCACAGCCTTTCTAACTGCAAAATACTGGTGATATCCTGCCAGAATCTTAGCTGCACCTTTCTCTTCGTGCGAGAAGCATGTGAAGTTCTTTATAATATCAAGAAGACGATCCTTCGGGAAAATACCCTCAAAGAATGTGTCGTAGTCTGCGTAT
Organism: Bacteroidales bacterium; assembly: GCA_015060225.1. Classification (GTDB taxonomy): domain Bacteria; phylum Bacteroidota; class Bacteroidia; order Bacteroidales; family UBA932; genus Egerieousia. The sequence goes on along the minus strand of SUYX01000018.1, from coordinate 847 downwards.
TGTGTGCTTTCATAGTTTCCGTCCTTTGTCTTCCATTCCATGAAGCGGTCCTCACTACTGGTGATTGTACCAGCCTTAGAGCACATCATATCGCTCATCACACAGAAGGCATTGTATGTGAACATTGATGGAATCTCATACATGTAGTTCTTTATCTGCCTGTATGCAGCAGATGCATCAGTCTCTTCACGGGATGGAGACTTCAGTTCAATCAATACCAGTGGCAGGCCATTCACAAACACAATCAGATCGGCCCTCTTTTCAGACTTCTCAACATATGTCCATTGATTGATAATCTGGAAAGTGTTCCTATGCGTATTCCCGTAGTCAATCAAATATACAATGTCATGGCGTATCTCTTTTCCATCATGATATGCTACCGGAATACCGTTCTGCAGGTAATCCATGAAGATACCATTCTTCTGGGTTAGATCACCCGAATCAATATTGGTGAGTTTCTTGATAGCCTCTGCAATGGCATTATGATGTTTTGACGGATTGACAATCGGCAAGGAAGCCCATATCTGGTTAAGATAATATGGCTCCTGATAATTCCTTTCTATATCCGGTCCATATGCGTACTCATATCCCATCGACTTGAACAGTCCGATAAGTGCATTCTCATATGAGTCTTCTGTGAAATGTAAGAACATGGTATATGGATTTCTTAAATAATTATTCGTGAATAGGTTAAGCTGATAATATGTTTCGTGTAAATGTTAAATTATCATTTATTTGGCGGTTTAATTCAATCTTTTGATCTAGACTTCTAAAGAATTTACCAATTGCTTTTTGTTCTGATATGTCATTTGTGATTTCTATATCCCACTCCATGATATGCTCTTTG
>SUYX01000056.1 GCA_015060225.1 Bacteroidales bacterium | reverse complement strand
GGGCAAAACCGGTAACTGGGGCTAAGTCGTAACAAGGTAGCCGTACCGGAAGGTGTGGCTGGAACACCTCCTTTTTGGAGCGACTGTAAATCGATAGAGTTTATGCTCAGCTTGTTCTTTTCATTATTATATACAGTCTCGTAGCTCAGTTGGTTAGAGCACCACACTGATAATGTGGGGGTCCGCGGTTCAAATCCGCGCGGGACTACTAAACCGGGGGGCTAGCTCAGTTGGCTAGAGCACTAGCTTTGCAAGCTAGGGGTCAAGGGTTCGACTCCCTTGCTCTCCACCAAGGAGTCTCTGACTCCTTTTTTTAGTTCTTTTAATGGGTGTCACACTCAAATCTGGGGGGCTAGCTCAGTTGGCTAGAGCACTAGCTTTGCAAGCTAGGGGTCAAGGGTTCGACTCCCTTGCTCTCCACGTAAATTTTTTAATTGGATATAGGCCTTAAGGTTTAGAACCTTAGGGCTTTTTTTTTGTCTTTACCCATTTATTTTTTTATATTTGCAAACTAACCTTATTTTGACATTATAACAACTTTAACATATAATTTAAGATGGCAAAAATTAATTGTTTTATTCCTGTTCAGGAGAAGAACCAGGTGATTGCTACCGTTAACGGTCTAAAAGCAAGTGACCTTGTTTCTAAGATTTATCTATTGGCTACTGAGGATTACAATGAGGCAATTGAGGGTTGTGAGATTGTAAAGATTGATTCTTTGCAGAGCAGTGCAACCGTTAAGAAGATTGCAGAACTTTCAGATGCTGAGTACTCTCTAATTTATACCAAATATACCACTTTGGAATTTGGTTATTTTGCAATTGAGAGATTTGTTAATTTGGCTCAGGATTCTGCTGCATCCATGCTTTATGCAGATCACTACCAGATTACTGACGGAGCCAAGAAAGCCAGCCCTGTTATCGATTACCAGTTTGGCAGTTTGAGGGATGACTTTAATTTTGGTTCAGTTCTTTTCTACAACGCTGCAGCTTTGAAATGCGGTGCGAGCAGAATGAAACAGGATTATAAATTTGCAGGTCTTTATGATTTGAGGCTTAAAGTGGCACAAAAAGGTGAGCTTTGCCATATCAACGAGTATCTGTATACTGAGATAGAGAACGATAACCGTAAGAGTGGTGCAAAGATTTTTGATTATGTTGATCCTAAGAACCGTGGCGTACAGATTGAGATGGAGCAGGCTTGTACCGAGCATCTTAAGGAGATTGGCGGTTACCTTGAGCCAAAATTTGAGCACATTGAGTTCAGTGAGAACAATTTTGAGTATGAGGCATCTGTAATTATTCCTGTATTCAACAGAGTAAAGACTGTAAGAGATGCAATCAAATCTGTTCTTACTCAGGAGACCAACTTCAAATTCAACCTTATCATCATAGATAACCATTCAACTGACGGTACAACTGAGGCAATTAAGGAGTTTGCCAGTGACGACAGACTTATCCACCTTATCCCTGAGCGCAAGGATTTGGGTATTGGCGGTTGCTGGAATGCAGGTGTTCACCATCCAAAATGCGGTAAATTCGCTGTTCAGTTGGATTCAGATGATGTTTACTCAGGCCCTGATACACTTCAGAAAATCGTTAATGCTTTCTACGAGCAGAACTGTGCTATGGTAGTAGGTACATATATGATGACCAACTTCAACATGGAGATGATCGCACCAGGTATCATTGACCACAAAGAGTGGACTCCTGAGAACGGTAGAAACAATGCCCTTAGAATTAACGGCCTTGGCGCTCCAAGAGCATTCTATACTCCAGTTCTTAGAGCTATCAAAGTTCCTAACACAAGCTACGGTGAGGATTACGCACTTGGTCTAAAATTCTCAAGAAAATACCAGATTGGCCGTATCTACGATGTAGTTTACAACTGCCGCAGATGGGAGGACAACTCTGATGCTTCATTGGATATCGTAAAAATGAACAACCACAACTTGTACAAGGACAGAATCAGAACTTGGGAGTTGCAGGCCCGTGTTGCTCTAAAGAAATAATTTGATGAATAACAATAATACATTAACAAACCAAGCTGTCTATGATTTAATCAATAGGCAGCTTGCCGTTTGGCAACAGGCCTCAGACAATTTTGCGGCTCTTGCCAATGTAGGCGTTAAGGAGATCACTGTTGGTGGTTTTCCGGTAAAAGTACAGTTCAACCCTGCAAGAATAGTTTCTTCTGCAGCAAAGGTAGATCCAAAGACCATCAAGGAGAGAAAATGTTTCCTTTGTGGAGCAAACCGTCCTGCGATTCAGGAGGGGTTGCCATTCTTCGGGAAGAAAGCAGAATACTCTGTACTTATCAATCCGTTCCCAATTTTCCCTAAACACCTTACTGTTCCCGATGTAAACCATGTGAACCAGACTATTGAGGGTGAGTGGGAGAGATTTGAAGATATGCTTTCCCTTGCAGAGACATTGGATGACTTCCTGTTCTTCTATAACGGACCTAAATGTGGTGCCTCTGCACCTGACCATATGCACTTCCAGGGCGGCAATAAAGGCTTCCTTCCTGTGGAGTACAACTACAATGCATTGGAGAAGACTCTTCTTGTAAACAAAGAGGGGGTGAAAGTTTACTCTGTAGAGAACTACATGAGAGGAATTATGGCTATTGAGGCAACCGACAAGGGTGCTGCAGTGGCTCAGTTCAGAAAACTTTACAGCTGCCTTGAGGTTAAGGAGGGTGAGTGGGAGCCTATGCTCAACCTGCTTGCATGGACCGTAAAAGAGGGTGATGCAACAAAATATGTTGCTCTTGTTTATTTGAGGGAGAAACACCGTCCTTCGCACTATTTTGCGGAGGGAGACGCAAATATCCTTCTAAGCCCTGCATCTGTAGATATGGGTGGTGTGTTCATCACTCCTCTTGAGAAAGATTTCAACAAGATTACAGAGAAAGAGCTTGTTGAGATTACAGATGAGCTTCAGATAAGCAGTGAGGCATTCGGTATGGTTAAGAATGCTCTCAGAGAGCAGCCTACTGTAAGTGTAGGTATCATGAGTGAGAAAGAGATCTCTTTTGAACTCAATAATGTATATACATTCTCTACTCCTGGTTGTGACTGCACCTGTGAGGTAAAAGGTCCTCAGACTGCAGTTGAGCAGAACGGTAAGGTACTTTGGAACGGCAAGGAGTACACTGAGTTGATGTTTACCCCTAAAGGAATTGGTACATTCTGGCTAAGAGGAGTTACCATTGGTGTAAACTTCCACTGGGAGAGAAAAGAGGACCAGAAGTTCGGTTCTGCATTGAGAATTATTGTTGAGAACGGCAAGCTTACTGCTGTAAACATTATTGGCGTAGAGGATTACCTTACAAGTGTAATCTCAAGCGAGATGAGTGCAACTGCAAGTGAGGAGCTTTTGAAGGCTCATGCTGTTATCTCAAGAAGCTGGCTTTTGGCCCAGATAGAGAAAAATAAGGAGATTGTTGCAGCAAATACTGCTTATTGCGCTACAACCCAGACAGAGGATGAGCTTATCAAATGGTACGACCGTGAGGACCATATAAACTTTGATGTTTGTGCAGATGACCACTGCCAGCGTTACCAGGGTCTTACAAGAGCTTCTACAGCTATAGTAAGAAAGGCTATTGATGCTACCTGGGGCGAGCTTCTGATGGACGGCAGCAAGATTTGTGATGCCCGTTTCTCAAAATGTTGCGGCGGTGTATTTGAGGAGTTCCAGAACTGCTGGGAGCCTGTAAAATACTCATACCTTGTTAAAGTAAGGGACGGCAAGAACCCACAGGATATTCCGGACCTCACAATTGAGGAGAATGCCCGTGAGTGGATCATGACAAGTCCTGAAGCTTTCTGCAACACTACAGACCAGAAGATACTAAGCCAGGTTCTGAACAACTATGATCAGGAGACTGTAAACTTCTACCGTTGGAAAGAGGAGTACACCCAGAAAGAACTTTCTGAACTTATCCTTAAACGCAGCGGTGTGGATTACGGAGATATCATAGATCTTGTCCCTGTAGAGAGAGGTACAAGTGCACGCCTTATCAAACTTAAGATTGTAGGTACAAAGAAGACCATGACAATCGGTAAAGAACTTGAGATAAGACGCACATTGTCACCTTCGCACCTTTACAGCTCGGCATTCGTTGTTGAGAAGGTAGGAGAGGAGAATGGTGTCCCTGCAAAATTCATCCTTCATGGTGCAGGTTGGGGCCACGGTGTAGGCCTTTGCCAGATTGGTGCTGCAGTAATGGGTGAGCAGGGGTACAAATACAAGGAGATTCTTCTCCACTATTTTGTAGGTGCTGCAATTGAAAGCAGATATTAATGGATTAACTTAAACTTAAGAATAAAATGAATCAAAAATCTAGATCACCTTGGGCATGGATTCCAACGTTGTATTTTGCGCAAGGTTTGCCATATGTTGCTGTAATGACAATATCTGTGATAATGTACAAGCGATTGGGTATATCAAATACAGACATTGCTCTTTATACAAGTTGGTTATATCTTCCGTGGGTTATTAAACCATTCTGGAGCCCATTTATTGATATGTTCAAAACAAAACGTTGGTGGACAGTTGTTATGCAGTGGATTATTGCCTTTTCTTTGGCAGGTATTGCATTCACTATTCCAACTTCGTTGTTCTTTCAATTGACTTTGGCAGTATTTTGGGTTATGGGATTTACTTCTGCTACTCATGATATTGCAGCCGATGGATTTTATATGCATGCTTTGACTGAGCATGAACAATCCAAATATGTAGGTATCCGCAGTACTTTTTATAGAGTTGCAACTGTTGCTGGTCAGGGACTGCTCGTTATTATTGCAGGTGCTATAGAGTTAAGCACAGGTTTGGAACCGGTAAATATTAATGTAAAAGTGTCGGAAAATGCAGCCAAAACAATTTCTTTATCTGAAGTAACCAATACAAAGGCTTCTGATGAAATGTGTTTTAATGTGTCTTCAGATGTCCTTGAGATGACATATATCGCAGATAAATCAGATAAAGCGACAATTGACAGCTTGACACGATTGGTATACGAAAGTAATAGTGCCAATGGATTTGTTATCCAGGAAGAAGCTAAAGCTGGTGTGGCTACAAAAAAAGAGGAGGGCAATTTTACAAAATGGGTTAGAGAGACATTTGGTGAGGAGAGAGCTCAGGTTGCTGAAGCAGTGACAAATATTGGTATTGTTGCGGTTAAAATTAACCAAAAACCAGTTGCTGGGGAGCCTAAAGTGTTGATAGTGTCACAGAAAGATGGTGATAAGAGTATTAAGATTGATGAAAAGACTTCAAGATTGGAATTTAACGAAACTAACTGGGAGCAGCCAGCTTACATGATTTTCACTGCAGATCCAAAATTGAAGGAGAGTACATCAGCTACATTTGAGGGTACTTCTGGTAATATTTCTTTTGCATGGATGGTAGTTTTCATAGTGCTTTCAGCATTTTTCTTCATAGTAAGTATTTACCATGGTATTGTTTTGCCTAAACCTGCAACAGATGGTAGTTCAGCGAAGGAGAACTTGTCAGCATCTGATATCCTGAAAGAGTTCTTTATTACATTCAAAACATTCTTCACTAGGAAACCTGTAGGCCAGACTGTGGCTGCATTGTGTTTTATGATGCTATATAGATTCCCTGAGGCTCAGTTGGTAAAATTGATTAACCCATTCTTGTTGGACTCTGTTGATAAAGGCGGTTTAGGTATGACAACAGGTGAGGTGGGATTTGCCTATGGAACAGTTGGTATTATTGGTTTGACAATAGGTGGTATTATTGGTGGTTTGGTTGCAGCAAAAGGAGGATTAAAGAAATGGTTGTGGCCAATGGCTTGGAGTATGTCATTGACATGTGGTACTTTCCTATATTTGAGTTATGCTCAAGAAGTATCGTTGTTTATCATAAACTTGTGTATTTTTATTGAACAATTTGGATATGGCTTTGGATTTACCGCATATATGTTGTATTTGATTTATTTCTCTGAAGGAGAGCGCAAAACAGCCCACTATGCAATATGTACCGGTTTTATGGCTCTAGGTATGATGTTGCCAGGTATGGCTGCAGGATGGTTGCAGGAGACAATCGGCTATCAACATTTCTTTATTTGGACAATGATTTGTTGTTTGGCAACTATTGGAGTGTGTGCATTTATTAAAATTGACCCTTCATTTGGTAAGAAAAAAGATTAGACATATTCGTATGAAAAAAGTTTTGAATATAGTTGTTGCTCTTGTTGCTTTTGCAGTGCTATTGCCATCTTGCGCTGCATTAGTACAGCAAGAGAAATCAAATAAGGTTGTGAAGACCGGTATTGATGTTCTGGAGTCAAACGGCTTCAAGCAGTTGCAGGGCAAAAAGGTGGGTCTTGTTACAAATCCGTCGGGAGTAAACAACAAACTTGTTTCTACTGTGGATATTCTTGCAAATGCTCCTGGTGTAGAGCTTGTGGCCCTTTATGGCCCGGAGCATGGCGTGAGAGGAGATATCCACGCAGGTGACAAGGTAAGTGACGAGGTTGACCCTAAAACCGGTGTTCCTGTATATTCTTTGTACGGAAAGACCCGCAAGCCAACCCCTGAGATGTTGAAGGATGTTGATGCCATTGTGTATGACATTCAGGATAACGGTTGCCGTTCATTCACATTTATCAGTACCCTTGGTCTCCTTATGGAGGCTGCTGCCGAGAACGGCAAGGAGGTTATTGTACTTGACCGCCCTAATCCGCTTGGTGGAAACAAGGTTGAGGGTAATATTGTTGAGGCCGGCAATTTCTCTTTTGTAAGCCAGTTTGAGATACCTTACCTTTATGGCCTTACCGTAGGTGAGTTGGCTCAGATGCTTAATGAGGAGGGTATGCTTAAAGGTGAGAAGGGTACCAATGATACCATTGTAAAATGTAACCTTACTGTAGTTCCTATGGAGGGCTGGAGCAGGGATATGGTTTACACAGATACCAGACTCCCTTGGGTTCTCCCTTCTCCTCATATGCCTCAGGCAGAGACTTCATACTATTATCCTGCAACAGGTATCCTTGGAGAGTTGGGATATATGTCAATAGGTGTAGGTTATACCCTTCCTTTCCAGATGGTGGCTGCACCGTGGATCAATGCTGCCGAGTTTGCAGATGCACTCAACGCATTGAACCTTCCTGGCGTAACATTCCGACCTATAAATGTGAAACCTTTCTACTCAGTAGGCAAGGGTGAGAACATGGGTGGTGTACAGATCTACATTACAGACTATGAGAAGGCACACCTGACTTCAATCCAGTTCTACATTATGCAGGAGGTTGCCAGGATGTATCCTGAGCACGAGGTTATGGCAAATG
>SUYX01000017.1 GCA_015060225.1 Bacteroidales bacterium | reverse complement strand
TCCGTACTACAGTTGAGGATATTGAGAACATCCTTATCTACAATGCAATGGGACAGGGTATCAGATTGCGTGACTTGGGTGAGGTTAAAGAGATTCTTACCCCTCCTGCAATTGAGCGTAAAGACCGTGAGAGACTTGTTACTGTTTCTGCTGTTGTTCCTCAGGGTATGGCAATGTCTGACCTGGTTTCGGCCACAAACGGCTTTATGGACAAATTGGCATTGCCAATGGGTATCAGCTGGCAGTTGGGTGGTACTTATGAAGACCAGCAGGAGACATTTGGAGACCTCATTATGCTGATGGCCCTTATCATTATCCTTGTGTTCATTGTAATGGCGGCACAGTTCGAGTCACTTACATATCCGTTTGTGATCATGTTCTCAATCCCATTTGCGTTTGTGGGTGTGATTTTGGGATTCCTTGTTACAGGACAGCCTCTGAACGTAATGTCCATGATTGGTCTTATCATGCTTATGGGTATTGTGGTTAAGAACGGTATTGTGCTTATAGACTATATCATCCTTTGTAGAGAGAGGGGTATGGGAATTGTACATGCGATTGTAACATCGGGAAGATCCCGTCTCCGTCCTGTGCTCATGACCACAATGACAACAGTGTTGGGTATGGTACCAATGGCAATTGGAACCGGTGAGGGTTCTGAGATGTGGAGAGGTTTGGGTACTTGTGTGGCTTGGGGACTTTCTGTATCTACCCTCATTACCTTGTTGATTGTACCTGTAATGTATGCAGTGTTTGCAGGTAACGGTCTCAGGAAAAAGAGGAAAGCGGAGATTAAGGCTATGAAAGCCCTTGCAAAGTAATGTAAAATGCAAAAAAGAAAAGAGATGAAAGCAGTTTTTATATCATATAACCAGGCTTTTAAAGAGGAGATTCTGGATATTATGCTGAAAGCCGGTGTAAAGGGCTTTACAAACTGGGAAGAGGTTTCGGGTAGAGGGTCAAAAGGTGGTGACCCTCACCTTGGAGACCATGCCTGGCCTACTCTCAACTCTGCAATGATATCAATTGTTGATGACAGAATTGCGGAGGATTTTATGAGTAGATTGAAAGTGTTGGATGAAAACAACCCCCTTATGGGCTTGAGGGCCTTCAGTTGGGTTGTTGATTCCACTATTTAGGATAGTTTTTAAAATTTTATGCGTCTGCCAAGGGCCTTGCTTACCAGAAGGCTCTTGGGATAGATGCCGACAGGTTGGTAGCGGCGGTTATCCTTGAGGGTGACTGCCGTTTCCTTTTTCATCCTGCGGAACTCATTGTGCGCTTTTATTACGGATGTGAAGAAACTCCATTTCAGCTGCAGCAGATATATTATTGCGGTGAGCCCGTCCACACACATCCTTATGAAAATATGCAGGTTGCGGTTCCCTCTTTTCTTCCCGAAAGCGCTCCACCCTTCAGAAACAGGAAGATTCTTGTATAGCATGAGGAGGTTGTTGCGGTAATTGAGGAAGAGTTTCCTTGGGGAGTTGTTAGGTAGGGTGCCTCCCCCCACATGGAACACATGGCTCTGGGGTACAGCCCACACCTGATACCCTGCCAGTTGTGCCCTCCAGCAGAAATCTATCTCCTCCATATGGGCAAAGAACTTTTCATCCAGGCCTCCCAGTTCCCTCCATACGCTGCTGCGTACCATCATGCAGGCTCCGGAAGCCCAGAATACCTGCATAGGATTGTCATACTGACCGTTGTCAAATTCCACATCAGAAAGGATCCTTCCCCTGCACAAAGGGAATCCCAATATATCTATGAACCCTCCGCAAGCCCCGGCGTATTCAAACATCTCCTTCCCGACAGATTCCTCAGGAATAAAGCTCCCTGATGTATCCTCTTTACCTGTTGCAGCAATGCACAGCTGCTGGTGTCTCCCCTCAGAGAGCATCTTGGGCTGGCATACTCCGACCTTGGGATGGGAATCCATAAATTCCACCAGAGGCTCCAGCCAGCTGCAAGGGACAAGGATATCTGAATTGAGGAGTATGAAATACTCCGCCTCTACCTGTGCCAGTGCCCTGTTGTAACCTCCGGTAAAGCCGAAGTTCTCCTTGAACGGAATAATTCTCACCTGTGGATGGTTCTCCTTCAGATATGCAAGGGAGTTGTCGGTTGAACCGTTGTCAGCCACAACCAGTTCCACCTTCTTCCCCTCCATTGAGGCAGGTGTATTGGCAACCAGGACCGGGATATATTTTTTCAGGAACTTTTCTCCGTTCCAGTTAAGTATTACAACGGCAACTTTACTCATGACAGCGCAAAGATAGATTTTCTTTTTGGATAAAAATAAAAAGCCGAGTCACATTTTTTTGGACTCGGCTTTATGATAATTTAATAATGTCTGTTATTTTGAAACTCTTTCTAACCAGCTTACCATAGAGAACATTACCGCCATTGATATAAAGCATACAATGGCAAATACACTCCAAGTTACAGAAATAGAGATATTTTCATACATAATAGATCCTAAGACCAAGGAGAAGTTACCAACTGCTGTTGCTCCTAACCAGCAACCCTGCATCACGCCTTGAAGATGAGCAGGTGCAACCTTAGATACAAAAGATAGACCTAGAGGAGAAATGAATAACTCTGCAATAGTTAGGATGAAATATGTTGCAAAAAGTAAGAAAGGTGTTACACGTGCAGCTGCATCTAGGCCACCCATCTCATTTACTTCTGCAAATTTAGGTAAACCAATAGAACCTAATGCCATAATTACGAATGCTGATGCGGCAATACCCATACCAATGCCAATTTTCTTAGGAGTTGAAGGTTCTTTACCTTTTCTGCTTAATGCCGAGAATACCCACATTACTACAGGTGTGAGGAATACAACAACAAATGGATTTATAGATTGGAAAATCTCAGCTGAAATAGGTTTACCGAATAGTTCCAATAGAGTATAATCTTTTGCAAACATTGTCAGTGTAAGACCGTTCTGATGGAATGAGAACCAAAAGAAGATAACAACCCCAAATACAGCAAATAGTGCAAGTAGGCGTTGCTTGATCTCTTTGGCATCTTGCTTGATTTCTTCAGTTGAAACGGCAGTCTTCGATGAAGAAGTCTTACCTTTTGGATTAGGAAGAGATTTCTTGCTCACCAAAAATATTACTAGGGAAATAAGCATTGCAATGATTGCAACCGAGAATGCATAATGAAAGCCAGTGTTAAATGCTTCTAGGTAGTTTGAAGCAAAACTTGCCATATCCGGAGTTACGCCACCGGAAACCTCTGTTGCAAGTTGTGTAAATCTTCCATTAAAAACTTCTTGAGACATCTCTCCTCTATTGTACTGCCAGCATAGAGATGGTAGATCTGAGTTGTATAGGAAACCTTGAGATTTAACAAACCAGTTTCTTACGCTAGTAGCCATGAAAGGAGCAACACAACCTCCAATATTGATAAACATATAGAAAATCTGGAATCCTGAGTCTCTCTTTGAAGCATATTGCTCGTTGTCATAAAGCTGACCTACAAGGGCTTGAAGATTCCCCTTGAATAGACCATTGCCGAATGCAATTACAAGTAAAGCACCAAGAGCAATGTATTTTGAGGTAATTAGAGCAGGCATGGCCAAAAGAAGGTATCCCAATGACATCACTATAAGGCCAGCGATGATTGTCCCTTTATAATTCCTCAATTTATCTGCAATTAGACCACCTACCAATGCAAGGATGTAGATAGCTCCGTAAAAGAATGAGTACAATCCTCCAGCTTCTGTTCCTGTTAGTCCAAATTTAGACATAAGGAATAATGTAAGAATTGCCATCATGGTATAAAATCCAAAGCGCTCGCCCATATTGGCAAGAGCTGCAGGAATTAATCCTTTAGGTTGATTTTTGAACATAATATTAGTTGTTAAATTTAATAATGAAATTTTCAGTGCTTTAGGGTTGCAATAAAGGCAAACTTTGACAAAGTTATAAAAAAGCCTCTTTTTGCAAAAAATAATTATTGTTTTTAGGATAAAAGAATGTGAGATATTAAAAGATTGAGCATTTTTTGTGTGTGTTTGGCAATTTTTCCTTAAATTTGTTTTTGTGACTATAATTCAGAAACTGTTATTTTGGACTTTGTGGGGGATAACCTATGCGGTTTCCCTGTTGCCGAGGAGGGTGTTTTATATCCTCTCGGATGTGTGTGCCTTCTTCCTCAACATGTTCGGCTACAGGAGAAGTGTGATAGATATAAATATGGCACGCAGCTTTCCCCAGTTGAAGTATGGCGAGATAAAGAAACTCAGAAAGGAGTACTACAAATATATGATGGACATTACCTTTGAGAGCATTTGGGCAATAAGTGCTTCGCAAGAGGAGATATGTGAGGTGATTTCTGTTCCCGACAGATCCATGATGGATGAGTTGTGCAGCAGGAATCCTAAGGTGGTGGTTGTGCTGGGGCATATGGGAAATTGGGAACTTTTCAACGGTGTTGCAGGGCCGGATGGAGTAGAGAAGACTGGCGGTTTTGCTTCCCACCACATATATTTGAGCTACAAGAGGGCAAAGAACAGGGCTGTTGATGCTTTTCTGGTTAAGATGAGGATGCTTGCTTCAGACAAGTGTGGCAATAAAGGGTGCATTTTGGAGTCCAAGCATATTTTGAGGCATATTCTAAAGGACAAGAGGGCTACTGGGCTCTATTATTTCATTGCTGACCAGTCTCCAAAGGAGGAGAGGATTGTTGCCAAATTCCTCAATCAGCCAACCCAAATGCTCGGAGGTGCCGAGTATGTTGCTTCCAAGTTGGGAATACCTATGGTATATCTTGGTATAGACCGAGTGGAGAGGGGCAGGTATGAAATGAAATTCAGGCTTATTGAGGAGAATACCAAAGGTGTGCCTCATGGAGAGTTGACAAGAAGATTTGCATGCTATTTGCAGGAAGATATATTTGCCAATAAAGTTAACTGGCTTTGGAGCCATAAGAGATGGAAGAGGGATTTCCGTCCAGAAGAGGTGGAGGAATATCTGCGTCTGTATGGGGAGAAGCCGTTTGATAATTGATTGTATGATGAAATTTAAATTGTTTTTTGCAGCGCTTTTTGTGGCAGGGGCAGTTTCTTCTGCTGCAGCGCAGGTTTTGAGTCCGGAAGAGACAGCTCCGGCAGGAACTGTAGTGTATTCCTTGCCAAGGACAACCATAGTGCTTAAGGTTACGGCTGAACATGAATCATATCAGGCAGGTCCATATGCCCAGTATGCGAAAAAATACCTGGGTGTTGATGTGAGGCCGGCAAGCGGGGAGTTTTATAAGATAAAGTCCATAGAGATGGTACCTTGCATAGAGGCTGATCCGGCTGTTTCGGCTGTTGTGAACTTGCAGGGTTCAAAGACTGCTGCAGCAAATTTCCTTCAGATGAGCAGCCAGGGACTTGTGGCCCTTTCGGATGCGTATACAGGCAAGCCTGCCCAATGGCGTTTCCCAAGTGTTGCCAACCCGGATGATTTCCTTCAGGGGGCTGCTTCCAATATTTATAATGCAACTACTACCCTGTATAAAACTGTTGCGGGTGCTGATGGGATGGAGAAGATTCCTGTGAAGCAGGAACAGACAGTGGTGAAAAGTTTGGAGAAAAAGGCAGAGGAGACTGCCGATATGATATTCAAGCTGCGCCAGAAAAGGATTGAGATCATTACCGGTGATACAGATGCAACATTCTCAGGGGAGGCGATGTCGGCAACATTGGCAGAGATCAAAAGGCTTGAGGATGAGTATATGAGCATGTTTGTGGGCAAGAGTGTCAAGGATGAGCAGACCGTTGCATTTGATGTTGTGCCACAGGCTTTCCCTAAAAAGATGATGTATATAGCATTCAGGATTTCTGACCAGCAGGGATTGCTTCCTGCCAATAATATGCAGGGAAGACCAGTTGTGCTTGAGATTGTTGAGGATGCAGAAAAAATTGACCCAACCTCTGTTGAGGAGGCTGCTTTGGCAACCAAAGGGAAAGTGGCATACAGACAACCTGTTACTGTTGTTGTAAAGGTAATGGACGGACAGAAAGTGCTTATCCAGACAAGGGTGCCTGTATATCAGTTGGGTAAAATTATGAGTTTCCCTATTGAAACATTGATGAAATAATTTCTATAACACTATAAAATACACATTGATATGAGTACAATAGCAGATTTGTCTCCACAAGTTGTGTGGAAAAATTTCTATGATTTGACACAGATCCCTCGCCCTTCTAAATTTGAGCAGGAGGCAGCGAAATACATTTGTGAGTTTGGGAAAAAACTTGGTCTGGAGTCTTTCCAGGATGAGATTGGTAATGTGATTATCCGTAAACCTGCAACTCCAGGTATGGAGGACAGGATGGGTATTATCCTTCAGGCCCACATTGATATGGTTCCTCAGAAGAACAACGATGTTGAGCACGATTTCAAGAAGGACCCTATCAAACCTAGAATTGTAGGCAATATGGTTTATGCAACCGGTACTACTCTTGGTGCTGACAACGGTTTGGGTTGTGCTGTGGCTATGGCAGTATTGGAGTCAAAAGATATGGTACATGGTCCTCTTGAGGTCCTTATCACAATTGATGAGGAGACCGGTATGACAGGTGCCCGCGCTCTTAAACCGGGTGTCCTTAAAGGTGATATCCTCATTAACCTTGATTCAGAGACTGAGGGTGAACTTTATGTAGGTTGTGCAGGCGGTTTGGATTGTTCTGCTACTTTCAAATACAATACTGAGGCAGTTCCTGCAGGTTATGTAGGCCAGGTCCTTAATGTTAAAGGTCTTGTAGGAGGCCACTCAGGTATGGATATAATCCTTTACCGTGCAAATGCAAACAAGGTTATGACAAGGGCTTTGCTTCCTTTGTTGAGGGATCTTGATGCAAGACTTGTTTCTGTTGAGGGTGGCAATATGCGTAATGCAATCCCAAGGGAGGCAGTTGCTGTAATTGCAGTTCCTGCTGACAAACTTGAAGCAGCAAAAGCTGTTGTTGCAAAAGTGGAGGCTGAGGTGAAAGTAGAATATGCTGCAACTGACAAGGATGCTAAAGTTTACCTTGAGGATGCTCCTCTTGCTGCAGAGGCTATTGAGCAGAAAGTTGCCCTCAATTTGTGCAAAGCACTGTATGGTTGTCCAAGCGGCGTAGAGAGAATGAGTGATGCAATGCCTGGTTTGGTTGAGACTTCAAACAATATGGCCATTGTAAAATCCGAGAATGGTGTAATTAACGTACACTCTTTGATGAGAAGTTCTGTAGATACAGCAAAAGATGACCTTGCTGAGAGAATGCGTGCAGTATTTGAGTTGGCGGGTGCTGAGGTTTCATTCAGAGGCGGATATTCTGGATGGGCTCCAAATATGGCATCTCCAATCCTTAAGGAGATGAAGGCTGTGTATGAGAAGCTTTATGGCAAACAGCCTGCAGTTATGGCTATCCATGCAGGTCTTGAGTGCGGTATCCTTGGCGGTACTTACCCTAACTGGGATATGGTTTCATGCGGTCCTACAATCTTCTCTCCTCACTCACCTGATGAGAGGGTTGAGATTGATTCAGTGGGCAAATGGTATGATTTTGTAGTTGAGGTTCTTAAAGAGGCTCCTAAGAAATAATCCATTCAAAAATGATGTTGAAGGCGGTCAATTTTTTGGCCGCCTTCAATTTTATGTGCTAACTTTGTCCTGAACATTATAAAATGATGAGATTTATAAGGTATATATTTATAGTATTGCTGGCTGTAGCCTGTACTCATTCTGAAGAAGTAATTTCTCCTGAACTTGAGTTGGCTCTGTACCACTTCTATACCGGACAGACCTATCAGAGGGAACACAAGTATTATGATGCCATGGAGGAGTTTCTGCTGGCTGAGGAGTTGTGCTCATCTACGGATAAAGTTGTGTTGAAGGGGCAGATATGCCGTCACAAAGGGGAGCTGTATGCCTATAAGATGGATTATGCCAATGCGCTGGAGATGTTTTCCAGAGCTCTGGATTTTTTTGACATGGCCGGGATTGATGTCAGGGAGCACAAGATGTTTGTGTATGAGGGGATGGCCAGGGTTTATGCTGTTAATGGAGGCGTAATGGAGTCCATTGCCTATTATAGGGAAGCCATACAGCAGGCGCTGCAGATGAGGAACAAAATGTTGTTCAGCCCACAGGACAGTGCTGTGGTGAGTAAGGAGAATCTCTTCAATGACGCCCTTATGAGATATTCCACTGCAATTGCTGCCCAGTATTGCCGCTTGGATGGCGGTGAAGCCAAGGCTCTTGCCCAGTTGGACAGTACATATAACAAATTCAATGACAGCATAGAGAACCCTTTGGATTATCCGCTTCTTGCAAAAATATATTTGAAGAAGGGTGATGTGGAGAAATCGTCGGGATACCTGAAGAAATATTCCCGACAAATGAATGGGGAAGTGGAGTCTCCCGCCAGTCTTTTGGAACTGTATGACATCTCTGCCCAGGTTGCACTGAAAACCGGAAATTGGAGAGAGGCGTCGCAGGCAATGGTCAAGTATATACAGATAAAGGATTCCATTGAGTTTGCTGCAAGAAGCGAATCTGTGAGGGAGGCTGAGCAGCAGTTCTGGCAGAGAAGGCTTGAGGAGGAGAATTACAATATGAAAGTCAGGAATCTCCGTATGGTGGCCCTTTATATATTGTTGTTTTTGGTTGTGGCTGCAGGGATGACATTTTTTGTGAGGAAGTATAGACGGAGGATGAATGAGAAGAACATTCTTTTGGCACAGTATGCAGACAATATTGAGAGTTTGGGTACAAGAGTGGCTACTGCCGAGAATTCAAAGGAGAACCTGTTGTCACAACTTGATGTGCAGAAAGCAAAGGAGAAGGAACTGAAAGAGCTTCTTGAAAACCGTTTTGCCGAGGTCCGGGAGCTTGTAAGGACATATTATGAATCCGGCAATTCAAAGAAACTTCACAAGAAGGTGGATGACCTTATGAAGCTTCAGCTAAGTGGCGACAATTTTGAGGTGATGGAGCAGGTGGTGAATGCAAAGAACAATGATGTGATTAAAAAGGTGAGGGATATGTTCCCCAATTTGAAAGAGGATAACATAAAACTTCTCAACCTTATTTATGCCGGTTTTTCAGCGCAGGAGATTAGTGTTATCCTTAATGATACTCCACAAAATATTTATGTGAGGAAGAGCCGTCTGAAAAAGTCACTTCAGAGCCTTATTGCGGATGATCCGCAGATGAATTTCAGCTAAGAAAAGCCCTTGCAAGATTTTGTAAGGAATTGTAAAGATTAAATACTTGTAAACCAGTGCTATACAAAATGGCTTTGCAATATTAAAAAGCCCGGATTTTTAGGTAGAAAAGGATATTTGACATATCTTTGCATCAGTGAAATTTGAGTTTTAAGCAAGTATTTTTATAGTTGAACCGCTGCCCGTCAGTTCCTGAAATGGAAGGATGGGCAGCAGTTTTTTTGTATATTAAGCAAAAGTTTATATCTTTGCAGCCCCAAGTAGTGGAAATTCTCTCTTTTTGGATTCCAACTGCTTGTAACTAAACTATTTATTAATTTAATTTTTTAACAAAATGTTAAAACAGTACGAGACCGTTTTCATTGCAACTCCCGTTTTGTCTGATGCCCAGATGAAGGAAGCGGTAGCCAAATACTTGGATCTTATCAAGGAGAATGGCGGTGAGGTTGTATATGAGCAGGATTGGGGTCTAAGGAAATTGGCTTATCCAATCCAGAAAAAAACCACAGGTTTTTATCACCTTATAGAGTTCAAGGCTGAGCCTGCATTCATTTCAAAACTTGAGACACAGTACAGACGTGATGAGAGAATCATCCGTTTCTTGACTTTTGCAATGGATAAACATGCAGTTGCATACGCTGAGAAAAGAAGAGCTAACCAGACTGAACAAAAATAATTAGGAGGTAAAAATTATGGCAAATCCAGTAAACAACGAAATTCGTTACCTTAACCCTCCTACAGTAGAGGTTAAGAAGAAAAAATACTGCCGTTTCAAAAAAGCAGGTATCAAATATGTAGATTACAAGGATGCAGAGTTCCTTAAGAGATTCCTCAACGAGCAGGGTAAGATTCTTCCTAGAAGACTTACCGGTACTTCTCTTAAATTCCAGAAAAAGGTTGCTCAGGCAGTTAAACGCGCACGTCACCTTGCTTTGCTACCATATGTAACAGATTTATTGAAATAAGGAGGATACAAGATGGAAATTATACTAAAACAGGACGTTGACCACTTGGGTCACAAGGATGATATCGTAGTAGTTAAGAACGGCTACGCTGTAAACTATCTTATTCCTCAGGGAATAGCCATCATGGCTACTCCATCTGCAAAGAAAGTACATGCAGAGAACATGAGACAGAGAGCTCACAAGGAGGCTAAACTTAGGGAGGATGCACAGGCTTTGGCAGCTAAACTTGAGGGTGTACAGGTAACTGTTGCAACCAAAGTAAGCTCAACCGGCAAAATCTTCGGCTCAGTTAACAATATTCAGGTTGCTGAGGCTCTTGGCCAGAAAGGTTTTGAGATTGACAGAAGAAACATCACTATTGTTGATGCTGCTAAACTTCAGGAGGTTGGTATCTACGATGCAACTGTAAAATGCTACAAGGACATCAAGGCTACCATCAAAGTTGAGGTTGTTGCAGAGTAATTTCTTCAACCGCAATATGGGCTGTATCCGCAAGGGTGCAGCCTTTTTTGTTTTATAATGGTGAACATAACCGCAGATGTGTTGTTGCTTTACATGTCAACAAACAAATATCCGTTCACTATATGAAACAAATGGTAATTACAGTACTCACCTCTTTCCTTATGGCAATGCCGGTTCAAAAAGAGGGGATAGAGGGAATCTGGCTAACCTCCAGACAAGATTCCAAAATAGAGATTTCCCGGAATCCCGATGGAACATATTCCGGCAAGATCATCTGGGCTATGCCACCGCACAGCAGCTATGAAGGGATGCTGGTAATGAAGGATGTACAATATAACAGTGCGCAGGGGTGCTACAAGTGCCCTTGGGTATATGATCCAAGACTGAACATTGCTGCACGTGCAAAAATTACCCTTAGCGGAGATACAATGATTGTACATGCCACCAAGGGTATAATATCAAAAAATGAGGTCTTTACCCGACTTGTTGAGTGAACTGCCTATTCCAGAAGGAAATGGCAATTTACAGTTATTGACAGGCTTTTCTTTGTCACCTCAAGTTCAACAGACTCTTCTTCAACGATAAGAGCATTTTCGTCCACCATTTGTGGGCCTGCAAAAGATTTCATCAGCATTCTGCCGTTGGAGGCGGAATCAAAGGTGTAGTAGTTCTGCATGTATATGGCTTTCCCTGCTTTGCATCCTACAGCCTCAGCCAATATGCGGGCGTTTTCCTGTGCCTTTTGTGCCGCTTCTGTCAGGAGCATGTTCTTGACTTCCCTCTCCAGGGAGTCGGAAACACTTATGCTTGATATGCCAACTCTTGCAATGTCAAGGTTGTTGAGCCCTTCTATAACATCAGAGGCCAATGATGATGAATTGACTTTGAGGGTGTAGTTCTTTGAGAGAAATATATTGCTCTTTTTCAGAGCTTTGTTTTTGAGGGAACTCCCCATACTGTTAACAGTGAGCGCTTCTTTCACATTGATGCCTAAGTCTTTAAGAGTTGCAATCATATCCTTCTCCTGTTGCTCTACAGATATCTTGCCTTTGTTGTCCCTTTCGGTGATTATGATATAAAGATAAATTTCGTCGGGAACAATATCTTTGCTTACTCTTGCCGAAACCTCAATGTAATTGGCTTTTTGTGTAGTGTTTTGTGCAAATGTGCTTCCAATGCAGCATAATAAGATTGCTGCCAGCAGAATTGTCCGTTTCATAACATTAAGTTTTTAAGTATATGATATTAAAATTCAAATTGTATGCCAAAATAACCCCCCTTTATAAGACAATGTAAAGCAATTATTGTTAAATTTGGAACAAATTTTAAACTCAAATAATTACTTGGAGATGAAAAGAAGATTGTTTCTATCAGTTGTGCTGAGCCTCGTAGCCTTTTTAGGCTTTGCACAGGTTAATCCTCAGGCTCCGTTGGAGTTGGATAAAAAAGTATTGTACGGTAAGTTGGACAATGGACTTACCTATTATGTAATGCATAATGAGAAACCTGCACAAAGGGCAGATTTCTATATTGTAACCAATGTGGGTGCAGTGCAGGAGACTCCTGACCAGGATGGCTTGGCGCACTTCCTTGAGCACATGTGTTTCAATGGTACAAAACATTTCCCAGGAAAAGGAATTATCTCTTATATGGAGAGCATAGGTTGTGCATTTGGTGAGAATATAAATGCAGGAACCGGTTATGAGATGACATCCTATATGCTCAACAATGTGCCGGTAACAAGAGAGGGCATAATAGACAGTTCCCTACTTATCCTGTTTGACTGGTCTGCATTTGTAACCAACGATCCTGCAGAGATTGATGCTGAACGTGGTGTCATTCTTGAGGAGAAGAGGACACGTGATACATACCAGTGGAGACAGCAGGTAGCTATGATGAAGATATTGTTCAAAGGTTCTGCTTTGGAGAATGTATCTCTGATCGGTTCAGAGGAGAATCTGAAGAACTTTAAGCCAGAGTCACTTGTAAACTTCTACAAGACATGGTACAGACCTGATATGCAGTCAATCATTGTTGTTGGAGATGTAGATGCAGAGGCTGTTGTGGGTAAAATCAAGAATTTGTTCGGACAGTTGCCTAAAGCTGAAAATCCTAAGGCAAAAGAGCCGGTTGTTGTACCTGACAATACAACACCGCTTGTATCTATCTTTACAGATAAGGAAAACAACACTACAGGTGTAATGTTGGCGGTAAAGAGCCCTGCTATACCTATGCAGTACCGCGGTTTGGGGTTGGCAATGCTGAATGACCTTATGGAGAGTCTTGTAAGTGCAATGGTGAATGAGAGGTTGAGTGATATAGCAAGAAAAGCTGATGCCCCATTCCTCAATGCAAGTTTTGGTTTTGGAAATTTGAGCAATGACCTTCACGCCCTTATAGCGGATGTTTCATCTAAGGACGGTGAGGCAGTACCTGCCTTTACAGCACTTATGACAGAGTTGGAGAGGGTAAGGAGATATGGTTTTACTCCCGACGAGTTTGACCGTGCAAAAACCAATATCCTCAAGAGATATGAGAGGTCAATGAACAATGCCGAGAGCCGCCAGAACCCTCAGTTTGTAGATATGTTTATAAGCCATTTCACACAAGGTGAGCCATATATGGATCCGGAGTATGCATATAATACAGTACAGCAATATCTTGCAATGCTTTCTCCTGATATGGTAAATATGGCTGCAAAACAGCTATACGGAGACAATAATATAGTATTGTTCTACACTGCTCCGGAAAGAGAGGGATTGGCAGTTCCAACCGAGGCAGAACTTACAGCTGTCCTTGCTGCAGTTAAAAATGCTGAGATTGAGGCTCCTAAAGCTGCAGTGTCAAATGAGCCTCTGATGGATCCTTCAACCCTTAACGGTTCTAAGGTTAAAAAAGAGGAGGCCGGTGAGTTTGGTACAACCGTATGGACATTGGAAAATGGAATGCAGGTAATTGTAAAACCTACAGAGTACAAGAAAGATGAGGTAATGGTTAAAACTGTTGCAAACGGTGGACGTTCAGTTCTTGCAGACGAACTTATGCCGTCATTTGAGAGCAATGTATTTGCTATATATCTCAACGACAGCGGTGTGAGCAAATTCCCTGAGAGCCAGCTGAAGAAAATGCTGACAGGCAAGGTTGTAGGAGTGGCTCCATATATTGGTGAACTGGAGCATGGCGTGTCGGCATCAGGTTCTCCTAAAGATATGGAAACAATGATGCAGCTGATGTATCTCTACTATACCCAGCCACGTTTTGAGGCATCTGAGTTTGAGGCAGGTTTCAACCAGTTGAAGGCTATTGTCCCTAATATCCTCAAACAGCCTAATATGGTATTCTCCAAAGCATTGCAGGAGGCAATGCTGAGCAATTCGCCAAGAAGACCGTTCCTTTCGGAGGAGATGCTTGATAAAGTAAGTATAGAGAACATAAAGAAAGGTTATACCCAACTTATGGCAGACCAGACAGGCCTGAAAGTGTACATCACAGGTAATGTAAACCTTGATGAGCTAAAACCAATGGTTGAGAAATATATAGGTTCTCTTCCTACACTCTCAAGAAAAGGTACTTCATGGGTAGATGAGGGAATCCAGTCACCAAAAGGTATCCAGAAGAACCATTTCACCACCCCTATGGAGACTCCTAAAACATCTGTAGCCATCATTTACACTGGCAAGATGGAGAAAAACCTTGAGAACGATATAAGAATGTCTGTATTGAACAATGTACTTGACCAGCTTTATACCAAGACTATCCGTGAGGATGAGGGAGGTACATATGGAGTGAGCACAATGGGCGAGGTATCTGGTGAGCCTAAACCTGAGTTTGCATTGTTGATAATCTTTGATACCGAAGTGGCAAAAGCTGCAAAACTTATTGAGCTTGCAAAACAGGGATTGAAGGATATCGCACAGAATGGCCCTAATGCAGAGTATGTAACAAAAGCAAGGGAGAATATGATAAAATCATTCCCTGAGAGACAGATTAACAACGGTTACTGGCATAACCTTGCATATCAGTACTACTCTCACGGCAGGAACAACTACAAAGACTATGTAGAGACTGTAGAGAAAGTTGCTACCCCTGAGTCTATCCAGAAGCTTGTTCAGGAGATTCTTTCACAGGGCAACGAGTTAGAGCTTGTGATGAATCCTGCAGAGTAAATGATAGGGTATTTTGTCCACAATTCACACATGTTTTGTGGAAGAATTCTGCCAAAGTAGAAAAGTCACATTTCTGAATAAGCAACCCCCGTTAGAGAGTATTCTAACGGGGGTATTTCTTTATAATTATGACCTTTTGGTCACTCTATTTCTACAACTTGAACATATTATACAATCATACCGCCAAACTCGCCAAGGAATTTGCCTTTCTCCAATGTGTGTACACCGTTTACAATCACATGCTCAATGCCTGGAGAGTACTGGTGAGGGTTCTGGTATGTGCAGGCCTCAGCAATGGTCTCAGGGTTGAAAATGGTGATGTCAGCTGCATATCCCGGTACAAGAAGACCTCTCTCCTTCAAGCCTATTCTTGATGCAGGAAGTGCTGTACATTTATGGATGGCTGTCTGAAGGTCACAGATCTTATCCTCTCTGATGTATTTTCCAAAGAATCTTGGGAATGTTCCGTATGATCTTGGGTGAGGAATCTCTGTACTCAACGGACCCTGTGGAGAGTAAACGCTTCCGTCTGAAGCAGGCATACCCAACTCGTGTGAAAGGAACATCTGTACATTCTCATCCTTCATTGCAAAGCCCACCATTTGAAGGTAATACTCGGAAAGGAGAATCTTCTTTATCATAGGCCAAGGCTCAAGACCTGTAAGCTTGCAGCACTCCTCAACATTTTTGCCTGAGAACATTGCGTTTTCAGGTTTGTCACATGCTGCAATAAGTACATTCTGAGGGCCTCCCAATCTCTTCAGGCGGCTGTCTGCGTATTCGGCAATAATCTTCTCTGTCCTCGGATTGCGGATTCTTGCCTGAACCTCCTCCATTGATCCCTGTCTCATGTCAAGTGGAACAAAGCAGTTCATTCCGGTAGAGAATGCTATGTAAGGGTAACGGTCAAATGCCACGTCAATACCCTCGGCCCTTGCCTGCTCAATGAGTTTGAGCATGTTTGGAGCCTTGTGCCAGTTGGCTGCGTTTTGCGCCTTAAGATGGGAAATCTGAAGTCTTACACCAGATTTGCGTGCAAGGTCAATGGCCTCTGCAATTGCCTCCTCTACGCGGTCGTCCTCATTCCTCATGTGGATTGCAAACAGGCCGTTGTGTTTTGCAACAACTTTAAGCAGTTCAACAATCTCCTCGTTGCTTGCGTATGAACCCGGTGCATACTCAAGACCGCAAGATAGTCCGAGGCTGCCCATAGACATTTCCGCATCAAGCAGAGCAAGCATCTTCTTCATCTGTTCAGGTGTAGCTTTTACTGCATTGTCACCTACAACTGCAGATCTCAGCTGTCCCTGTCCGGTATATGTCTTGTAGTTTATACCAATTTTCTTTGCTCTGAGGGCATCGTAAAAACCGTCAAGATCCTGCCAGAAAGGGAAACCGTGTCTCAGGGTATCTTTCTTGGAAGCGAAATACTCATCTGAGTAAGGGAATGGTGAATCTCCACAGTTACCGCCTATGTCTGTAGTAACGCCCTGGTAAATCTTACTGTCACCTACAGGTGCAACCAGAAGGTTGGTGTCTGTGTGTGAGTGTATATCAATGAAACCTGGAGAAACTGCCATCCCTTCTGCATCAATCACTTTGCAGTGTTCTGCAAGGTTCTTGAGGTTGCCCAGCTTTCCAATCTCCATAATTTTGCCGTTTCTTATACCCACCATGGCGTTCTTCAGTGGTGCTTTGCCGTCTCCACAATATACCACGCCATTTGCAATGATGGTATCAAAATGCTCTTTGGTAGTGCATGAGGTTAAGAATGAACCGAATGATGATGCTCCAATCATTGCCATTCCTGCTGCACCTGCTCCTGCAGCGGCAGTCTTGAGGAATCCCCTGCGGGACATCCTGGTACCTTCATCCAAATTCTGCTTCAGATTTTTGTTTTCCATTGTGCTGTGTTTTATGTGTTATTGTAATTTTTTCTGTTTTACCCCGGCTGTGGAGAATACTTTCATCTGTTCCTGCTCACCATAAACAAGGAGGGCATCCATGTTGTCTTTCCCTTCAAGAAACTCCTTTGCCTTTTCCAATCCTATGACCATAAAGAATGTGGCATATGCATCCGCCATTGTAGCTGTAGGGGCAATTACGGTGGCACTCAAAAGGTTGTGTTTAACAGGGTAGCCTGTTTCAGGGTTTATTGTATGGGAGAATTTCTCTCCATCCTCAATATAGAATTTCCTGTAATTGCCGGATGTAACCAATCCTCTTCCCGACAATTCAATGATTGCCTGTACATCTTCACCCGGTATAAAATTGCCGTCGAGAGGCTTGTCTATTGCAATGTTCCATTCATTGCCTTTGGCATTCACCCCTTTGCACATGATTTCCCCACCAACTTCAAGGAGATAATTGCTGATTCCCATCTCCTCAAGCTTTCTGCAGATGTAGTCGCATGTGTATCCTTGGGCAATGGCATTGAAGTTTACTTTCATCCGCGGATCGGCTTTCTGCAGATAATGGGCTTTGGAAACAGTGTCGTATACAATGGAGAGCTTGTCCATTCCCACAAACTGCCTGATGCTGTCAATCTTTGCCCCAGTTACCGTTTCCTTCCCCTTGAATCCGAATCCCCAAATGTCAAACAGAGGTGCTGCAGAGATGTCAAATGCCCCTTTGGTAGCTTCATAAACCTCTTTTGACTTGTTGAAACACTCAATGAACAGGGAATCCAGTGCGGGGTTCTCACCTCTGTTTATTTGTGAAACTATTGAGGATGAATCGTATCCGCTTAGGGATTTGTCAATTTGTAAAAAATAAAGTGTCAGACTGTCGGGAAGATTGGCAATTCTATTGCTGTCAGGCAGTTCGTATACCAGATGGAAGGTGCCTCCCTGGGCAAAACCGTCCAATGTGCGGTATTTGGCTGCGCGGTTGCTGCATCCTGTTGTAATTGTGATGATTGCAAGGACTGCAATTGCCACATATAACCATTTGTGTGTTATGATATTTCCCATATTGCCCCTTTTTATACCTTGGAATGTCTTTTTAGTGGCACGATTTTAGTACAAATTTAGAAAAAATATTACTTTTGTGCTCATCTTTTACCAATTATACTAAATGAAAACAGAGAGAGTATGGGCGGCAGGCCCAAAGTTTTTTAAGACAGCAAAATTACTGGCATTGTTTATGCTTTCCATGGCCCTTGTTATGACTTCATGCAGCAAGGATGATGAGGATGAGGGGTCGGATATGAAATATCTTGAGGGATCACCCCGCTTTGACCTTCCCATCTATGCCATGTGTGGAGAGATTATTGAGGTTACAGCCTCGGGAGTATCTACTGAGGGGACAAGCTACACATGGGCGTTTGGAGCATTGGATTCAGTATCTGTTTCCGGTGCAGGCAAGGAGACAATCAGATTGAGGATACCCGATTCATTGGCTACATATCCCATTACTGTTACTGCAAATGCCGGAGATGATTATTATAGCGCAATATATACAAACAAGCTTATCTCGGTAGGTGAAGGTTCGCTTACCGGAGTACCTGCTTCAGGGAATACCTTTACAGATCCCAGAGACGGCAAGGTGTACGGGGTTGTAACTGTAGGAAATCTTGACTGGTTTGCCCAGAATCTCAATTGGGCAGGGGCAGGTGAAGGTTATGGAAAGACAGAAGCGGGTGCATATCTGTTTGGAAGGCTATATACATGGAATGATGCAACTGGCGGAGTTTCCGCTTCGGGCTTGGGCAACGGTGTACAGGGTGTATGCCCTGAAGGATGGAGCATCCCTACAGCGGAGGACTGGACAGATCTTGCAAAGGCAGTGAATGGAGGTGTGGAGGTAGAGTTCAAGGATGACTGGAAAGGAATTGCTTCAAAACTTATGGCCAAGGCAAAATTCAACGGGAGTTGGGTTTGGCCATATTCCCCAGATGTCAACATTACCAACGAGTACGGTTGGAATGCTTTGGCCGGTGGCTCAAGTTCAAATGAATATAATCACTTCAGCAATGTACTCTCTTATGGCTTCTGGTGGAGTTCAACTGAGAGGGACAGCAATAATGCCTATTACAGGTATATTTTCAGCGAGTTCCCTAATTTTTCCGTAAACAGTTGTTTAAAAGACGGAATGGGTGCTTCTGTAAGATGTGTGAGATTGAAGAATAACTAAAAAAGAGAATAAGATGAAAAAAGGATTGACAGTACTATTGGTTGTTGGTGCAGTTGTTCTTGGAATCTTTTTCTGGTTCCAGAGCAGTTATAATAAAATGGTAAAGATGGATGAGGGGGTGCAGGCATCATGGTCGCAGGTAGAGAATGTATATCAGAGAAGAGCCGACCTTATTCCAAATCTTGTTGCTACTGTAAAAGGATATGCACAGCATGAGCAGCAGACTTTGGAGGGGGTTATAAGTGCAAGGAGCAAGGCTACCCAGATAACAGTAGATCCCGAAAACCTTACATCTGAGGAGTTGACAAAATACCAGAAGGCTCAGGGTGAACTTGGCGCCGCTTTGGGCAAACTGCTTGCAATAACAGAGAATTATCCTGATCTTAAAGCTAATGAGAATTTCCTTGCTTTGCAGTCCCAGTTGGAAGGGACAGAAAACAGGATTGCGGTTGAGAGGAACAAATACAATGAATCTGCCAGAAACTACAACACAACAATCAGACAGTTCCCTAAAAATATAGTTGCAGGGATGTTCGGTTTTGAGAAGAAACCTTACTTTGAGGCACAGGAGGGGGCAGAGGTTGCACCAAAAGTAGAGTTCTAGATTATTCAGATGAAGGTTAAGGAATTCATAGGCAAACAGGGAAAACTGCGGATAGAGCAGGCCATTAAAGAGGCAGAACTGGATACCTCGGGGGAGATAAGGGTGCATATAGAATCAAAATGCCCTTCAGACCCTCTGCAGCGGGCTGTCTATGTATTCAATTATCTTAAAATGTACAACACAGCCGCACGCAATGGAGTACTGATATATGTTGCTGTTGAGAGCCGCAAGTTTGCAATTATTGGGGATGCCGGCATAAACAAGGTTGTTCCCGACAATTTCTGGAATTCCATAAAGGATAAGATGGGGGAAGCATTCTCTCAAGGCAGATATGTGGAAGGCCTTGCACAAGCTGTAAAGGAAGCCGGAGAATCCCTAAAACAGTATTTTCCATACAGGACAGATGATATAAATGAACAGCCCGATGAAATTTCGTTTGGAGAGTAAAATCCGCCTATACCTTGCTTTGCTGTTGTTCTTTGTGGCTGGTGTCTCTTTTGCACAGGTGCCGCAGAGGCCCAATCCGCCGCGTCTTGTAAATGATTTTGCGGGAATCTTTACCGGAGCACAAGTTATGGAGATGGAGGGGGTGCTGGATGCCTTTGCCGACAGCACTTCAAATCAGATAGCGGTTGTTACCGTGCCTCAACTGTATGGATATGACAAGGCCCAACTTGCATATGAAATAGGTGAGAAGTGGGGAGTTGGTCAGGATAAGTTTGATAACGGCATTGTAATACTTGTAAAACCCAAAACAGGCAGTTCTAAAGGGGAGGTATTCATAGCTACCGGTTACGGTCTGGAGGGGGCAGTTACTGATGCCTTGGCCCGTAAGGTAATTGAGCGCCAGATGATACCGCATTTCAGGGAGAATGACTATTATTCGGGAGTAAAGGCTGCCTTGAATGTATTGTTGCCTGTAATAAGCGGAGAGATATCTACAGATGAGTATTCACGCGGAGAAGAAGATGACGGACTTGCTGCAGCATTGGCATTCCTGTTCTGTGTCATAATCTTTGTTTGTGTGCTGGTGGCATTGACATCAGATAAAAATCAGAACATAGGTGGAGGCAATAATAGGGGAGGAAGGAATTTTACTGCAACGGATGCATTCATATTGGGATCAATACTGGGCAATGCTTCCGGTTCAAGGGGCCGTAGCAGCGGCGGCTTTGGAGGCGGCTTTGGAGGTGGTTTCGGAGGCGGCTTCGGAGGATTTGGCGGAGGCTCTTTCGGGGGCGGCGGTGCCGGCGGTTCCTGGTAGGTGGAACAATTATAGAGGTAATGTTGCCAAAACAGTTGGTGATATCAATAGATATTAAGGGAAAAATAGGGCGAACCTAACTAGAGTTCGCTCTATTTTTCCCTTAATGTTTGATAGATAAATCTACACCCCAGTGTTCTCCTCGCCCTCAAATGCCTTTACTATCTTGCTTACAAGCGGGTGCCTTACAATATCATCCTTATTGAAGTTTACAACCCCCACACCTTTCAATCCTTTAAGCAGCTCTACCCCTTTGGCAAGGCCTGAATCTGCCTTGTTGGGAAGGTCTACCTGGGTGGTATCCCCGGTTACTATGAATTTGGCATTGTTTCCCATACGGGTAAGGAACATCTTCAACTGTCCCAAACTGGTGTTTTGGGCCTCATCCAGAATCACAAATGCACTTTCAAGTGTTCGTCCCCTCATATATGCCAACGGCGCAATCTGAATTGTACCGTCTTCCATAAAGATCTTCAGCTTTTGAGGTGGAATCATATCCATAAGGGCGTCATATAGCGGCTGCAGATATGGGTCAAGCTTGTCTTTTAGGTCTCCAGGCAGGAATCCGAGCCTTTCACCTGCTTCAACGGCGGGCCTGGTAAGGATGAGCCTCTTTACTTCTCTGTTTTTCAATGCTCTTACAGCCAATGCTATAGCAGTATATGTCTTGCCTGTTCCGGCAGGTCCCAACGCAAATACAAGGTCATTTTTATAATAGTCTTCTACCAGCTTCTTCTGGTTTTTGGTACGGGCCCTTACAATCTTGCCGTCATTTCCAAAAACTATAATGTCACTCTTTTCATCTGCTACCCCGCCTTTCAAGCCGTTTTCAGTCATTTCCAGGGTGTTGAGTGTACTGCCGGCACCTCTGCCAAAATCAGCCTCCTCAAACAGCTGGTCAACATCATCCAGGTTAAGGCTCCTTTTCTTCCTCCTTTTTGCAATAAGGAGATCAATATGTGTCTGAAAACTTGTAATATCCTTGCTGCTCCCCTTCAATGAGATTGTATTGCCTCTGGGGACAACCTTCAATTTTGGGAAATAATTTGCCAGCCTGTTTATCAGCTTGTCATTTACCCCAAAAATATCTACAGGGTCTATTTCTGTCAGTTCAATCTTTTTCTCTGCCATATACGGTATATATTATTCCAATTTCCTTATCCGGTCCTGCCTGATAAACTCCAGGTATGTCCTTTCCATCCTGTCGTACTGGTATTTGTTCTTCATCTCATCCCGTTTGCCAATAATGTCCTTTATGGGAACAACGGTATAGTGGGGGGCAAATTCATCCTTCTTGAAACACCACAGATATTCAATATGTGGCTCCAGCAGCTCCACCTCGTCAGTAATCCAGTTCCGTGCAATTTTAACGGTAACCATAAGCTCCAGTTGTGTAAAGTCGGGAGTAGTCTGGTTGCTTATATAATTCCCAAGTGAGTAGAACAATATCCCCTCCTTTGAATACTCTGCAGATTGGGGAACGTGAGGATGACTTCCAACAATAATTCCAACTCCTTCCCTCTTGAGCATCCGGGCAATTTTTTTCTGTCTTCCCGACGGCCCCAGCATATACTCTTCCCCCCAATGGGGCGTGCAGATTATTACATCAGCCCCTTTATCTTTTGCTCTGGCAATACACTCCTTTATGTGCAGCGTATCCATCATGTTCATGGTGCAGGGCTCCGGAATGTTGAACCCGTTTGTACCATATGAAAAGTTGAGCACTGCAATCCTTATCCCTTTTATGTTATAGAAAACAGGGTTCAGAAGTTCTTCTTCATTCTTGTTGCGGTATATTCCAATATATTTTGCGCCAGCCTCTTCATAGCATTTAATAGTGTTGAGGAATCCTCTTCTCCCTTTGTCAAGCAAATGGTTGTTGGCAAGGAGAAAAAGGTCTATTCCGCTCTTCTGTGCCTGCCACAATATGGATTCAGGTGCTGAAAAGAGAGGATATCCGCTGTAAGGAGGTGTTCCAAGCGGAAATTCCATATTGGCCACCGCAAGGTCTGCACTCTTAAGATGCTCCTCAACATATTTGAATGTATATGAATAGTCATAGGATTGCGGCTGCAACGGGTCTGCTCCCGGGATGAGGGCATCCTTCAATTGCTTGCCATGTTGCATTACATCTCCAATGAAGGTTATAGATACAGTATCATATATATTCAGGAACTTGCATGGAAGAAGGGAAGGTGCAACATTTACAGATGTATTTTGTATCAGGGCGGGTGGTGGCAGGATTGTTTTTACTGGTGTCTGTCTGTTCCTCTTCCCCCCATAAATAAAGCAGGGGAGGCATACAAACAGTATTGCCGCTACAACCATTTTTGCTTTGATATCACTCTTGCACTTTTTTACCATTTGCACCTATTGTCATTTGCAGTTGTAAATATACATTTTTTTTGTGATTGCATCATTATTTCATATTTTTGTAAGAACCTTACTTAAGAGTAGAGATGAGTTTTTCCAACAGAATCAAATATATGTTGCCGGCTATCTTTCTTGCCGGAGTATTACAAAGTTGTGACTGCATAAAAGGGCAGTTGGGGATGCCCACTTCCAGTGAAATTGCAAGGATGAAGGAGCAGATGCAAATTATGGAAGAGCAGCAGAAGGCAAAGGAAGAGAGGGAGCGTTTTGTGCAGGATTCTTTGGTACAGGCAGATCAGGCGGCAAAGAGGGCTGCCATTGAGGGATACCATGTGATTGTGGGGTGCTTCAAGGATTTTTCAAATGCCGAAAGGATGGAAAAGGGACTTGAAGCCAAAGGCTACAGGGATGCAATGCAGATTCCCCTCAAGAACGGCTATATGATGGTTTCATTGGGCAGCAGGGAAAGGCTTCATGAGGCGGTGAAACTCATGGAGAAGGCTGCAGAAGATACATCTATCCAATATTATGAGGATATATGGGTGTATGGTGCGTCTATGGGGCTACATAAAGAGGACTGAAATTAAAACAAAACACTAGAATAATATGAAAACAACAGCTTTTACCCAGAAACATATTGAGTTGGGTGCAAAGATGGTACCTTTTGCAGGGTACAATATGCCTATTGAGTATGTGGGCATTAAAGATGAGCACAACGCTGTAAGGAACAACGTTGGTGTGTTTGACGTTTCACATATGGGTGAGTTCTGGGTTAAAGGCCCCAATGCCCTTGCATTTTGCCAGTATGTAACATCAAATGATGTTTCAGTACTCGTACCCGGGAAGGTACAGTATTCATGCTTCCCTAACGGAAAGGGCGGTATAGTTGACGATCTTCTTGTATACTGCATAGACAGCGAGACCTATTTCCTTGTTGTAAATGCAGCAAACATTGAGAAAGACTGGAACCATTTGTGTGCAATTGCACCTAAATTCAACATCACTCCAGGCAAGGAACTTTACAATGCATCAGATGAGATTTGCCAGTTGGCAATCCAGGGCCCAAATGCTCTCAAGATCATGCAGAGAATCTGTGATGCTCCGGTAGAGGATATGGAGTATTACACATTCAAGAAATGTACAGTTGCAGGTATTCCAAATGCAATCTTCTCAACAACCGGCTATACCGGTTCAGGCGGATGTGAGGTTTATGTAGCCAATGAAGATGCTGACAAACTTTGGAAAGGTGTATTTGAGGCTGGTGCCCCTGAGGGTATCCGTCCTATAGGCCTTGGTGCCCGCGACACTTTGAGACTTGAGGCAGGTTTCTGTCTGTATGGCAATGACATTGATGATACTACCTCTCCACTTGAGGCAAATCTGGCATGGATCACCAAATTCAATGATGTAAAAGGTGATTTCGTTGACAGGGATTACATGCTTAAACAGAAAGCAGATGGCCTTACAAGGAGACTCTGCGGTTTTGAGTTGGTTGACAGAGGTGTTCCACGCCACGGTTATGAGGTTTGTGACGAGAACGGCAATGTTATAGGTGTTGTGACATCAGGTACTATGGGCCCTACTTGTGGTAAAGCTGTAGGTCTTGCGTATGCTGCTGCCCCTTATTACAAACTGGGTTCTACAATCTACATTAAGGTAAGGGAGAAACTCCTTAAGGCAATTGTAGTAAAACCGCCATTCTTCAGCAAATAGTTTTATACATATAACAGGGAGGGAGACATGGTCCCCCTCTTTGTTTTTTATTCTGGTACGGATTTGGCAGAAGGAATCTGAACTGTTTAAAGATGGATTATGAGAAGTTTTTTATTGGCGATTTTGTTTGTCCTGACAATTTTTCAGGGTAAACTGCAGGCTCAGGAGCCGGATTCAGTTGAGATACGTCTCAAACGGAATGTGGCATATCTTGCAGATGCTGCCCGTTTGGGAAGGGGAGCAGGCACTGAACAGGAGAAGGAGGTAGCCCGTTATCTGTATAACCAGCTGATTGATGCAGGTGTTACAATGCTTACACCTAAAGAAGGGGAGGATTTTTATATTGCACAGAATGGGGATACCCTTCATTCGCAGAATGTGATTGGTGTAGTAGAGGGCTATGATCCGGAATTGAGGAATGAGTATGTTGTGGTGGGGGCCCATTATGACCATTTGGGCACTTCTGTGCTCAAGAGGGATGGTAGGGATGTTGAGCAGATTTATTTTGGAGCGGATGATAATGCATCAGGAGTTGCAACATTGCTTGAGGTGGCCAGAGAAGTGGCATCACAGCACTTCATGTTCCGCAGGTCGGTGATTTTTGCCCTTTTCGGTGCAGAGGAGATGGGGATGTTGGGGAGCTGGTATTTCCTTAACCGTTCCTTCAAACATACGGATGACATTGTGGCAATGATAAACCTGGATATGGTAGGCCGGAGCGGAAGGGAGAATGCCATTCAGGTATTTGTATCGGAGGCCAATGTGGAGATGCTGGAAATAGTAGATGAATTGTCGGGAAGGGCATTGAGTATAGTACCAAAATATACCCCTACTGACCATTTCCCTTCGGACCACAGAAATTTCTATGAGAAGGGGATTCCTTCAGTGCTGTTTACCTCAGGAATGCACCGGGATTACCATACAGTGAGGGATACTCCCGACAAACTGGATTACATGCAGATGGAGAGGTTGGCAGAATATGTTTCTGCAATGGCTGAGGTTATTGCCAACAGGGATGAGAGGATAAGGAGTGCTTCTATGGATAGAGGAGGAAATCCAAAAGACGGAAAGGAGAAGGTTTATACCCAAACAACAGTGGACAGGAGGGCTTCATTCCTGCACGGTGATGAAAAGCAGTTCCTCAACAGGTGGGTTTATGAATATATCAAGTATCCCGACAGTGCAATCCGAAGCGGCATTGAGGGAAGGGTAATTGCAGAGTTTACTGTTGGAAAGGATGGCAAGGTTAAGGATGTAGAGGTAGTGAGGGGTGTGGATGATGAAATTGATGCCCAAGTGGTGAAGGTTATAAAGGCATCTCCAAAATGGAAGCCGGCTACCATTGGGGGGAAACCGGTGAGTGTGAGGATATCTGTTCCGGTGGAGTTCAAACTTTCAAAAACGGGCTCATTTAAGATAAAGAAATAAGTAAAATTGTACTACATTTGCAGGTTGAATAAATACAATCTGAAAATGGAGTACAATTTTTTAGACATTGAGAAAAAGTGGCAGGAATTCTGGGCCAATAACGGGACTTTTAAAGTAGAGGCAGATGTCTCAAAACCAAAATATTACGTATTGGATATGTTCCCATATCCATCTGGAGCGGGCTTGCATGTAGGGCACCCTCTGGGATATATTGCAAGTGATATCTACAGCCGCTACAAGAGACTTAAGGGATTCAATGTGCTTCACCCTATGGGTTATGACGCATTTGGCCTTCCTGCAGAGCAGTACGCCATTCAGACCGGTCAGCATCCGGCTGTAACTACCGAGAAGAACATCAACAGGTACCGTGAGCAGATGGACCGCATAGGTTTCTCTTACGATTGGAGCAGGGAGATCAGAACCTGTGAGCCGGGTTATTATAAATGGACACAGTGGGCTTTCCTGAAGATGTTCGGTTCATATTACAACAACAAAGTTGCAAAGGCATGCCCTATTTCTGAGTTGGAAGAGATTTTTGCTGTAGAGGGCAATGTTAATGTTGATGCAGCCTGCGGTGATGTACCTTCATTTACAGCAGACCAGTGGAATGCTTTTTCTGAATTGGAGAAGAGCAATATCCTTATGCAGTACAGAATAGCATATCAGGGTGAGACAGCAGTGAACTGGTGTCCTGCACTTGGTACCGTGCTTGCAAATGATGAGGTAAAAGAGGGACTTTCTGTCAGAGGCGGACATCCTGTAGAGCAGAAGAAGATGAAACAGTGGCAGCTGAGGGTTTCTGCATATGCAGAGAGGCTCCTTGCAGATATGGAGGAGCTTGAGTGGACAGATGCCCTTAAGGAGATGCAGAAGAACTGGATTGGAAAATCCCAGGGTGCAGAGATGATATTCAAGGTAGCCAATACAGATCCTGCCGAGGGTGAGGCTGCAGAATATGATATGACAATCTTTACAACCCGTGCAGATACAGTATTTGGCGTTACATTTATGGTTCTTGCCCCTGAGAGTGAGTGGGTGGCAAAACTTACTACCAAAGGGCAGAAAGATGCAGTTGATGCATATCTTCTTGAGGCCAAGAAAAAGACCGAGCGTGAGAGAATTGCAGAGACCAGAAAAGTTACAGGTGTATTTACCGGTTCATATGCAGTAAATCCTTTCACCAATGAGCAGGTTCCTGTATGGGTTTCCGAGTATGTTCTTGCAGGTTACGGTACAGGTGCAATCATGGCAGTTCCTGCACACGATAGCCGTGACTACAACTTTGCAAAGACTTTCAATCTTCCAATCATTCCTCTTATTGAAGGTTGTGATGTGAGCGCAGAGAGTTTTGATGCCAAGGAGGGAATCATGTGCAACAGCGGATTCTTGTCGGGAAAATCAGTAAAAGAGGCAATTCCTGCTGCAATTGATGAGGTTGAGAGGCTCGGCATTGGAAGGAGAAAGATAAATTACAGATTGAGGGATGCCATCTTCTCAAGACAAAGATACTGGGGTGAGCCGTTCCCAATCTACTATAAAGACGGCATTGCAACACCGGTTCCTGAGGAGGAACTTCCACTGCAGTTGCCTGAGGTTGACAAATTCCTCCCTACAGAGGATGGAGAACCGCCATTGGCAAGGGCTGAGAACTGGACATACAAAGGATATCCGCTGGAGAAGAGTACAATGCCAGGTTTTGCAGGTTCAAGTGCATATTATTTGAGATATATGGATCCTGCAAATGACAATGCACTGGTTGACAAGGATGTGGATGCCTACTGGAAGAATGTTGACCTCTACATCGGTGGTACAGAGCATGCTACAGGTCACCTTATCTACTCAAGGTTCTGGAACAAGTTCCTTTATGACCTCGGTTATGTGGTGGAGAAGGAGCCGTTCAAGAAACTCATCAACCAGGGTATGATCCAGGGCCGTTCAAACTTCGTTTACAGGATAAAAAATACAAATACATTTGTTTCCTATGGCCTTAAAGACCAGTACGATACAACTGAAATTCATGTTGATGTAAACATTGTGAACAACGACAGGCTTGATCTTGAGGCTTTCAAGGCGTGGATGCCTGATTATGCAACTGCCGAGTTTATCCTCGAGAACGGTGAGTACATCTGCGGATGGGCAGTTGAGAAGATGAGCAAATCCATGTTCAATGTGGTTAATCCCGACAACATATGCAACAGCTACGGAGCAGATACATTGAGATTGTATGAGATGTTCCTTGGCCCTCTTGAGCAGAGCAAGCCTTGGGATACCAAAGGTATTGATGGTGTAAACAGATTCCTCAAGAAATTCTGGAGAATGTTCTGGGACAGGGAAGGCAACTGGGTTGTATCAGATGAGAAGGCTTCTCCTGCAGAATTGAAGGCACTGCACAAACTTATAAACAAGGTTGGTACAGATATTGAGAACTTCTCGTTCAATACATCTGTAAGTGCATTCATGATTGCACTCAATGAACTTCAGGATCTCAAATGCAACAAGAAGGAGATTCTTGAGAAGCTTGTTGTA
The DNA here is from genome assembly GCA_015060225.1 of Bacteroidales bacterium. GTDB lineage: Bacteria > Bacteroidota > Bacteroidia > Bacteroidales > UBA932 > Egerieousia. Next base: position 16,141 of record SUYX01000017.1, on the reverse strand, counting down.
CTCCTTTCTCCGTTTGCCCCTCACATTACAGAGGAACTATGGAGTCTTCTCGGCAATAAGGAGAGTGTTTCTTATGCTTCATTCCCTGAGTATGTTGAGGCATATACAGTTGAGAATACATTTGAGTATCCTGTATCCTTCAACGGAAAGATGAGGTTCAAGATGGAACTCTCAAAGAGCCTTTCTCCAGCAGAGGTTGAAAAACTTGTACGGGAGAATGAGAATACTGCCAAATATGTTGGAGATAAAGGGATAAAGAAAGTGATTGTTGTTCCAGGTAAAATCATAAACGTAGTTTGTTAAGTTTTTCAAACATATTGAGGGAGTTCAAATCCTATGTGATAATATCCTTGGGGGTATTACTGTACTGTTTCAGTTGGGTTGCGTTCCTTATTCCGCACGGAGTGGCCGGTGGAGGTGTTACAGGTATATCTTCAATAATCTATTATGCAACGGGGTTTGAGATATCGTATTCATACCTTATCATAAATGTGGGACTCCTCATAGCAGGAACCATCGTATTGGGGAATGCATTTGGATTAAAGACTATATATGCAATATTCCTGGCCAGTGCAATGTTTAAGATATTGCCTGAATTCCAGTGGATAACGGAGTTTTCTGATATCCCGGATACCTTTATAAACGCCATATTGGGAGGTTCGCTTACTGCTATTGGCATATCTTGGATATTTGCCCAAGGAGGGAGTACGGGGGGGACAGATATAATAGCGCTGATAGTCTCCAAGTATAGGGAGGTGTCATTGGGGAAGGTGTTCCTTTATTGCGACCTCCTCATTGTGGGATCAATTTATTTCTTGCCTGAGAAGGGGCTGCAGGATGTAATTTACGGTTACATTCAGATGGTTTCCTTCTCCTATATGCTTGATGTGCTCATTACAGGTTCAAAGCAGTCTGTGCAGATACTGATTTTCACCTCAAAGTACAATGAGATGGCAGATATGATTTCCAATGATCTTGACAGGGGGGTAACGGCCCTTCAGTCTATGGGATGGCATTCAAAACAGGAAGGAAAACTTCTGGTAGTAGTAGCACGTAAACAGCAGCTTGCAGAAATTTCCCAGGCCATTATGGAGGTTGACAATAAGGCATTCATATCTGTATGCTCAGCCATGAGTGTCTACGGAAACGGATTTGAGATGGTAAAGGGGAAGAAAAGGAAGAAACTGACAAAATAACAAGAATCGCAAATAGAAATGGAAAGCAAGTTTTTAAAAATTTTTACAGAGGTGAAGTCCTATGTAATTATGACGTTCGGACTTCTTCTGTATGCATTGGGATGGATAGTTTTTGTCATTCCAAATAATATGGTTGGTGGTGGTGTTACAGGTATAGGAGCAATACTTCTTTACGCTTTTGATATTCCTGTGAGTGTATCGTTCTTTGTCATAAACCTGATTCTGCTCCTTATAGCTCTGAAGGTGCTGGGTAAAGGATTTGGAATGAAGACAGTATATGCAATAATTGTAACATCCATCTTCTATGAGGTCGTTCCACCTCTTATTCCCGATATCTTCATAGAAGAAATTGCAATTTCCAATGGAAAACTTCTGAGTGCCATTTTTGGCGGTGTATGTGCAGGTTTGGGTATAGGTATAAGTTTTTCTCAGGGAGGAAGTACCGGAGGTACGGATATTGTGGCCCTGATGATAGTAAAGTACAGGAATGTCTCAGCCGGCAGGGTAATCCTGCTTCTGGATATCTTCATAATTGCCTCTTCATTGCTGTTGCCTCCAAGTGAGATTACAGATGCAACAGGTGCTGTTGTTGGAGTTGAGAGTTGGGGAGAAAGGTTTGCAACCATCCTATATGGCTATATAGTAATTGGTGCATGCAGTTATTCTGTAGATATGTTCATATCGGGAACAAAACAGTCCTTGCAGATATTCATTTTCTCAAAGAAATATGCGGAGCTGGCTGATGCCATAACATCACAGACAGGAAGGGGCGTTACCCTAATAGACGGACAGGGATGGTATACCAAGCAGCAGAGCAAGATTGTAATGGTTGTGATGCGCAAGGATGACATGAGTTTGCTCTATAGGATGATACGGGAAATTGACAGGGATGCATTCTTGTCAGTGGCAAGTGTATCAGGAGTTTATGGCAAAGGTTTTGACCAGATAAAGAAATGACAAAAAGAGAAATGCCAAAAAGAGAAAAAATTGGGACCTGTAAGGTCCCTTTTTTATTTTATAGTAATGAGAGTCCATACATTTGTGGAAACATATAATAAAGTACTACAAATGTTATTAAAAATTTTTATCGTAATCATCTATCTGCTTGTTTTTTCCAGATTCTTCGCAAAATGGCGGAAGAGTGGTTTTATTTTACAGGGGAACGAGATTCTGGTACTTCAGGCATTTGTCCCTTTTGCCTTTATCTTACCGGGTGGTGAAGAGCAACTGGTGCCAAGACTTTCTGTGCACCTTGCCATTTTTGCCATCTGCTTTTTTTGGTATCTTCTTTTCCCCAAAGTGGCTGAGGCTGTAATAAAATGGGCAGCAGTAGCTTTGATATCCCTTATGGCACTTGAGGGTATTGCAAAACTGTTGCCTTCAGAGTATGGCAGTCTGCTTTTCCCTATTTCCGTTCTGGTTGTCCTGTCCTTTTTTTATGGTACCTGTTTCCTCAAATGTGAAGATGACAAACTTCTTAAGAGTGTCTTTAATCTGGGAAAATTCAGGGGAGCCGTTTCTGTGGGTTTTATCCCACTCCTTGCGGCTGGATGTATATTGTTGATTTACCCTATATGCAGCAAGAACAGTTATGTAGGCTGGATTCTGATAACTATTATGGCGTTATTCCCGTTGGGCTATATCTGCCGGTATAAGCCTGCCTGCTGGAATTATGACCAGATGTTGGAGTTGAAGAAGAAGGCTTATCTGTTGGGTAAGGCCATCAATAAGGAGGAACAGTGTCTGGAGGATGATGGTGGGATAATCAATGAGAGTGTGGTGGAGGATGCCAGGATACTTTACAATGTGATGAAGCTGTTTGAGGAGGAGAAACTCTACCGCAATTATGAGATAAAGATAGGGGAGGTTGCGCGGAGGATAGGGACAAACAAGACTTATCTTTCAAGGGCGTTGAACACCCGTGTCTCCAAGAATTTCTGTCAGTTTGTAAATCATTACAGGATAAGGGAAATATGCATGCTTTATCTTAAAGATCCCAAAAAGGAGATACGGAATTTGAGTGAACCGTGCGGATTCAGCTCACAGAGCAATTTCTCAATAGTTTTCAAGTATAATACGGGTTATACACCGGGAGACTGGTGCAGGATAGTTAAAGCCAAACTGGAAAGAAATGAAGCGGTGGACATTGACGATTACCTTCTGTAAATGGATGGTAAAGCAGTTGCACAAGATTGCAGGAAACATTTCTGAATACATGGAGTTATACGAACCTTTAGAGATATCTGAGCAGGATGGGGAGGAGTGCGTAATCAAGTTCAGTGGGGGAAAGGACAAACTGTGGGAAATTGAGCAGAGGGTGGATGAGGTGATGTCTTCCCGATATCTTTTTCTCAACGACAGCCTTACATTGGAACTTCTGGCAAAGGAGGTGGGTACAAACAGGACATATCTTTCCAGAATGTTCAACCGGAGGAAAAAGGCTGGATTTGAACCTTATTTGTCAACCCTCAGACTCAGGTATGCATGTTCCATTATAAATAAGGGATTCTCTGCCAAAGGCATTGCTGAAGCGAGCGGTTTCCCTACAGTAAGGGCTTTTTACAGGAGTATACTTGAGTGCCCGGATGATAGCTGTTATTTGCTCAAAAAAAAGTATCTTTGTACAAATTTGTATAAAGATATGGCAGACGAGAAAATTATTTTTTCCATGAATGGTGTGGGCAAGGTGTTGCCTGCCAACAACAAGACTATCCTTAAGGACATTTATCTTTCATTCTTCTATGGTGCAAAGATTGGTATCATAGGTTTGAACGGTTCCGGTAAATCAACCCTTATGAAGATTATTGCCGGTATTGAGAAATCTTACAAAGGTGAGGTTGTCTGGGCTCCCGGTTACTCTGTAGGTTATTTGGAGCAGGAACCGCAGCTTGATGACAACAAGACTGTAAGGGAGATTGTAGAAGAGGGTGTACAGGAGGTTGTGGATGTACTTAAGGAGTATGAAGAGATAAACATGAAGTTTATGGAGCCTATGGATGACGACCAGATGGCCAAACTTATAGAGAGGCAGGGTGAACTTACAGAGAAGATAGAGCAGGTAGGGGGATGGGAGCTTGACTCCAAACTGGAGAGGGCGATGGATGCACTTATGTGCCCGGAACCTGATGCCCTTGTGAAGAATTTGTCGGGAGGAGAGAGGAGAAGGGTTGCCCTTTGCCGCCTTCTGTTGCAGGAGCCGGATGTCCTTTTGTTGGATGAGCCTACCAACCACCTTGATACAGAGAGTATCCAGTGGCTTGAGGCGCATCTGCAGCAGTATAAGGGTACTGTGATTGCTGTTACCCATGACCGTTACTTCCTTGATAATGTTGCAGGATGGATCCTTGAACTTGATAGAGGTGAGGGTATCCCTTGGAAAGGAAACTATTCTTCTTGGCTGGACCAGAAGTCAAACAGACTGAAGATGGAGGAGAAACAGGAAAGCAAACGCCGCAAGACTCTTGAGAGGGAGCTTGAGTGGGTTAGAATGGCCCCTAAAGCACGTCATGCAAAATCTAAGGCCCGTTTGGGAGCATATGAGAAGATGCTCAATGAAGACGGCAAACAGAAGGAGGAGAAACTTGAGATTTTCATCCCTAACGGACCCCGTTTGGGAACCAATGTAATTGAGGCAATTGATGTTACCAAGGCATTTGGAGACAAGGTGCTTTATGAGGGGTTGAACTTCAAGTTGCCACCTGCCGGCATTGTTGGTGTGATTGGTCCTAACGGAGCCGGTAAAACTACCCTGTTCCGTCTTATTATGGGATATGATACACCAAATAAAGGTGAGTTCAAGGTTGGTGAGACAGTGAAAGTTGCATATGTGGACCAGCAGCACAAGAGCATAGATCCTGAGAAGACAGTTTATGAGACAATTGCAGAGAATTCTGAATTTGTAAAACTTGGGAACAAGGAGGTTAATGCCAGGGCATATGTTTCACGCTTCAACTTCAGCGGAGCAGACCAGGAGAAGAAATGCGGTGTATTGAGCGGTGGTGAGAGAAACCGTCTCCATCTTGCCCTAACCCTTAAAGAGGGGGCCAATGTGCTTCTGTTGGATGAGCCTACCAATGATGTGGATGTAAATACAATCCGTGCATTGGAGGAGGGTTTGGAGAACTTTGCAGGTTGTGCTGTAATCATCTCCCATGACCGTTGGTTCCTGGACCGTATATGTACCCATATCCTTGCATTTGAGGGTGATTCAAAGGTTTACTTCTATGAAGGAACCTATTCTGAGTACGAGGAGAATAAGAAGATGCGTCTTGGTAATGTTGAACCTAAGAAGTTCAAGTACAAGAAACTTATGGAATAAGAAAAAGGGGCCTGCAAGCCCCTTTTTCTATTTTATACGGTAGAGATTACTTCATTTTCTGCCCCTTAATGTCTTTCACGCAGCGTACGGGATTCGCTTCGTGAGGAAAACCGTATGGTGAAACCTCCACATTGTCACCGGAAAAATACAAAGTCCATATCAGACCTTCCCCTCCACCATGACGGAGAGTCCAATATCCTGTTGATACATCGCGGTTGATACTGTGCCCATCCCTGGTTCGGGATCCTGTGGCAGGAAGGAAAATCCTCTGTACATTTGTGCCGTAAGGTTCAGGGCCGGAGAACCATCTCCCTTTTGGCCCACCGTTCGGATACTCTGTAAATTCGGAATAGTGTTCTGTCAAATTGTAAAAATCAAAAAGTTCAGGCAATCTCCACCCTTTAGGACATGGGTCATTTGCTTCGTTTTTAAAAATTGTTCCGTCATCTGTAAAGAGATTCCATAGCTTCATGTCATTTTTTGTCCAATTGAAAGAAGAGTACTCCGAGCGGGCATAAAACCTGTTTGGATGTTTGCGGGCTTCAGCAGGAGTTACCGGTGCAGGGACAATTTCTGCAGTTGTCTTGTCCGGATGGACATTGTGCTTTTCATCATTATATGGTACACCATAGCCTTGTCCATGCTTTCTTCCCCATTGGAAAAGTTTTCCGTAAGGATAATCAGTTGCGTGATAGCCACAATTTACCGGTGCCCATAATATGCCTCCAATGAGGATACCTCCTCCATGATTGATGCCATATTCATCTATATAATCCAATGTGGTATCCCGGATAATGTTCTCTCCTTCATCCAAGACGAGTATCTTCCTTTCCGGAGACTTTGGCTTGGATTGCGGTTGGGCCTGCTGCTTGGTTTCCGGTTGCTGTCGGGAATGTGTCTGTTTGCCTTCATTAAATTTTTTTACCAATTCTTTTTTTACGGCATTCCCTAAATTTTTACCAAATTTTTTAAAAACATCCTGTGCATTAACCTGTGTGGCTTGGGTAATAAAGACAACGGCAATTGCTAATAACAGTTTTGATTTCATAACGGATAAATCATTTTTATTAAACTATTCCCAATAATCGCAGACAACCCTGCTCTCGCGGCAACTTTTGCAGAAACTGCTTATTTCTACATGTGCAGGATGAACCTTGTATGCGGCAAGGTCCTCCTCGCTGCGGAACTTGCTTATGAGTACGGCGTCATAACTCATATCAGTGTGCTTGAAGTCAATCCCTACTTCTGCAGATACAAGTTCAGGCACTACTCCTACAAGCCCCTCAAGGCGCTGTTTCATCTGTTTGAGGTTCTCTTCTTTGGAGGCGCCGTTTGCAAAATCCTTAAAGCGCCACATAACTATGTGTACAAGCATGTTTTGTGTATTGTTAAATGAAGTTTTTAGTATCTTTGTATGCAACGGTTACAAATTTACTAAATATGAAACATTTTATCACAAATTTATCTATTCTGGCTGTAATGGCTCTCTTCCTTGCTTCATGCTCAAAGGAAAAGAAACTCCCAAGGATTGCAATAGCCGGCATTAAAATAGAGTCATCTACATTCTCTCCGGCCAGAAGTACGGAGGAGTCGTTCAATGTTGCAATTGGAGATGATGTATTTGATATGATTCCATATTTGAGGGAGGGCCAACCTTTGAGAGATAGGGCAGAGTGGATTCCTGCACTTGTAGCAAGGGCCACCCCTGGAGGAGCTGTAACCAGGGAGACATATGAGAAGTTTGTGAATATAATACTGGATTCCCTCAGGGCCAATCTTCCATTGGACGGCTTTGTATATGACCTTCACGGTGCTATGAGTGTTGTGGGTCTGGATGATCCGGAGGGTGACATGATAAAGAGGATAAGGGAAGTTATCGGGAATGATGTTGTGGTAACTGCTCCAATGGACCTCCATGGCAATGTTTCATGGACTTTGGCTGAGAATACAGATTTGATCTGCTGCTACCGTATGGCCCCTCATGAGGATGCTTGGGAGACCCGCGAGAGGGCTGCCAGAATCCTTATAGAGCGTTTGGAGAGCGGCAAAGGGAAACCTGCTTATAAGGCATATGTCCCTGTCCCAATCCTTTTGCCTGGGGAGCAGACATCTACCCGAGTAGAGCCTGCAAAATCTCTTTACGACATGACATATCCGGAGCGTGAGGGGGTAATTGATGCCTCTATATGGATTGGCTATGCCTGGGCAGATGAGCCCCGCAACCATGCCGTAGTTATGGCTACAGGAGATGACAGGGAGGCTGTTGTAAAGGCTGCAGAGGAGATAGCCCGATACTTCTGGGATGTCCGTCATCAGTTTGATTTTGTGGCCCCTACAACTACTCTTGAGGAGTGCCTTGCAAATGCACTCAAGAAAGATGCAAAGAGACCTTACTACATAAGTGATACCGGAGACAACCCTACAGCAGGAGGTGCAGGAGATGTAACCTGGACCCTCACCCAACTCCTCAAGCGTCCTGAGTTCAAGAGTGCAAAAGGTCCGCAACTGATATATGCATCTCTTCCCGACAAAGACTTTGTGGCAAAAGCCAAGGAAGTTGGAGTGGGTGGCAAGATTGATATGGTTGCCGGAGCGGAGGTAGATGACCGCTATGCCCCACCGGTAAGGTTGAAAGGTACTGTAACTGCAATATATGACCACCCTACAAATTCAGAGGTGGCTGTAAAGGTAGGAAGCATTGATGTAATTGTAACTGAAGTAAGGAAAGGCTTCCACAAGGAGCATGAGTTTACAAAACTCGGCCTGAACCCACGCACAGCAGACATTGTGATGGTAAAGATAGGCTATCTTGAACCGGAACTCTACAATATGCAGGCAGACTGGATGATGGCCCTTACCCTTGGCGGTGTGAACCAGGATCTTGCAGGGCTGCCTTACAAACGGATAAACCGTCCGATGTATCCTATTGACAAGGATATGCCGGACCCTGACCTTAAAGCCAGGCTGGTTCCGTTCGTGGAGTGATGCTATTTCACAGCACCAATTGTTTCCCTGATTTTATCCACTGAACTCTCGGTACGGGTAAAGTCACCTCCCATATTTGAGGGGGTGAAGGATACTCCTTCCCTGTAGATCATAGGGGAGTCATATGTGGTGGAACCAGAGAAGTGAATCTCTCTGGCCCCTGTAGTGGCGAGGATTTCCTTTATATTGTCGGAATTAACCCCTGCGCCGGGCATTATTATAGTTTTTCCGCTTGCAAACCTGTTCATTTTGGCAAGAATCTCCAACCCCTCCATTGCAGTGGGTTTTCCTCCCGACGTAAGTACCCTGTCAACTCCAAGCGCTATGGCATCTTCAAGTGCTGCAAATATATTGGCAGCACGGTCTATTGCCCTGTGGAATGTGACAGAAAGGCCAAGATGCTTTGCTACAGCAACCATTGCCCTACAGCTGTCCATATCTACATTGCCATAAGGGTCCAACGCCCCTATTACAACTCCGTTTACCCCCAGTCTGGCGCATGCCTGAATGTCTGAAATCATTTCAGCCACCTCCTCGCTCTCGTAGAGGAAATCTCCCTGTCGAGGCCTTATAAGTACGTTTATATCTATCTTAAGCCGTCTACGGGCCTGTTCTATAAAACCGTATGAGGGGGTCAGTCCACCCAGTGAAAGGGCTGAACAGAGTTCAACCCTGTTGGCACCTGCCAGCTGTGCATTCAGCGCACTCTGCAGATTGCCGCAGCATATCTCAAATTTTATATCCATGCACAAATTTAAGAACTTTCTCCCCAATTGAAAATCTTGAGTCCGAATTTTGGAGCCATTGCTATTGCATGCTCTGTAATCTGGGATTTCATCCCCTCATAGATAACCCAACTCTTGTTGGCAGAGAAGCAGTAAATCTGTACAGGAAGGCCGGTGGATGTAGGGTCCATATATCTTACCATTGTAAGGATGCTGTTGTTTATACCAGGGTGACGATGGATATATGTTGTAAGATACATCCTGTAGATTTCAAGATTTGTGATATCCTCTGAACGGGCAGGCAGCTGTACAAGGGAACTGTAAGAGGCAAGCTCGTCGGGAGTACAGAAATGGACATAATCCATATCTATGTTGAGGTTTATGGTCATTCTCCGTCCTCCGCTCTCATCCATTCCCCTCCAGTTTTGGAAGGAGGATGATACAAGTGAGTATGTTGGTACAGTAACTATTGTGTTATCAAAGTTCTGTACTTTTACGGTTATCAGGGAGATGTCAATTACAGTACCGTTGGCAAGTGTATTTGGAACAACTATCCAATCCCCTTTACGGACCATATCATTTGAACTCAATTGTATTCCTGATACAAATCCAAGGATGGTGTCCTTGAATATGAAGGAGAGTACTGCTGCAAATGCACCCAAGCCGGCAAGCAGTTTGGCAGGGGATTTGTCCAGCAGGATAGCTACAATGATAATTCCTCCAACAAAAAATATGGTTATCTTTATAATCTGTACCATTCCCTTGAGTGGGGTTTTCTTGTATTTGGGTCTGCTGTTGAGCAGTTCATAGGTAACATTGAGAACGACGCTCAATATAGTCATGAACATGGCTGTTATGGCAATGGCATCAAATCTGAGCAAAAGACTTACAAATTTGTTCTCATTCTCCCAGATGAGTGGGACCACGATTATAGCTCCCATAAGTATTGCTGTAAGAAGCACTTTCCACCATAGCCTTCTGAAGTAATATCTTACCCAGCCTTTTTCTGTCTCTTTCTTTTTCATTGCTGCAATTGTATTTTCCGTTTATTCATTAAACAATGCTTTTTACATTTTGTTATTGAGGAAAAATCTGGTTGCTATGAACAAGAAACAGTTGGTAAAAAGACTTTCACAGAAGACCGGACTTACATTAGCTGAAAGCAATGACTTTTTGAACTCAGTACTTGATATTGTACAGGACACTCTAAAGAAAAAGGAGGATGTTTTCCTCCGTGGTTTCGGTTCCTTTATGATAAAGGACCGCAAGCCAAGAAGGACGATGAGCCTCAATACCAGGGAGATGATTACAATCCCAGGGAAGAAGGTGGTAAAATTCAAGACACAGATGCTGGATTGAAATAATCATGATTTTATGAACATTTTCAATTGACAGATGTTATTTAAATGAAATAGTTTTTTAAGTTAGGTTAAGTCGGGCAAACCCTGCAGCCAAAGGATGAGGTTGTGGGGTTTGTTTTTTATTTACATGTTATGTTCTTCCGATGGTAGATTTGTCCACAGGCGGGTGGTATTTTGTGGACGGAAGGTGTTTTGATGGGTGTTTTATCCACGCTGAGGGTGCCTGGCGTGGATGGCCGGTGTTTCGGAGGGTGCTCCGGAAGGGTGCTTCTGGGGAGTGTTCCGGGAGGGGCCTCACTACCATAAAAAAAAGCACTCAATTTCTTGCGTGCTTTTTTGCTCCTGAACCAGGACTTGAACCTGGGACCCTCTGATTAACAGTCAGATTTGTTATGCAATATTTACATCTAGCCGTAATGATATACCTAGAGCATCTGCAATTCTGATGAATGATGAGAGTTGCAAATCTGTCTCTCCCTGTTCAATTCTATTGATATATGTCCTTTCTCTGCCTACTTTCTCAGCCAATTCTTTTTGGGTCATGCCAAGTTCTTTTCTGCGCTCACGCAAAACTTCCCCATAGTACCAGGCTCTTGCCTTGGCATCAAATTCTTCCCGCTCTGGAGTACCTGTTTCGCCAACCGCCTTTGCCAACACCTCAGATGCCTTAACAAAACCTTTCTTCTTACTGAAGTCCGTCTTGCGCAACTTCTGCAATTCTTCTGCTGTTAATCTGGTGTTTGTTGTATTCATAACACATCTCTTAAAATGTTAATAGCCTTTATTATCTCCTTTTCATAGTCCTTAGTGCTTTTCTTTATGAAACCGTTAAGGAAAATGATACTTGTGGCAAGATTAATATTGTCATTGTCCACTGCAAACAATATGACACGAACTTCGTTGTCTACAGAAATGCGCAACTCATAAAAATCTGTATTTGTAAGCTTCTTTACAAATTTTATAGGAACTGGCGTTACACTTTCCAAAATGGATGTTGCATACAGCAATTTCTCTTGTGCCCTTTTTGAGGTGCTTTGCACAAACTCCAAGTATTCTTGTGAGTAAATCAGTTCCCTTTTCATCTTTCGCTACTATTACAACGCAAAAGTAACTAATTAGTTTCTTTTATCAAAATTATTTCTTTTTCACAAGCAAATAAAACAAAAAAAGCACTCAAATTTTGAGTGCTTTTCTGCTCCTGAACCAGGACTTGAACCTGGGACCCTCTGATTAACAGTCAGATGCTCTAACCAACTGAGCTATTCAGGAATTTATGTTTGCCAGCAGTTGTTTTGCTTAGCGGGTACAAAAGTAGGACATTTTTCTTTATGCTCCAAATTTTTTTAGCAAAAAAATGTTAAAAATTTTATCTTTGTAATACTTAAGAAATTTCGACAGTTATGGATTTTAACCTTATTTGTTCCCAAATTCAAGAGTTACTGATTAGAAATGAGAGGGTTGTGCTTCCGCAGACCGGTGAGCTGGTGGTGGAGACAACGCCAGCATCTTTTTTGGAGGATGGCAAGACAATTTTGCCTCCAGGCAAGAAATTGCTTTTCAGACAAGGTGAGGCAGAGGGTGAATTTGAGCAGTGGCAGGTGGAGTTGTCGGGAAGAATAAGGGAGGAACTGCAGGCAGAAGGCATTTCACAGGTGCCCGGGTTGGGTATATTCAAGGATGAGGGGGAAGGGGTAATTTCATTCTCGGTTGACCCTGATTTTGATTTTGCTCCCGACAGTTTCTCCTTGGAGGCAATTTCTTTGGAGGAAAATGAAACGGTTAATCAAGTGCAGGATGTTGTAGAGGGAGTGGTGATTGAAGAGCTTAAGGTGGAGCAGGAACCGAAGGTGTCGCAGACTCCGCGGGTCCCTGAGGAGAAACTTGCCCCTGCAATTGAAAAAGAGAAAAAGATACCTCATACTATGGAACAGAAGAGAAAAGTGCAGAAATGGGTGGTGTGGAGCGCCGTCATTGTCATTCTCCTTCTGATATTGGTACTTTTTGTGGTTCTGTTCAAGGAGGATTTTATGGAGTTGCTCAAACGGATTCTTTATACCGAAGAGGAACTTGAGATAATGAGAAAATGGGCTGCACAGTAGTGTGGCCCATTTTTGCATTATCTGTTTTAGCGGAGGGGAAAATGTGAATGGACTGTTATCCAGTTTTTTAGATAAAGTTTCTTTAAGATAGTATTGTTTTTTTTTGATAATTGATTGAAATTTGTAATCCAATACCCCCGAATGTTATAAACATTTTCTAACTTTGCGGTGCCGAGTTTTGGCATACATATTAGAAAGAAAGTGTTTAGCTTTTGTCCTTTGTTGGAAATCTGGAAAATTTCATAAGCGTGTGGACTTGGCTATGACTTTCTCACTTGCTATGTTTATATATGTCAGATATATACCTGCAAGTGTGGGGTATTGTTTATTTACGCAAGGTTTTCCAGAGCCTCCAACAAGATAAACGTTTACTCCACACTTTTCTTTTTATTGTACATGTAATGATTTGTCAAAATGAATCTTGAATATGGGGTTCATTGATTGGTTATTTGATTGTCATTCTATGATTCATATTGGGAAAATTATTGAAGAAGAGTTTTATAAGCAGGAGCGTTCGGTAACCTGGTTTGCAAGGAAGTTGTGTTGCGACCGTACAAATATCTATTCAATTTTTAGAAGAGAGAGTATTGATACTGCGCTCTTGTTGAGAATTTCCTCTATTCTCGGATGCGATTTCTTTGAATTTTATACTAATGAGTATAAGCAGAAAGGGTGTGAATAATCACCAACAGTAGTATAGACAAATATTCAACAGTCTGTTGATAACGGCAATTTGCATATTTTTTACATTTGTGCTAAGATAACAGAATGAATAACTAAATCACAAAATTATGAAAACAAAGATTATTATTGCTGTTTTGTTAATGGGTATTGTTTCCAATGCTTATGGACAATTTGTTGATGGGGAATCAGTTGACATGTCAGATTATGAGAGGATACTGATGAATGATGAGAATGGGACAAGAAAGTTAAAAGGTGAATTCAATGGTCAGGTTACTCTCTATTATGCTAAGATGGATGAAGATGGCCTTGATGCCCAATTTTTTCTAGGATTGGATTTAGTTGGAGGGCGATATATTTCAGACCGTGCTTTTGTTCGTGGAGGTTTAGGATATATGGGTGGTTTTCGTAAAGTTAAGTATGATCGGGGAACATACTTAACAGCATCAGAAACCCAGTTAAATATACCGCTTCAGATAGGATTTGCTCTGCCATTAACAGAAAAATCAGATTTTAATTTATATACTGGACCAAGAATCAATTATATAATTAGTGGAAAAATGGAGATGAATTCCCCTGGAGAAAAACCAGTAGTGACCATATATAAAAATATAGACGGTATAAAACGTTCCTCTGTTAACTGGAATATAGGTGGAAGTCTGGATGTTGGTTCAGGGTCTTATGGGCGATGGGGTGTAACTGCTGAATATAGAGCGGCTTTGAGTAATGATTCTCCAAATTGGTTCCATATAGGTCTTTTTTTGAGTTTTAGTGCCTGGTAATTATTGATAAAAAGTGTAGAAAAATAAACCCCGATTCATGTCTTATGATGTGAATCGGGGTTGTCTCTATTATGGATAATCAGACCGTTAGCCTACGCAGGCTCCGTTGTCCACGGCTTCTGCCGGTGTGACAAAGCGCATGCGGCCGCTTTCATCTTTTGCCATAAGGATCATTCCCTTACTCTCAATCCCTTTAATTTTGCGTGGCGCAAGGTTTGCAAGGATACAGATCTGTTTACCTATCATCTCCTCAGGAGTATAGTGCTCTGCAATGCCGGAAACAATAGTTCTGGTATCTATTCCAGTATCAATTGTAAGTTGGAGAAGTTTGTCTGTCTTAGGAACCTTTACAGCCTCAAGTACGGTTGCAGTGCGGATGTCCATCTTCATGAAGTCATCAAATGTGCACTCCTCTTTCTGTGGAAGCGGTGCAGGGGTACCTGCAGCCTCTGCAGCAGCAGCCTCGTTGGCAGCCTTGGTTGCATTCAGTTTGTCTATCTGTGCCTGGATTTCTGCATCCTCAATCTTGGCAAACAGAAGTTCTGCAGGGTTCAACTGATGTCCTGCTGCAAGAATCTCTGCACCGCCGAACTCGTTCCATGAAATCTTCTCAAGATTGAGCATCTTTACAAGTTTTGCAGATGAGAATGGAAGGAACGGTTCAAATGCGATTGCAAGGTTTGCGCACAACTGCAATGAGATGTTCAGGATTGTTGCAACCCTCTCCATATCTGTCTTGGCAAGTTTCCAAGGCTCGGTTTCGGTGAGGTATTTGTTTCCAAGACGGGCAAGGTTCATGGCATCTTTCAATGCCTCGCGGAACTTGTATGTGCTGAGGTTGTGCTCCAGAGAAGCCTTAATCTGAGGAATCTCTGCAAGAACCTCCTTGTCTACATCTGTAAGGGTTCCTGTTGCAGGAACTTTACCCTCAAAGTATTTGTGGGTAAGTACAACTGCACGGTTTACAAAGTTTCCGTAGATTGCCACCAGCTCGCTGTTGTTGCGGGTCTGGAAGTCTTTCCAGGTAAAGTCGTTGTCTTTGGTCTCAGGTGCGTTTGCACAAAGTACATATCTCAAAACATCCTGTTTGCCAGGGAAATCTACAAGGTACTCGTGCAACCATACTGCCCAGTTGCGTGAGGTTGAGATCTTGTCACCCTCAAGGTTGAGGAACTCGTTTGCAGGGACATTCTCAGGAAGGATGAAACCGTCTCCGTAAGCCTTCAGCATAGAAGGGAACACTATACAGTGGAATACAATGTTGTCTTTCCCTATGAAGTGTACCATCTTGGTATCCTCGCTCTTCCACCATTTCTCCCACTCGTCGGGAAGAAGTTCTATTGTATTTGAGATGTATCCGATAGGGGCATCAAACCAAACATAAAGCACTTTGCCCTCTGCACCCTCTACAGGTACTGGAACTCCCCAATCGAGGTCGCGGCTTACCGCTCTTGGCTGAAGGCCCCCGTCAATCCAACTCTTGCACTGGCCGTAAACATTGGTTTTCCACTCCTTGTGCCCCTCAAGAATCCACTGTTTGAGCCATCCCTCATACTGGTCCAAAGGAAGATACCAGTGTTTGGTAGGTTTCTTTACAAGTTCCCCGCCGCTGATTACAGATTTTGGGTTGATGAGCTCATCCGGGCTCAGGGTGCTTCCGCATTTCTCGCACTGGTCTCCGTATGCACCTTCTGCACCGCATTTGGGGCAGGTACCGGTGATGTAGCGGTCTGCAAGGAAAGTGTTGGTCTCGGTATCATAATACTGCTCGCTCTCTTTCTCCACAAACTTGCCCTCATCGTACAATTTTTTGAAGAATGCGGCTGCAGTCTTGTGGTGGGTTGCAGAACTGGTACGTGAATATACGTCAAAGCTTATTCCCAACTCCTGGAACGAGTCCTTTATTATTTTGTGGTACTTGTCCACAACATCCTGTGGGGTGCAACCCTCTTTCTTTGCCTTTATTGTAATTGGAACGCCGTGCTCATCAGAAC
>SUYX01000055.1 GCA_015060225.1 Bacteroidales bacterium | reverse complement strand
GTTCACGGTGCTTTTCACCTTTCCTTCACAGTACTGGTCCACTATCGGTCTTCTGGTCGTATTTAGCCTTGCGGGATGGTCCCCGCGGATTCAGACAGGATTCCTCGTGTCCCGCCCTACTCAGGAGTCCTCTAACTCACCATGAACGTACGTGTACGGGAATATCACCCTCTACGTTTTAACTTTCCAGTTAATTCCACTTAATCATGATTCGTATATTGAGGTCCTACAACCCCGATATTGCCGAAACAATATCGGTTTAGGCTCTTTCCATTTCGCTCGCCACTACTCTGGAAATCGATCTTTCTTTCTTTTCCTGCGGATACTTAGATGTTTCAGTTCTCCGCGTTGGCTCTCATTGCTGAGTGACAGGCCTTCAACCTGCCGGGTTGTCCCATTCGGATACGTGCGGATCATTTCCCGTTTGCGAATCCCCGCACTTTTTCGTAGCTTACCACGTCCTTCCTCGCCGCCAGAAGCCAAGGCATCCTCCGTTCGCCCTTTGTAACTTCTCTTGTTGTGAATCATATCCTCGTATTTGACTACGCAGATATGTATTGTTTTGCTCTATGAAAAAGTAGTCCCTAATTTCTTACAGACTATCTTTTCTGATTTTTTACCTCTATCTTTTCTCTCTCAATACTTCAATGAACTACCGTTGTTTCTCAAACGGGTTGCAAAGGTAAGGACTTTTTTTGAAGTTCCAAATTTTTCTGCAAAAATTTTCAAAAAAAATCGCTTTTCTTCAAAATTTGGCCCAAAATTGGGACAAATAACCCGTCTCAGGATAAAAATCACCCTCCAAATCCATGAAAAGAGAGTATATTTGGAGAAAATACATCCATACAATAAAAGAAACATAACATGAAAAGATTTTTCACTTTAACCCTTCTACTTATAATAAGTATTTGTGCAACGGCCCAAAAAACACAGGTTGTAGCCCACAGAGGATATTGGGATACTCCAAACAACGCCCAAAATTCCATAACTGCACTCAAAACCGCCCAGGCAATCCCGGTTTACGGAAGCGAATTTGATGTGAACATGACCTCAGACGGAGTTATGGTTGTAAGCCACGGGCCAAAACTGGAGGAGATACCGGATGTGCAGAAAGCCACATATAAAGAAGTACAAAAGGTAAGGCTCAAAAACGGAGAAAAGGTCCCTACCCTAAAACAATATTTGAAACAAGGCAAAAAAGGGAACATCAGACTCATTTTTGAACTTAAAGTACACCCCACAGGCGAAATTGAGAACGAAGCGGTAAGAAAATCAGCAGAAATGGTAAAGAAACTCAACCTCTCAAGCAATGAAGTTGAATTCATCTCATTCAGCCTTGAGGCCTGCAAACAGCTGGCAGAACTCATGCCCGGCTATATGGTACAATACCTCAACGGCAAAATTCCGCCAAAAGAGCTCAAAGAGATGGGAATTATGGGGCTCGATTACCACTTCAGTAACTTTGTCCAACACCCCGAATGGGTAAAACAGGCCCATGATCTTGGGATGATTGTAAATGTGTGGACCGTGAACAAGGAGGAGATGATGCAGCAGATGATTGATCTTGGTGTTGACTACATCACCACAGACAAACCTGAGTTGTGTCTCAAACTCATACAACAGAAATAAATTTTTCTTCCCGACAAATATCAACCTTACAAAGCCATCCTTATATTTCCTTAATAATTCCTTATAAAATAAGAATTTCAAGAATATTGAAGCACCTGCTCGAAGTCCCTACTCCAAAAGTTTGTTGGCAATATTGAAGGAAACAAGAGATAGAAAAGGAAAATATACCTTGAAAACTGAATCCCTCCCACTTCGTGGGCCCCTCCCGTTCACGAGACCACGGGCGGTCACGGTTTTCAAGGTATATTTTCCTTTTCTCTTTATTGTTCAGCGTACAGTCTGATTATGTTTAGTACAACTTCAGAGGCCTTCTCCATGCTCTGCAATGGAAGATACTCCAGTTTGCCGTGGAAGTTGTGACCGCCGGCAAAGATGTTAGGACAAGGCAACCCCATGAATGAGAGGCGTGCGCCGTCTGTACCGCCACGGATAGGCTGCACCTGAGGCCTGATTCCCGCCATCTCCATAGCCTTCATGGCCTTCTCCACAATATGGTAATGAGGCTCCACCTGCTCACGCATATTATAATACTGGTCTTTCATATCCAAAGTTGCAGTACCCTCGCCATATTTTGCATTTATAAATGCCACCACATCTTTCATAAGGGACTTCTTCTGCTCAAACTTCTCCATTGAGTGATCCCTTATAATATATGAAACGGTAGCCTGCTCAACTGCACCGTTGATTCCAGTCACATGGAAGAAACCCTCATAACCGGCAGTGAACTCAGGTCTCTGCTGTACAGGGAGCATACCATTGAGTTCCATGGCAATGATTATTGCATTTATCATTTTATCCTTGGCGTAACCCGGATGCACATTCCTTCCCTGAATATGAATTTTTGCACCTGCAGCATTGAAGTTCTCATACTCAAGTTCCCCTATCTGGCCGCCATCCATTGTATATGCATATTTTGCACCAAACTTCTCAACATCAAACTTGTCAACTCCACGTCCTATCTCCTCGTCGGGAGTAAAGCCAATCTTAATCTCACCATGCTTGAACTCAGGATGCTCCACAATGTACTCCACAGCGCTCATTATCTCGGCAACACCGGCCTTGTCATCTGCGCCAAGAAGGGTTGTTCCATCTGTGGTAATAAGGGTCTGCCCAACATACTGTTTAATCTCAGGGAAATCTGCTACCGGCAGTTTTATGCCAAGAGATGCGTTCAACACAATGTCCTCCCCATTATAGTTCTCAATTATTTGGGGTTTGATATCCTTGCCGCTTGCATCCGGTGCTGTATCAACATGGGCAATGAAACCCACTGCCGGAACATCCTTATCTATATTTGAAGGGATTGTTGCCATAACATAACCCCACTCATCCAATGTGGCCTTTACACCCATTGCATTAAGTTCATCTGCCAGCATCCTCAGAAGATCCAACTGGCAGGCAGAACTCGGCTGGCTGTCACTTTCATCATTTGAAGTGGTCTCCACAGCCACATATCTCAAAAATTTGTCAAGTATCTTTTCCATATTATTAGAATAAAAGTAATCCGAAACTCATAAATACCATTCCCGATATCACTCCCCCTATTGCATAATGGTGCTGTCCGTAACTCTCTGCAGTAGGGAGCAGTTCATCCAATGATATATAAACCATAATTCCTGCAACAACTGCCAGTACACATGCCAGCAGTGACGGCGTAAGTACGGAGCGGAGTATCAGATACCCCACAACACCTCCCAGAGGTTCCGCTATTCCACTCAATGTTGCCATCCCAACTGCCTTCCCCCTCTTCTGGGTTGCATAATATATAGGTATGGCCACCGCAATACCTTCGGGAATATTATGCAGGGCAATTGCAAAGGCAATGCTTGCACCCAACTCTGCATTCTCCATTGCACTAATGAAGGTTGCCAACCCCTCAGGGAAATTGTGCACCGCTATTACCAGTGCAGAAAAAACTCCCAGACGGAGCAGCTTGCCCCCCTTCTTCTCCTGCGGAGGTGTCCTGTGCTCCTCCTTAACAAAAACCTCCTCTTCATCTGCGAATGAGAGAACCGCCTTCCTTCCCCCCACAGCCTCATCATGAACCTGTATTGTCATGGAATTAACCTCATGGGGGTTGCTCTCCTTGGGAACAAGATTATCAATTAGGGCTATTATTGCCATTCCTGCAAAAAATGCCAGCAGGGTATAGAAAAGCCCCATCTTGTCTCCGAACTCCAGGGCAAGTGACACCCGCGCCTCCTGGAACAGTTCCACCAGCGAAATGAGTATCATTACACCGGCAGAAAATCCCAGCGTTGCACAAAGCATTTTAGGATTGAATCTCTTTACAAACATAATGATTGCACCCCCAATGCCGGTAGCGATACCGGCACCAAGGGTAAGCAACAATGCTATAATGAAATTGCCTTCCAACATAAAAATCCGTTATTTCTTATCCTCCTTCATTGAAGCATAAATCAGATAGGCAATGATTGCCACGTATGCAAGGATTGCAACATACTGCGCTCCGGCAGCCTCCTGCCATCCGCTTGCCATAAGATTAACGCCACAGAATCTCATGATTGCACTTACAACACCCATAAGGGCACCGCCTGCAATGAAACCGCTGGCAAGAAGGGTACCTTTATCAACCCTCTCCTTGTTTACCTTCTCATCTTTGCTTCTGCTTCCAACATACCATGCTATACCACCACCAACAAGAAGCGGCAAGTTAAGTTCAAGCGGAATGAACATACCAAGTGCAAATGCCAATGCAGGAACCTTGAATGCGGTAAGCACTATAGCAAGAATTGCGCCCACGCCATAAAGGAACCAAGGGGCATTCCCACCGCTCATCAAAGGCTCAATAACAGCAGCCATGGCATTGGCCTGAGGAGCCACAAGGGCATCCGGGCCTGTAAATCCGTAAGTATCGTTAAGCACCATCATAACACCACCAACTGTAGCGGCAGCCACAAGGGTACCCAGGAATTTCCAACTCTCCTGCTTTGCAGGGGTAGTACCAATCCAGTAACCTATCTTAAGGTCTGTAATGAAGGCTCCGGAAACGGAGAGTGCAGTACAAACCACACCTCCAATGATAAGTGCTGCTGTCATACCTGCAGTACCTGTAAGGCCGCTGGCAACAAGAATCACAGAACCAAGGATAAGGGTCATCAAGGTCATACCGCTAACAGGGTTTGTACCTACAATTGCAATTGCATTTGCTGCAACTGTAGTGAACAGGAATGCAATGATACCGACAGTAAGAAGTGCAATAAGCGCATGTTTAAGGTTGCTCACAACACCCAACTGGAAGAACAGGAATGTAACAACCAGGGTAAGGAGAATACCGAACACCACAATCTTCATTGAAATGTCCTTCTGGGTCCTCACTGTCTTTGCGGCATCACCCTTCTTGCCACCGAACTCCTGCACTGCCAAACCGAATGCACTCTTTATTATTCCCGACGATTTTATAATACCAATCACACCTGCAGCAGCAATACCTCCAATACCAATGTGGCGTGCATAATTTGAAAAAATGGTCTCTGCACTCATTGCACCCATATTTGCGAACTCTGTACCCATAATGGTCACCCCCTCGGCGCCGAAACAGAGATTGAGCACCGGAACAATGAAAAACCATACAAGGAACGAACCGCAGCAGATTATGAACGCATATTTTAGACCGATGATATAACCCAAACCAAGTACAGCAGCACCCACATTAAGTTTGAGCACCACCTTGGCCTTGTCTGCCAAAGCCTCACCAAATGGGAGCACCCTTGATGTGAAGGTCTCTGCCCACCATCCGAAAGTTGAAACAATAAAATCGTAGACACCTCCAATAAGGCCGCTCACAAGAAGCAGTTTGGCACCGTTGCCACCTGTTTCACCGCTTACAAGCACCTGAGTGGTTGCAGTAGCCTCAGGAAAAGGATACTTGCCGTGCATATCGCTCACAAAATACTTCCTGAACGGAATAAGGAACAGGATACCCAGCACACCACCAAGCAAAGAACTCATGAACACCTTAAAGAAATCCACAGTAAGTTCAGGGTATTTTGCCTGAAGGATATAAAGTGCAGGGAGGGTAAAGATTGCACCTGCCACAATTGCACCCGAACATGCTCCAATAGACTGGATAATCACATTCTCACCAAGTGCATTTTTTCTCTTCAATGCTCCCGACAAACCCACTGCAATAATGGCAATTGGAATTGCCGCCTCAAACACCTGCCCCACCTTAAGGCCAAGATAAGCCGCAGCAGCAGAGAAGATGATTGTCATTACAAGGCCCAGAGAGACACTCCAGGCATTAACCTCGGGGTAAACCTTTGTTGGAGAGAGTATGGGCTCATACTTCTCGCCCGGCTTAAGTTCCCTTGCCGCATTCTCCGGCAGACCGGTTGTTTTAATCTCAGTATTTTCCATATTATAATTTTTTAAGTAATTTCGTTCTTGCAAAGATAATAAAATCCTTTAACCCATATATAATGGAACAACAACCTCAAATAAACGACCACAACAAAAAGGAGTATCCTCCTATGCATACGGCGGAACATATCCTCAATGCCACTATGGTAAAAATGTTCGGATGTCCCCGCTCAAGGAATGCCCACATTGAGAGAAAAAAGAGCAAATGCGATTATGAACTCGCCACTGAACCTACTGCAGAGCAGATTGCCGCAATAGAGGGGAAAGTGAATGAAGTTATCGGGATGAACCTTCCTGTTACAGTGGAATACATGACCCAAGCGCAGGCGGCAGAGATAGTGGATTTGAGCAAACTGCCTCAAAATGCCACAGATACCCTCAGGATTGTAAGGGTTGGAGACTACGATGCGTGTGCCTGCGCAGGTGACCACGTGCAGAACACATCAGAAATTGCACCGTTCAAAATAATTAGTGCAGACTTTACCCCTGCCGCAGAACAGGGACAGCCCGGACGCTGGCGAATGAGATTCAAATTGCTGGAGGGGTAGCAACTCCAAATACGTAATCTTCTATGATATTGAGGTCTGTGACGTATTTCTCTCCAAGGAATCCGCACAGATCTTTTTCTGTTATAAGTTCCCTGTATTTCTGCATATAGATGTTGGCCAGCGGGAAATAACTCCAGTGCCATTTTTCCTCATTGTATCCTGTCTCCCTGAGTCCGCTGCCGGGGGCACCTTTGGCGGTATAAGGCTGGTAAAACCCGTATTTATGGGCATTTTCACATAGCCAGCGGTAAGTTTTTATGCCGTCGGGAGTATTCCAGTATTCAAGTTTTGGAGAGTTGAAATCCAGTTCTGTGCCCCAATGGTGGCGGGATGTACCGCACATGGAGTTGTATTTGAGAATCGCCCTTGCCCTGCCCGGGCCGGCTGCCACACTGCTTTTCCGCCATTTCTGCTCCCATATATATCTCTGCACCCAAAAATTTCTTGAAGCGGAAGTTGCGGTAAGTTTCACCCCATCCTCCAATGCGGCCTCCCTCATCTTCAGGAACGCCTCCAATGTCCTCTTCTGAATAAAATTGTTGGGTCTGCGCAAAACAGTATATGCCGGAGCAATCTCCACAAAATTTGTATCCTTCTCAAAATGGGTCTTGCCCAACAGAAACTCCTTTACAGGTTCTGCCGCCCCAACAATCTCCTGTGCCACCAGCACTGCCGGCAAGAGGAACAGCACTGCAACTGATATTATAAATCTTTTCATAAAGGCAAAGATAATTGCATTACTGCAATCTCACAAAAACCGGCATTACAAAAACCAGGGCCAGCAAGGAGAAAAGCAGGCCGCTTATGGTGCCAACGGCAAAGGCAAACCAAAATACTTCATCAGGGCCGTCCATAAGGAACGGAATAAGGCCAAGCACAGTTGAGACCACAGTAAGGGAGATTGGTACAATCTTGTTGTTGAAAGCACGGATGTAGAATTGCAACGGGGGTTTCTTCCCGACAAATGAATCAACTGAACCGGCAGCATTCCCCACTGCAATTTTAGCAACACCGGCAGATGCAGCACTGGAGAGCATCCCCCTGTACTGGTGCAGAATATAGATTCCGGCATTTACCACCAGTCCACTGAGCATGATCAGGGAGGCATAGCCGCCCTGGTCGAAACTCCAGCCGCTGAACCCGAAAACCAGAAATACCCCAATGCAAGAAATGGGGATCAGGCCAATTATTA
>SUYX01000054.1 GCA_015060225.1 Bacteroidales bacterium | reverse complement strand
CATTGTCAAAAACCACCGCTCCGGAATCTGTTACCATACCAAATGCGTCGGGAACAGTAAAGAATCCGAAATGGGGATTTGCAGCATCAAGCATATCTTTGCTGAAGGCAAAATCCTGGTGCGGAATACCCAACTGTCCCAGGAGTGTTGCAGCCAAATCTATCTGAGAACCTACGGCATTCACCTTAACTCCGCTGCAGGAGAGTGCCGGCCCGTAGAAAATCAGAGGTATCTTGTATCTCTCAACAGAAAATACATCTATATCTACAGGATACTGCATTGCATGGTCGGGAACAAATACAAACAGAGTATTGTCCCAGTATGGGGTATTTTTGTATCTGTTTACAAACACCTGAAGGCAGCTGTCGGTATATGCTATGGCGTTCATGCGGAAATCCTCAAGTTTGTTGAACCCCGGCACCTCAAACGGCTCGTGGCTGCTGGAGGTCTGTATCACCTTCAAAAACGGCTCCTTCTCCTGCCCCTGCTCCAACTGGGTGGCAATCTTGTCAAACATCACATCATCATGCGCACCCCACTTGCTCAACTTCTGCGAGATTGGGAAATCGGTATCACTTATTATGTTCTCAAATCCCATTGCTGTAAGGTACGAGCGCATATTGGTAAAGTTGGCATCACCACCATAAATATACTGCAGGTCATAACCATTCTGTGCAAGACTTTTTGATATTGAAGGCAACGACTGGCTCTTGCGCGGATACTTCATTATACTGTTTGTAGGCTGCGCCGGATAACCGCTTAAAATGGAGACAATTCCACGGTCTGTCCTGAAACTGTTCGCATAGAAATTTGTAAACAGCACACCCTGCGCCCCAAGAGAATCCAGATTCCGGGCAACCCCCTCAAATCCCCCAAGGGTCCCCATTGCCTTTGAGAGGAAACTCTCCAGAATCACAATCACCACATTCGGCTTTCCCGGTTTGAGAAGGGTATCCCTTCTTCCCGACAAATCCACACAGGTATCCGCTGCCGCATTTCCACCGGCAGGGGACGCATTTCCACCGGTAGGGGCCCCCTCTCCCCTCAATGAGACATCCTGCATTGCAGCAAAGAGTTCATTTGCCTTGTCGGGAGTAAGATATCTGTATTGGGTAGCAAAGGAACTGCTCTTTGAAAGGGACTCCAGCAGACTGAAGGCCGGGTTGATTGCAGCGTGGTTCAACCTCATGTTCTGGCTGAAATAAACCTTTCCGGTATTGAGGGTTGCCACTGTAAAGCCGCCCCTTATTGGAATAAAGAGAAGTGCGGCAAGCAAAGTGAGGGCAACGGTATTCCTCACCTTAAAGAACACCGGTGCATCATACCTCCTGGCAAGGAACTTTTTGCACAGCCACAGATAAACATAAATGTTCACCGCAAGGTCCACTATTCCAACCACTATCATCCCGAAAGTTGCACTTGCAAAGGCATCCTTGGGGCTCGACTTCAGGTAAAAGAGCGGAGTGGTATCCAACCTGAATCCCCAATACTGGTATAGGGCAAGGTCCCCCACAAAAATGAGGGCCAGCAGCACCGCACAGAAAATGTAGTACCCCTTGAATATATATTTCATTGCTTTCCCCTGCCACCATACATTTGCAATGAGCAGCAATGCCGGAATTGCGGTAAGGTAACCCGCCACAGCGGCATCCAGCGGAATGCCGTGCAAAATCACATCCACAAAATCTCCAAATGTGCAATCTGCATAGAACTCCTTATAGTAATACAGCAGAAAAACAATCTTCTGCGCAATGCAGAAAAGGAAAACCAGAATATAATGTTTGAAGAAACTCTTTATCATAATTGTAGGATTTTGCCGCAAAATTACTTCTCTGATTCTTCCCAAGCAAGAAATCCGCCCTCCAAATTCACCACATCATACCCTTTCTCCACCATCTGATGCGCTGCTGTCATACTCCTGCGGCCGCTTCTGCAATAAACGGCCACCCGGCTCCCGGGGGCAATCTGCCTCTGTACATTGGTGATAAAAAGGGAATCCTTTACATCTATATTCATTGCCCCCTCAATATGTCCTTCCGAGAACTCCTGCGGAGTCCTAACATCAAGCAGTACAACCGAGCCATCCCCAATGATCTGTGCAAACTCAGCCTTCTCCACACTTTTCAATTTCCCTGCAGGGGCATTACAGGCAACAGCGAACCAAATACAACACACTGCCGCCAACAAATTCAGAAATCTCTTCATCCTGTATATTTTTCACTCAACAATTCAAAAATCTTCATATAGGTATCGGGAGTACATTTGTACGCCACATTATGCCCGTACATCTTGAGTTCCGCCTCACGCATCTTCATGCGGGCCTCCTCCATAAGGTCAAAGGTACGTGCCACAAAATTCCCGGTATGTCTCCTCTCCAACGGAAATCCGGCCATCTTCCTCACTTGCCTGAGCGTCTTCCATTTCTCAAAAAAGCCTCCCTCCTCCTGCGCCTTGTGGGCAACCTTTGCCATCAGATGAAGTTCTTCCGCCTTCTCAAACGCCTCCTTGGCCTCTTTATATTTCTTTCCCCAAGGTCCCATATATGCAGCAGCCTTCATCTGCACCTGCTCCATATCAATTACAGCATACAGTTTCTCCCCGTTGGCAAGATAACACTCCCTGAAGCGTTCCACCGCTTCAAAAAACTCCCCG
Source organism: Bacteroidales bacterium (assembly GCA_015060225.1). Lineage (GTDB taxonomy): Bacteria > Bacteroidota > Bacteroidia > Bacteroidales > UBA932 > Egerieousia. The sequence continues at coordinate 5,156 of SUYX01000054.1, read as the reverse complement.
GCAGCACTGCTTCCCTCCCCTGCCTGGTCAAGCTCATACTCCAGGGTATCATCTCCCAGACACTCAAGGAGCTCATATCCCCTGAGCAAAGTCACTACAGGATACTGCCCGCTTACGGTAATATCCTCAATATCGGCACTCACCTGCCTTATCATGGCCGCTATCTCCCGCAGCCTCTCTTCATTGTATTTTCCCATACTGCAAAGGTATTATTTTTTTGTGACGTTGTCTTCTTTTACATTTTGCTGATAATCAACAAAATAAAAAATAATGCCCCATGGGGCATTATTTTTCAATCTTCTGGTTTCCAGAAGATTATAAAAGAAGACAACGTCACAATTGCATAAAAAGCTCCTCCTTTATGTAGGCTATTTCATCCTGGGCGAATTTCCAGGTATAGGAGCCCTCTTTTCCTGCAGAGAGGTATTTTTCATAGAATTTGAGGGCCTCTTTGTACTCCCCGGCAAGTCTGAGGCAATAACCTATGCGGGTATTGATGACAATGCGTGATGGGTCGTATCTGAGTGCTTCCTTGTAATGTTTTACAGCTTTCTTGAGGGTTGCTACCCTTTTGCCGGAATCTTCCCCCATCCCTTTCTCATAATATATTTCACCCCGGGCATAATTGACATTGTACATTATGCTTGAGTCGGGCTGCAGAAGGTTTGTGGCAACTTCAAACAATGAGTCGGCTGCTGGATAATCCCTCCATTTGCCGTTGCAGTAAGCCATATTGAGGAGAAATTCAGGATCATCCGCCAGTTTGGGGTTGGCGTTCTGCGCCCATTGAAAATAATTGACTGCACTCCAATAATCATTGATATTCATTCTGCACAGCCCAATATAGTAGTAACATGAAGCCTTGTCACATCCGTATCTGACGCCCGCCCTGAATGTATCGCCGGCCTCATTCCATTGTTTAAGGCTATACTGGGCAAGTCCCTTTATCGGGGTTATGACAATGTTTGCAGAGTCACGCGAGAGATATTCGTTGGCCATCACCAGCACGGTATCATACATCTTCTTGGCCAGGTAAATATTGGAAATCTTGTCCAGAGTGCGGTAATCGTAATTGTTCCTGCGGTATACCTCCCGGTAGTATACCAGGGCTGAGTCTGTCTGGTTGAGCTTGTTGAAACTGTTTCCCACCAATGACATTATCGCCTCAATGGAATCTCTCTGGAGAATCTGCTTGCCTGTACTCAGGCTTCCGGCATAATCTTCCATCCTGTACTGGAGATTTGCCAACTGTATCTTGAAGAAAAGGTTTTCGGGGTCTGTCTGCACTGCTATATTGTAGAACAGCACGGCAGCATTGTTGTTGCCGTTCAGTCTGTGGCACTCCGCCAGGGATGCAACCGTAGGGGCATCCTGCCCTATAAGCATCATTATATCCTCTATGGTGCTTATGGCATCATTGAACTTGCAGAGGCTTTTCTGGCATGTCATCTTCTCCCTGAGCAGCGGCACAAGATTGACGGTATCCTTTATTGTATAGAGGGAATCTATTTTTGTATCCAGTATTTTTATGGCCTCCGTAAAATTATAGTTTGCCATAGCTGTACGCCATGAGGTGGCCTGCACCATAAAAGCAACGGTACACAGCAATGAGGCAAGCAGAACTTTCTTCATATTTACTTCCATTTTTCCAAAGATATGAAATTTATACCACATTCTGGAACGCCAGCTCCCTTGTTGCGCAGGCAAATGCCGCCCAGAAGCAACTGTAGTGGCGTTTCTGGCTCCGTGTTGCGCATATGGCATCTTTAGGAAAACCGTCCTTGGAAACTGTCGGGAGGAGTATTACAGGATTGGTGAACCGTCATTTTATGCTGGACAGCGGAGAACTTAGAGAAATTTCTTCATTTGATGAACTTAAAGGGGTATACTTTCTGCAATTTTTGCTAACTTGCATACCGTTTTAACGGGAGGGAGCATTCCCTCCAAATTCAGCGGTTATGGCAGTTATTGGTGTTGATCTTGGCGGCACAAAGGTTGCCGCAGCCATTTTTGACAGGTTGGGTAACATTAAGGACAAGGAAGTGAGGTTGCTCTCCGGTGCCAAAGGTGACAAAGTGGGTAAACTTGTAAGCGAAGTTATACTCACCCTTATGGAAAGGAACCCCAGAAAGCATATAAAGGCCATTGGGGTGTGCGTACCTGGAATAGTCTATTCCAAAAAGGATACGGTATGGGCTCCAAACATACCGGGATGGGACAACTATCCGTTGAAAAAGCGGATTGAAAGTGTAATCCAGAATCCAAAAATCAAAGTAAGCATTGAAAGTGACCGCACATGCTATGTTCTTGGCGAGGTGTGGAAAGGTGGCGCCAAAGGGTGCCAGAATGTAATATATCTTGCAGTTGGAACAGGCATTGGTGGCGGTATACTCATTGACGGCCATGTCCTCCACGGCCATAGCGACATTGTGGGTGCTACAGGATGGATGGCCCTCCAGAACCCTTATCACGAAGATTATATCCCTTGCGGGTGCTTTGAGCATTTTGCTTCCGGAAACGGTATAGCGCTGCAGGCCCAGAAGGCCCTCAGGTGCGACAAGAACTACAATGGTGTACTTTCGGGAAAACCTGCTGAAGAGATTACCTCCCGCGATGTATTTGCAGCATATGAAGAGGGAGACCATATTGCCCGCAAAGTGCTTGACAAGGCCATAGAGATGTGGGGAATGGGTGCCGCAAATCTGGTAAGCCTGTTCAATCCGGAAAAGTTCATCTTTGGAGGGGGTGTATTTGGCCCTGCGGCAAAATTTATCCCAAGAATCTATGACGAGGCGTGCAAATGGGGCCAGCCAATTTCAATGAAACAGGTAAAATTCAGCGCTTCCAAAGTTGATGGCGAGGCTGCCCTGTACGGAGCCGGATATCTTGCCATAAGGGAGTCCATGTATGAACAATAAAAGAGAGTGCAATGAACAGTAAAGGTTATTCTACCGGTCCGGTATTTATGGCAGCCTGTGCGGGGATGTCATTCTTTGGAGTTACAATGTTGTCGTTGGGTCCTATCCTTGGGCCTCTTAACGCAATGGTTGAAGGGGCAAATGCATTACCTTCAACAATGTCTATAGGTATAATCATAGGAACAATCCTGTTTGGCCCTGTTGTAGACAAGTTCGGATACAAATGGCTCCTTATACTTGCTTCCATCTTTGCCCTTGCAGGTGTCCAGGGACTTGCCACATTCAGTGAAATAGGATTGCTTCATGCATCAATATTCCTTTTGGGCCTTGGTGGCGGTATCCTCAACGGTGAGACCAATGCCCTGGTTTCTGACATTTATGATGACGGTAAACGTGGCGGACGACTCGGACTTTTGGGTGCATTCTATTGTGTGGGAGCCCTGTTGTGGACATTGATGAACTATTTCATTCCCGATTTCAGGATTCCGTTGAATGCAGTTTCCATTGTAATGGCCCTGTTCATAATTTCCTTCTTCTTCATTGCCTTTCCAAAGGCAAAACCTCAGGAGAATGTTTCTGTGGCAAAATCACTTGGCCTGCTCAAGTATCCTGCACTGATAATTTTCGCAGTTGTGCTTTTCTTCCAGTGTGCATTTGAAGGTACAAGCGGAAACTTTACAGTACAGTACCTTTCAAATACAGGGGGAATGGACAATGCCACCGCTACCCTTGCAATGACCTGGTTTACTATTGGAATGCTTGCCGGCAGACTGCCGTTGGGCAATATAATGGGCAAACTGAAAGAACTGGGGACATTGTACCTTTATCTTGGAGTTGCTCTTGTTGGCGTAGTGCTGTTCATGCTCCAGGCTGCAAGTACGGTTGCCGTTTACATTGCCATGACCCTTATCGGTTTTGGCGTTGGTGCAACTTTCCCTGTTGTACTCAACTTCATTGGCGGTGCATTCAAGGAGTTGTCGGGAACAGCATTCTCAATTGCATTGTTCGTTGGTTTGTGCGGACAGTCATTGGGCAACAAGTTTATGGGAATGCAGTTTGATGCCGGCAATTTCGGGAGCCTCCCTACCACCCTTATAGCTTGCGTTATCATAATTGTTGCGCTTGTACCACTGGCAGTAAAAGTTTCAAAGAAATAATTGGTTCCAAAATATAAACACTTAAAAATTAAAACAAAATGTTAGCTAACGAATGGAAAAAGAACGCCATAAGCGTTATGGACAAGATTGAGGAAACTCAGATGGAAAATATCAGAAAAGTGGCAGAAGTAATGGCCGACACAATTGAGGCTGGCCGTTGGGTGCATACTTTCGGTTGTGGTCATGCAAACCTTCCTATTGAGGAGATGTATCCGAGAATCGGTGGTTTTGTAGGATTCCACCCCCTTTGTGAACTTCCTCTTACCTTCTTCACCCACATTACAGGTGAGATGGGTATCCATCAGTTCTTGTGGCTGGAGAGAGCCGAGGGTTACGGCCAGTCAATTATGAAAAGCTGGAACTTTGACGAGAAGGATGTCGTATGGATCTTCTCACACACCGGTATCAACGCCGTAAACATTGATGTGGCTCTGGAGGCAAAGAAACGCGGAATGAAAGTCATTGTATTCGGTTCTGCATCGGAGACAGGGAACAAGGTTCCACGTCACTCTTGCGGAAAGAACCTCTTCCAGATTGCAGACTATGTAGTTGACACATGTTGCCCTATAGTTGATGCATCTTGCCAGTTGAAAAAACATCAGGACAAAGTTGGTCCCCTTTCAACCATGGCCTCTGTAACTACAGTATGGATGACCATCTGTACAGTTGCTGAGATCCTTGAGGAGAGAGGTGTAAAACTCTACATCCACCCTTCACACAACGTTCCTGGTGATACCACTGCCCACGAGCGTCTTGATGCTTGTATTGCAGAGTACAAGAAAAGGTCAGCTGGTTTGTAATTTCCTCCCAGCAACAAAATTAAGAAGCCGACCCAAAAGGGCCGGTTTCTTGCGTTCTATAGGGAGGCATAGAGTTGTACTCTCTTTCTGAATAGAATCAACAGATATAAAAACAGCGTCATTTAGCCATAATATCTATCGCTAAAATAGCTTATTGATATCCATTGATAAAAATTCCTCCACTCCTATACCGCCATCACCAACGATAAACGAGGCCTTAGGGTTAAACATCTGTCTGAATTTCTCTAAGCCGTTTGTGTTTTTCTCAGCATTGCTCTTTA
>SUYX01000053.1 GCA_015060225.1 Bacteroidales bacterium | reverse complement strand
GCCCCCATATTGTATCTGTAGGATAAAGAATTACGCCACCCTCTTTCAAAACTTTAATTGCTGCATCTATCTGTTCTTTCATAAGACAATATCATTAAGGTACATAATGCAAATCTACACAAAATGCACCGGTTTTACAAAGTTACGGGAGTAAGTGCCAAGAGTTGCAGGGGATACCAGAGAACTGCCGGGGAGGGGAGCTGCTGGGGGAAAGCACCAAAAAACACTGGGGATGGCCAGAGGTATTACCGGAAGTTGCCGGGGAGCAGGAAGTGCCAAGAGTTGCAGGGGATACCGGAGAACTGCCGGGGAGGGGAGCTACTGGGGGAAAGCACCAAAAAACACTGGGGATGGCCAGAGGTATTACCGGAAGTTGCCGGGGAGCAGGAAGTGCCAAGAGTTGCAGGGAATACCGGAGAACTGCCGGGGAGGGGAGCTACTGGGGGAAAGCACCAAAAAACACTGGGGATGGCCAGAGGTATTACCAGAAGTTGCCGGGAAGCAGGAAGTGCCAAGAGTTGCAGTGGAACTGGGGGGAAGTTGTCGGGGAAAGTTGTCGGGAAGAAAAAATGCAAGAGATTGGGCACGAAGAAATATGCTCAATGCACTTCTAAGAGAGATAATGGTGCCTAACCTCCTCCGTACAACAGAGGTTGGACACCAAAAATCCAATTTCCAACATGTACAATCGGGATAGCGGTGCCCAACCTCTTGGCTACCAACAAAAATGAGGCAAAAAAAGATTTGGAAGTTGGGAAAATAATTGGCTACTTTGCATAACACTTCAATATATCCACCAAGCGGGCCGGTGGGGTTGGGGGAGAATGGTATGTGAGGCCTGAGTTTGTATCTATGGTGGAGACGGATTTCTTCAACGGGACAGATAAACATTTTTTTCATGTATGTACAGATGGCAGTGCCCTGGCATGGCTGTTCAAGGATGAGCATGATTATATCAAAGGTATCAACTGCATTGCAATATGCACCTTAACAACTGGTGCAACTGTAGTCTCGTATGTACTGATGGACAATCATGTACATTTTGTACTTCAGGGCACTATGCCTGCATGTAAGAATTTCATAAACCGGTTCAAGCATCTTATAGGGAAATACATATCCTACAGATACTCAATAAAGGGATACTTGAGGGGGCTTCCTACCAGAATAATTCCAATCAGAGATGAAGAATACCTCCTTTCTGTACTGGCCTACATAGACAGGAATCCCATAGTTGCAGGATACAGATCCCTTCCAAATGAATACCGTTGGGGAAGCGCCAGATTCCTGTTCAGGGAAAATATCTCCGGCAATGGCAACTGCTCTTGGGGCAAGGACTGTATTCCCGACAACACTTTTCTCAACGGTAAAAAAAGCAATATCATCACACCCGTTTCTCCAAAAAGGAATAGCAGCTCAACCAACTCGAACAGCAACCCGAACAGAAACGGAATTACAACCAACTCGAACGGCAACTCCCGCTATACATCGGGAGAATTTTCCACAACAATAACAATGCTCCAGGCAAGGCAGAGACGCAAAATCCTTGGCACCCACATCAATTTTCCCCAATACTGGACTATTGATGCAGACGGTATGATTGACCCAACCTGCTTTATTGCCTCCGGAATCCAGGAAAATCTGTTCAAAACTCCGGCAAGATATCTCTACTTCCTTTCCAGGAAACTGGAAGGAGAAATAGATTCTTCCATCTACAGCAGTACAAAATCCTTTATTCCCGACAAAGAACTCAGATACATAATTTCCCGGATGGCCAGGGAACTATTCAATTGTAATGATGTACGTATTATGGACATTCCTTCCAGGTTAGCCCTTGCCAGGAAACTCCGATATGAATATGCATCCTCACAAAAACAAATTGCCAGAATGCTCCGTCTGAATCTGGAAATACTGAAAGGATATGTGTAAGTGCAAGAGGTGGGTGCAAATAGGTTGGCAAATCAAGGGATTTGGTCTAGAAAACAATCGGATCAAGAGGTTGGGACTTGACCTGGAGCAAGAGATTGGGGCTTGAGCCTAAGACAAGTGATTGGGACTTGACCTGGAGCAAGAGGTTGGGGCTTGAGCCCAAGGCTAGTGATTGGGACTTGATCTGGAGCAAGAGGTTGGGGCTTGAGCCCAAGGCTAGTGATTGGGTCTTGACCTGGAGCAAGAGGTTAGGGCTTGAGCCCAAGACAAGTGATTGGGACTTGACCTGGAGCAAGAGGTTGGGCACATGAATTTGACCTACAGAGGCCCCACATCTGATGTTGTGTGTCCATCCTCTCCGGACTAAATGAGGTTAGGCACACAACTTCAACCCAGTTATCTTGTACCCGGGATTAACGTGCCCAATCTTTTGGCGAGGATACCATGCCCTGCGACCGCTAACACTACCCACTGGGAAGTTCAGTGATTAAATCATGAAATATACTCCTGCTACTGCAGCAACGGCTGCTGTTTCGGTTCTAAGGCGTGAAGTGCCCAATGTCAGAGGAAGGAATCCTGCCGCTATTGCAGTATCCACCTCTGCAGGTGAGAAATCTCCTTCCGGACCAATGAGTATTGTAATTGACGGAAAATTTTTTCCTAATGCGCACAAAACCTCTTCTGCAGCATCAGCCTGTTCCGGGCAACTTGCCACATCAGAAACACCTGGCACACTTGAAGGGGCCGGGCAACATACCGCTCCGGAAGTTCCCGCCGCACATGAAGGTTCCGGGTAACTTGCCACATCAGAAACACCAGGCACACTTGAAGGGGCCGGGCAACATACCGCTCCGGAAGTTCCCGCCGCACATGAAGGTTCTGGGCAACTTGCATGCTCGGGGCAACTTGTGCCTCCCGGCGCACAGGCCAGTTCTTGCGCCATTGCTATAGCCTCAGCCAAGGTCACCTTTTCCTGCTCTCCGCAATAGGCAATAAGTTTCACACCGGGTAATGGGGCGACATTGCGGATGAATTCTTTAACAGTAACAGTCTCACGCAAAACCGGTACCGCCCCCTTGAGAGATTGTTTTGCAGCAGAGACCAATATCTTCTCCAGACGCTCGGGCTTTATTATCCGACGCTCCGAATGCTCTCCAATTACCGGAACCACAACATCAACTCCCATCTCAGTGGCTTTTTCCAGGAACCATTCATAGCGGTCGATATTTTTGGTAGGGCATACTGCCATTGTAAGGTGGTAGCTGTGCGCCCCAAAACCTGTGATCTGCTCCTCAATATTGCATATCACCTGTTTGCCGCACTCCATTATTGTACATCTGTACATTGAGCCGCAGCCGTCTATAACATTTATTGTATCACCAGGCACATGCCTGAGTACTTTTGAGCAGTGTCTGCTTTCCTCCTCGGCAAGTGTGCAGATGCCGTTTCCTATATTGTTTGAATAGAATAGTTCCATAAGGGGTTGTCATAATGCCAACGGGAGAAGGCCCTGGACAATGCAGCATAATGTCGGGCGCATCCCTGATTGGCGATTTTTTACAAATATATCAACAAAACATGTTACTTTTGTACAAATTTGGAAAAACAAACCATTAAAATGACACAAATAAAATCTCAGCGTTATGTGGCACTTGATGTGCTCAGGGGTATGACAGTTGCAGGTATGATTCTTGTAAACAACCCCGGTTCATGGGGACACATTTTTCCACCTTTGGCTCATGCCAAATGGGCAGGATGCACCCCTACTGACCTTGTATTCCCATTTTTCCTTTTTGTAGTGGGAGCGGCAATGGCTTTCTCATTTGCAAAATACAATGAGGGGCTGTCGGGAGCAAGTGTAAAGAAACTCCTTAAGAGGGGTTTACTCATTTTCCTTGTGGGTTTCGGCCTCAACTGGTTCCCGTTCTATCCTACCTCCCCCAATCCAGATCTTTCTGTTTGGGGCAATTTTGTTTACCGTCTTGAGCATGTGCGTATTATAGGTGTCCTCCAGAGGATTGCAATGTGCTATGTGCTTGGAGGGTTCATTGCTTTGTGGCTGCAGAAGAGCAGAAAGATTATTCCTGCAATGGCGGTTCTTATGGGGCTGCACTGGCTTATCCTGTGGCTTATAGGAGATTCATCTGCAGAGATGGTGAACGGTGCTGCCGGAGCCTTTTCTCTTGCCGGCCAGAATGCAGACAAGATAGACCTCGCAATTTTTGGAGTTGACCACATTTACAAAGGGTTCGGTATCCCATTTGATCCGGAGGGGCTTCTTGGTGCCCTCTCGGGAGCATGTACCGTACTGCTGGGATTCCTTATCGGGAAGAAAATTCAGCAGACTCCCGACAAAATTACTGTTGTTGCACAACTTTACACCATTGGCCTGTGCTGCCTTGGTGCAGGATTGGTATGGAGCATCTGCTACCCTATCATAAAAGCGCTCTGGACCGGTTCATATGTTCTGTATGCCGGCGGATGGAGCATTGTAATGCTTGCTTTCTTCATTTATCTGATTGATGTAAAAGGTAAAGAGAAAGTGTTTACCCCTTTCAAGGCATTGGGCATGAACCCTCTGTTTGCATTTGTTATGGCGGGGCTCTTTGCAAAGGTACTTGGCCAGATAATCAAATGGAAAGGGGTTGTGGAGATGGCAGACGGCACCCTTAAGGAGAGAACCTGGAGCGTGCTCAGCTGGTTCTACAACAATGTATGTGTGGCCATAGTGGGTGAGAACAACAATGTCTCCTCACTTATCTTTGCCCTTGTATATGTTGCAGTATTCACTGCCATGGCAATGTGGCTTTACAAGAAGAAAATTGTAATAAAGCTTTAACCTTTTCATTGCAGGAGAGTCAAATTGTATGGCCTATATAGGATTGATTTCAGACACACACGGAGTTTTTGATGACAAACTGCGCAAGTTTCTGGAGCCGGTGGATGAAATATGGCATGCCGGGGATTTCGGAAACATTGAGACCGCCGATGCCATTGCCGCGTTCAAGCCCCTGCGCGGGGTATATGGCAACTGCGATGACCATACAGTGAGGCTGGCCCACCCCTATACCCAATTCTTTGAAATGGAGGGGATGAGGATACTCATGATGCACATTGGAGGCTACCCTGGGAGATATGATTTCAAGGCATTCCAGCTGATAAATGCACATCTTCCCGACATCTTCATCTGCGGACATTCGCATATCCTGAAGGTAATCAACGACACCAAATACAGGGTCCTCACCATAAATCCTGGAGCTGCCGGCATTCAGGGATTCCACAATGTAAGGACAGCCCTCAGATTCAGGATTGAAAACGGCACCATAAAGGATATGGAGGTGGGTGAATGGGAAAGGAAACTATAACTAACTTTATATATATGAAAAAACTTTTATTAGCAATTGCGCTTATTGCCTGCAGCGTAGGTTACGCCCAGCAGACACCGGTTACCAAAGCCAATTACGAGCTTGCGGAGAGATTCTCTGCAAAGAAGGTGGGCCAGATGGTTTTCTCTACAGATGTAAGACCAAACTGGTTCAAGAATTCAGACAAGTTCTGGTATACCTATAAAACCACAAACGGTACAGAGTATTATATTGTAGACCCTGTAGCAGGTACCAAAAAGAAAATATGGGATATGGGCAAACTGGCAGCCGAAATCTCTGCCATAACCAAAGACCCGTTTGATGCCCAGCACCTCCCACTTCAGAGACTTGAACTTACAGACAATGACAAAGCCTTCACATTTGAGGTAAGAACCTCTATCATGGTCCCTAAAAAGGAGAAAAAAGGCGAGAAGAAGAGACCCGGGAAACCTCAGAAGGAGAACAAGGTATTCCGTTTCAAATGGGACATTGCACAAGGCAAACTCACAGACATAACCGAGCAGGAGAAAGAGAAGGATTACCCAAGATGGGCAAATGTTTCTCCCGACGGCAAATATGCAATCTTTGGGAAGAACTACAACCTGTGGTACATGGACATGGAGAACCTCAAGAAGGCCATGGAAGATGAGAAGGACTCTACAATTGTGGAGCACCGCCTTACAACCGACGGTACCAAGGAGTTCCCTTACGCAGGAAGAGGCATGTACGGTGGAAACCATGAGGAAGATACCACCAAACGTACCGGTGCGTATGTATGCTGGTCTCCAGACTCAAAACACTTTGCCCTTACCAGAAACGACATGAGCAACATAAAGGAGCTTTGGGTTATTGACGTGCTTGCGAACCCCCGTCCAAAATTGGAGGGCTACAAATACCAGATGCCTGGAGAGCCGGGACCTAAAGAGTACCTGTACCTGTTCAATTTTGAGGACAAAAGTTCAAGGACAATAGACATTGCAGCATTCAAAGACCAGTCTGTAAGCATTGAAAGAAAGCCTGTAACCATTACAGAAAGGACATACATGGAGTATGTTCCAATGCAGTGGCTGGGAGACAACAGCAAATTCTACTTCACCCGCCAGAGCCGCGACCAGAAGAGGGTTGACCTCTGCTCTGTAGATGTTGCAACAGGTGAGTGCAAGACTATCCTTCACGAAGAACTGAATACATACGTTGAGACAAGGGAGTTCGTCTTCCTCAACAACGGCAGCGAGTTTGTGCATTGGTCTGAAAGGGACGGATGGGCACACCTTTATCTCTATGGTGCAGACGGAACCCTAAAGAACCAGATTACAAAAGGTGAATTCCACGTAGAGAACGTTGTGGGAATTGATGAGGCCAAGAGAGTGGTTTACTTCACAGCATGCGGCAGGGAGAAAGGGATAAACCCATATTATATGTACCTGTACAGTGCAAACTTGGACGGCAGCAACGTAAAACTGCTCAACAAGGGTGACTACGACAATAAAGTGAACATGTCTGATGACAACCGCTACTTTGTAAACAACTATTCAAGAGTTGACTGCACCCCTAAAACCTCCCTTTACGACAACACCGGCCGCAAGATCATGGACCTTGAGGAGGCAGATCTGAGCCAGTTGTTTGCCCGCGGATACAAGTTCCCTGAGATCTTTACCGTTAAGGCAGGTGACGGCATTACAGACCTTTACGGTGTAATGTACAAGCCGTTTGACTTTGATTCAACCAAACTATACCCTATCATTGAGTATGTATATCCTGGCCCACAGACAGAGGCAAACAACTCTTCATGGAGCAAAGGTATGGACAGGGTTGACCGCCTTGCACAACTCGGTTTCATTGTTGTTACAGTAGGAAACCGCGGCGGACACCCTAACCGCTCAAAATGGTACCACAACTTCGGCTACGGCAACCTTAGAGACTATGGTTTGGAAGACAAGAAAGTTGCAGTACAGCAACTCGCAGCAAGATATCCTTTCATCAACGGCAAGAAAGTGGGTATCCACGGCCACTCAGGCGGAGGATTCATGTCTACAGCAGCAATCCTCAAATATCCCGATTTCTTTACCGCAGCAGTTTCATGTGCCGGAAACCACGACAACAGCATCTACAACCGCTGGTGGAGCGAGCAGCACCATGGAGTGCTTGAGGAGGTATCTGAGAAAGGTGATACCACATTCAAATACAGCATAAACACCAACCAGCAACTTGCCAGAAACCTTAAAGGCAACCTGTTGCTTGTACACGGCGACATAGACAACAATGTACACCCTGGAAACACCTTGAGAGTTGTTGATGCGCTCATCAAAGCAAACAAACGTTTCCAGATGCTCATACTTCCGGGACAGAGACATGGATTTGGAAACATGACAGAGTATTTCTTCTGGAGAATGGCAGACCACTTCTGCGAGTATCTGATTGGAGACTCAGAGAAAGAGGAAATAGACATTAAACAGATGAACAACAACTAATTAGGCACATACATAAAACAATTTTAGGGGAAACCAGCAGGTTTCCCCTTTTTTTATTATTTCACAATGGCCATATATAAGTATAATTATATCTCACTCATTTTATGCATTTTACACAATTTGCCAAAATTTGGTATATTAAAAAAAATAATTACCTTTGCCGCCGATTAAAACTGAAAACTTATGAAATTTACTAAAATCACA
>SUYX01000052.1 GCA_015060225.1 Bacteroidales bacterium | reverse complement strand
TGGACGGCTTTGCAAGGGAGAGGGCACTGCTGGATCTGAAAGAGAAGTACTACAAGGAGTTCTGCAAGATCCTTTCTCCTCAGCAGATACAGAAAATGTACAAGTTGGAGAATCCTGCACGCCAAAGAGTGCCTAACGGCAATATGCCTCAAGGACGGCCCGGAGGGTTCCCTGGCGGTGGTCCGGGAATGGGCGGCATGATGCCTCCTGGTGGCGGAATGTGGTAATATTATTTGTTTGTAGGTAAAAAAAATGTCGGGAAGAGTTTATCCTCCCGACATTTTTAATTCTCAAGTTCCTTCAAAAGCCTCTCTGCCTCTGCAGCCCCCTCAGGGCTACAATTCTCAATAACTTTGCGGTAATAGTTTTTGGCTTCGGCCATATTGCCAAGATTCCTGTAAGTAAAGGCAATGTTCATAAGCACAACATAATCATTACCGTTGATCTTTTCTGCAGTTTGGAACAGTTGCAGAGCCCTCTCAAAATCCCCTTTTTCCAAGGCCAGGATGCCGGCATTGGACATGAACATTATATTTTCAGGAAACCTCTCCGTTGCAGCAACCAACAGCCTTTCTGCATACTGCATATTATTTTTTTCGTAAAGACTTATAAAAAAGTCCTGGATACAGCCGGTAAGCAGGTCCGGTTCATTTCCCCTTGACTCGCCAAAAGTCCATAGCCAACGGGGTCCAATCTGTACAGACCTATCCATTGCCTTTTGCAGAATATCTACACACAGGCTGTCCTTGTCTGCCCTCAATGACGCTGTAGCTTTGCCAAAATAGAAATCAAGGCGGTCTGGATTGGCCGCTATACCTTTGTCCAACCAGTTGAAGGCAATTGTCAAAAGGCTGTCATTGTAGAAAAGCCTCTCCTGCAAATATCCTACTGTTTTACCTGTAGAGTCTGAGATTGCATATGCATTTGGGCTGTTTGACCGTTCTGTATTGAGTTCTACGGCACTTTGTCGGGACATTGCAAAATAGTAATTGAACCATAGGGAAAACAATTCCGGGTTGCTGGCATCTTCCTTTTCCCACTTTTCAAGAAATGTCTTTGCCCCGTCAATATTGGTATTGAGCAGATTCACCGCTTCTTCATACCTCTTCTGAACATCCTGTTCATTCATGGTTACACTCTGTGCTCCCAAGGTTACAACAAGCAATAAACCCATTGCCATAAAAACAAATCTTTTCATATGCATCTATTTTAAAGTTCATTGCAATATAATAATTTTCAGAAACATATGCAACTCATCTTCTCAACACAGACCTATTCCTTCCACCAGCGCAAAATATCCATGCACAGCCCTCAAAACGTGGACAAAATACTCCATCAGCGCAAAACATCCACATACGGCCCTCAAAACGTGGACAAAATAATCCTTCAATGCAAAACATCCACATACAGCCCTCAAAACGTGGACAAAATACTCCACCAGCTGCACACAAAAAAAGGCAGCCACAACGGCTGCCCTCCATATAACTGTCGGGAAGATATTAGTTGTTCATCTTCTGAAGGTCCTCAATTGAGATCTCCTTCTCCTCCAAAGTTACTACGCTCTTAACATAGCCGATAACTTTATCTTGCTCGGTTTTCTCAACTATTCTTCTGCCCTCTTTCTCGTTTGCAAGGATACTCTCTGCATAGTGGTTCAACTGCTCCTCTGGAACATCGTTAAGACCGTACATTGCAAACTGGTATTTTGCCATCTGTTTTGCTACTGCCAATACCTCCTCACGGGTAATCTCCATCTTCTGCTCACGCATGATGTACTGGCTGATCATCTGCCAACGGAAATCTTTGCAGAACAATGCAAAATCCTTCTCTATATCCTCCATTGTGAATTTGCCCTCGTTGATGGTGTACAGCCATTTCTTCATGAACTCCTCTGGAAGCTCAATGTTGGTCTTGTTCAAAAGGTACTCCCTTGCATCAAGCACAAAACGGAAATCAGCCTCCTGCTTGTACTCCTGAGCAATTCTCTCTACTACTTTAGCCTCAAAACCGGCCTCATCTGTTACAACACCCTCACCGAACATTCTGTCATAAACCTCCTGGGTCTGCTCTGCAGGGACAAAAGTCTTTACCTCTTTAACGGTTACTTTCCACATTGGCTCAACTGCAGCAAGCTCCTCTTTCTTAACTTTAAGAAGTGCAGCCCTGTCGGTCTCGTTTGTGAAAGTCTCGTTTACATTTACCTCAAAGCTGTCACCAACCTTCTTGCCAAGGAACTGGTCTTTAGCAGCCTGGTCAGGCATCTGCCTCAAAGTAACATATGTACCCTCAATCTTTGTCTCACCCTGCTCAAGATCAGCAACTATGAAGTTCTCCTCGTCCTTAACCTCATCAATATTCTCAAGTTTGCCAAACTGTTTGAGCATATTGGTCTTATATGCATCTTTAGCCTCGTCAGAAACCTTTACATTGTAAGATACAATCTTGTCATTGCTGTCCAAAGTAAACTCTACTTTTGGAGACAATGCTATATCAAATACAAACTCGTAGCTCTCGTCATTCTCCCAATCAATTGATTTCTGTTTCTCCTCGTTTGGAAGCGGCTCACCCAAAATATTAAGTTTGTTCTCCTCAATGTAATTGTTGATTGCCTCAGAAATCATCTGGTTAACAGACTCAACCAATGCCTGTACGCCATGCATCTTCTCAATGAGTGACATAGGAGCCATACCCTTACGGAAACCTCTGATTTCTGCTTTTCTTCTGTACTCATTCAAAGCTTTTTTCTTCTTGTCCTGAGCATCAGCCTTCTCAATATTAACGTTCAACTGATATGTCAAATCGTTAATCTTAACTTGTTCAACTTTCATGTTTATATTTTTATTTATTTATTATTCAGCAACTTGGGGCTTTCCCAAAAATAGGGCGCAAAGGTAGTAAATTTTTACTGAAATAACAATAGCAATCCCTCTCCTGCCCCACTGCAGAGCATAGTTACACTTTGTTAAAGAAAAAATACTTATCTTTACGCCCTATTAAAACCTAATTGTATGAAAAAGACTATAATAGATTTATTTGAAAATTCAGTAAAACTTTACCCAAACAATACTTTCCTTCTTGAGAAAACCGGAAAGGAGTTTGAGCCTACCACGTATACACAAGTGAAGGAGCAGGTTTATACCCTTGGAGCAGGTCTGCAGGCCCTTGGTGTCAAGAAAGGAGATACAATGGCCCTCCTTTCAGAGGGAAGGAACATGTGGGTTATTGGTGAACTTTCAATGTTCTATGCCGGAGCAATAAATGTTCCCCTTTCAATAAAACTGGAGGAGAGCAACGACCTCCTTTTCCGTCTGGAGCATGCTCTGGTAAAATATATAATGGTATCAAAACAGCAGCTTGGCAAGATAAGGCTCATCATTGACAAATTGCCTTTGATTGAGAAGGTGATTGTCCTTGACCGGATAGATTCCTATCAGGAGAAGGAGATTTATGTAGGCGATGTTGCCGAAATGGGAGAAGAGTTCCTGAAGAACCATACTGTGGAGGAGTTCCTCTCTGTTCCAAATTCCATACAGAATGATGATTATGCCACAATCACATATACATCGGGAACAACAGCAGACCCTAAAGGTGTTATCCTCACCCACAGGAACTACACTGCCAATGTGGAGCAGGCACTTACACTTGTAGATATTGACCAGACATGGAGGACACTGATTATCCTTCCATTGGACCACTGTTTTGCACATGTGGTAGGTTTCTACATTATGATGTCACAGGGTGCAACTGCCGCTACAGTACAGGTGGGAAGAACCCCTATGGAAACTTTGAAAAATATTCCTCAGAACATAAAGGAGGTTAAGCCCCATTTCATTCTGAGCGTTCCTTCACTGGCAAAGACTTTCAAGAAAAACATAGAGAACGGTATAAAGGCTAAAGGGCCTAAGGTTGTAAAAATGTTCAACCAGGCCGTTGCAATATCACAGTTGTACCACGGCAACGGAAATGCAGAATCTAAAGGGTGGAGAATTATCCTCAAGCCTCTTGTTGCACTATATGACAAGATTCTTTTCTCTAAAGTTAGGGAAAACTTTGGAGGCGAGTTGAGATTCTTCATTGGAGGTGGTGCCCTGCTGGACAAGGACCTTCAGAAGTTCTATTGTGCTATAGGTATCCCAATGTTCCAAGGGTACGGTTTGAGTGAGGCAACTCCTGTATTGTCTTCAAACGGACCTAAGAGACACCGTTTCGGTTCAAGCGGTATCCTTGTAAAACCTCTTGAGCTGAAGATTTGTGATGCAGACGGCAATGCGCTTCCTGTAGGCGAAAAGGGTGAGATAGTGGTAAAAGGAGAGAACGTAATGGCCGGCTACTGGAGGAACCCTGAGGCTACAGCACAGACTGTACGCGACGGTTATCTTTACACCGGAGACCTTGGATATATGGGCAAAGACGGCCTTCTTTACGTACTTGGCCGTTTCAAGAGCCTTCTTATTGCAAGTGACGGTGAAAAATACAGTCCTGAGGGAATTGAGGAGGCTGTAGTTGAACACTCGTCATTCATAGACAACATAATCCTTTACAACAACCAGAGCGCATACACAACTGCACTTATAGTTCCAAACAAGGAGAAACTTGCAGCGTACCTTAAGGAGCAGGGACTCTCATTGAAAGATGAGGATGGCAAGAAGGCTGCAATAAAAGGTATCAGAGAGCAGCTGGCCAAATTTGAGAAAGGGGGAGAACTTGAGACAATGTTCCCACACAGATGGCTGCCAAGCACATTTGCAGTACTTCCAGAACCGTTTACCGAGCAGAACGGAATGATAAACAGTACAATGAAGGTGGTAAGGGGCAAAGTTGAGAAAGCATATGCCAACAGGATAGACCATATGTACACACCCGAGGGCAAAAACATATACAACCAAATGAACATTGACAGCCTTTAATTGTTGATGCAATAGTGACGTTGTAAATACGGATAATGGGATTTTTCAGAAAATATTAAATTATTTTATAATAATTATTGTTTAATAAAATATATTTACTATATTTGCAACAGAATTAGAAACCAATTAAAAAATTACTGATATGCTTAGCGAGAAATTATGTAAGGCTTTCAATGCCCAGATAAATGCAGAGTTGTGGTCTGCTTACCTATACCTTTCAATGTCAATGGATGCTGCCGCAAGAGGCCAGAAAGGAATTGCAAACTGGTTCAAAGTTCAGTTCCAGGAGGAGCAGGCACATGCAGAGATTCTGATGAACCATGTGTTGGCAAGAGGAAACGAGGTTAAACTTGCCCCTATAGATGCAGTACAGACAGAGTGGAAAACCGCTTTGGACGCATTCAAGGACACTTTGGTTCACGAGAAAAAAGTTACTTCACTAATCACAGCCCTTTATGAACTTGCTCTTGAGGAGAAGGACTACGCAGCACAGAACATGTTGAAATGGTTCATTGACGAGCAGGTTGAGGAAGAGGAGAGCGCACAGGAGATCATTGACCAGTTGGATGCAGTTGAAGGCAACAAATACGGTCTGCTTATGATTGACAAGGATCTTGCAACCAGAACCTACACTGTTCCATCACCATTGAACAAAGGCGAGTAATACACACCAATAATCATGAAGAGGCTCCCGTCACTGGGAGCCTTTTTTGTTCATCTGCCACAAAAAAATATACCTTTGCAAAAATTTCTAACCCAATGAGCAATTCACTTCTTCTTCCCGACAAAGACCCTATGGGGTGTGCCATAAAAGAGTATTTTCAGAAAGGCAAGGCTGCAAAACTGAGGGTGTTCTCCACCCAGTTTGATGAGGATGAGATTCCGGTAAAGCACCTTTTCAGAAGTTTTGAGCAGATGTCTGCCCTGGAGCAGAAGGCACTGCTGCTGGCCAAAGGGAAGATTCTGGATTGCGGGGCCAGGAGCGGTTGCCATTCCCTTGCACTTCAGGATATGGGAAAAGAGGTTGATGCAATTGACATTTCGCCGCTGTCAGTGGAGGTGATGGAGAAGAGAGGGGTAAAGAGTGTCTCCAATACAGACCTGTTCAGCCATCCGGCAGTTCAGGCGTATGACACTGTGCTTATGCTCATGAACGGCTCCGGAATTATAGGGAAGGTGGAGAACATGGAAAAATTCTTTACCAAGATGAAACAGATTCTCAAGCCGGGAGGGGTTATATATATGGATTCCAGTGACCTGAAGTATCTGTTTGAGGATGAGGACGGCAGTTTTGAAATTGACCTCAACGGCAACTATTACGGAGAGGTTGATTTCCGCATGCAGTACAAACAGGTAAAGGGAAATGCATTTGACTGGCTGTACATAGATTTCCAGACCCTCTCCTTATATGCATCGCAATATGGATTCAAGGCAGAAATGGTGGAGGAGGGGGAACATTATGATTACCTGGCGTCAATAACATTGCTTTAGGGAATCTGAGAAGATACCATTTACATTTTCAGGGAATGGAGTCTGAAAGAGAAATGCCCCTTGCCATCCAGATATGCCAGAGCATCGTTCAGAATGGCCTCCTTTACAGAGTCTTCCAAATCTGAATTGAAAAGTATTTCCACAAAAATCTCAACGGCATAATCCGATGCCTTCATCTGCTCCACAAGGAACCAGATTGGATTCTCATGCTTGAGGATTGCATCCACATCCACCGGGAAACCGGCATTGCCGAACTCCGCCTCCACATCCCTAACAGCGTAACCGGGAGTACCCCCATCCATCAGCCCCAACCTGCGGGCAATAAGGGTAAGCATCTCCCCCAAACGGTCTATTTCCCTAAGGATAAAGTCTTCCATGAAAAGATGTTATGATAAAAAAGTATATTCTGTACAAATATAGGGATATCCCTAATACTCTCCAAACTCCACAAAGAAATGGGTATAACCATCTTCTCTGGTCTGCAGGGAGAAGCGGCATTTGTGGGAGGTCAACACTTCCCGTATGAAGATGAGACCAAGTCCTCGGCAAATCAAACGTCATCCTCATCTCCCTCCACCTCAACGCTGCCGGCGACGGCACCAAATGGATGAACGCCACCGGATGGTCGTGCTACACCTGCAAAGGACAAACAGAATCAGACCGGCTTGCTGACTGCCTCTATAAAGCTGCGGAGCAGATCCTCAAGAACCAGGTAATCCGCACCGACTACGCAAGAGATGGAGATCCTGACTGGGAAGAGAACTTTTATATCCTACGAAAAACTCCATGCGTGGCAGTGCTCAGTGAAAACTATTTCATGGACAACAAATCTGACCTTGAATATCTGCAAAACCAAACCGGCAAGCAGGCTATCATCGATACACACGTAGAAGGGATTGAGGAATGGATTGAGAGTAATATTTAATAAAACGATAGCCTTCAGTTCCATAAAAAAAGATAACGCTATCCAAAAGCCTGCAGTCCAATCCAATAAACGAGATTTAAGGCCTAAATGTCTCGCGATAGACATATAGTATAAATCTTCAATAGTTCAAAAAATCAAAGTTTGGCGGAACATTCGGATGTCCTATTTTCTTATACTTCGCTAATTATCAATGTTATAGTTCATCCATTCAGCGCTTTTTCCCATCGCATCCATGGCGTCGGTTTTGGCTTTTTCGGTGAAGTCGATGTAGGGTCATCAGCTCTTCGTGGTTTACACTGAAGAAAGTGCAAAATGGCAAATCTATATCAGCCCCATATCCTTGACTGTTGAGGTAAGCTCGGCCGTGTTGGCAACATCAAATTTCACAAGGAGTTTCTTGCGGTACCACTTCACGGTTTCCGGGCTGAGGCCCAGACAGTCGGCGATTTGCGGTGTGGTATAGCCTTTGGTAAGCAGTTCAAGGATTTCTTTTTCCCGGACCGATAGTTGGATATCCCCTGCCCCGGCCGGTTTGATTTCCCACAGCGTTTCTTCCATGATGGCAGCAGTTTCGGCCTGCTCCTTTTTGCTGAGGCGAAGCTTTTTAATCAGCATGAACATGCCGGCGGAAAGCACAATCAAGAGTATTAACCCTGCTATCAGCCCGATGAGGATATTCCGCTCCTGCATCAGCGCCTGGGAAATATACTCGTAGTTTTCCTTTGTAAAAGTCAGTTCTTCCTTGTCGTGGGCCGAAAAATACTCATCGGCCTTGTGCAGATAGCGGAGCGCTTTCCTGGTCTTCCCCTCTTCCATATACACCCGCCCGAGGCCTTTCTGCGCCATGGCCACCATGAGCGAATCTCCTTGAGCATATGTCAACGCCTTTTCATAGGCTTGAGC
>SUYX01000016.1 GCA_015060225.1 Bacteroidales bacterium | reverse complement strand
GACGGCCTTGACCATCTCACTTTCGCTGTGTACTGACTTCTTCATAGACACAAATCTAAGGATTTTTGTCTAATTATAATCCGTCCGATTTATAGGGAAGGGGACATTTATAGGGAAGGGGACATTTCTATATTTCTTCTTAAGTTGAGATGTGGACATTTCATCTCCATTAACTTTGATAATCGGATCAAATGTATTGCTTTTAGATTCTTTGTAATGACTCTCAATATATACATCTAATCCATTGATCGTATAATTAATTTTGTATCCATCAATAAATTCCGCAGTTTTATCATCAAGTACAAAATATTTGTGTAAGTGTCCAAAAATATAAGCCAGACACTCTATTATACTTGATTTACCACTACCATTTTCACCTATAAGAACTGATAGATTCGAGGTGAAATCAATACTAAAATCTTGTAATATTTTATAGTCTCTTATGTATAAACTTTTTAGTCTCATAATCTTTGAAAATTATAAAGTTTACAATCCACCCCAAATCATAGGATTGGTCAAAAGATTCGCAACAATGTTTGAGGCGACATCTGAGCCGAATTCTTTGAGTTTGGCAATGATACCTGGACGGGCCTTTTGCAAATCGTTATCTGCTTCGGCTACAACGGATTTTAATTCTTTTATTTGGCGACCTGTCAAATCGTCTTTGATTGCCTCTATAAACAACTCCACCGCCAATGATTGCTCTTGACTTTGAGATTGGCTGTTAGAGTTGTTAATTGTCGTTACAACATTTATGGCATCTTTCTCTGTACCCTTTTTCTCTGTAGCCTGTTTTGTACGATTATCTGGGATTACTGTCGGCAATACAGCAAAAGCCTCCAATATGGCAAGTAACTTTCGCTGCTGGTCTGGATAAATATTCTCTTTGCTTACATCACAAAATTCAACAACATATTTATCATTAGGGTATTGTATTTCAATATATCGTATCGTTTTAGCAAGCCATCTGTGGTATGCTTCCATATCAGGGTATTCATAATATGACAACATGTCTCCGATATCACATAGATATGGCAATCTCTTTTTATGCTCTTGAATCAAAGATTCTAATGTTATATCATTCATAATAACTATTTTTTTACTCCCGACTTATACATCAACTCTTCAATAATAGTTCTGTATTTTAATATGTGAGGTTTTATGTCTTGTTGGGTACAATTATACCATATTTTATGTGCAGAGTAATTGCCTAAGTCTTTAAATATTGCCATTTCTTTTCTAGTATTAGCAGATAAAGCCAAAGTCTTGTTTTGCTCTGCATTTTTTATAATCTTATCCAAAGTGATATGATAACATCCGCTCTTATCCATTATATCAGCTTCAATACCTGTATTTTGGTAACAAAGCACTAATAAACTTTCAAGCAATCTTCGCATAATCACTGCTGTACAATCAAATAAATTATTCTCATAGCTTGCATTTATCTGTTTACATAATGATTGAATATTGGATTGTAAACAGTTGTACAGGGCATCGGGAAGTATCGTGCCTGATTGTTGAACAGAAACAGTATCTTCTTGCCCCCATTTCTTTATGTCTTCAATCCAATGCCTCATATAAGATGTCCAAGTGGACCAATTTCCGGAACGATTCATTAGTTGTATAGTTTCGCCCTTTAGATCCTCTACAACCATTTGTTCTGTCCAATGTGCTCTTAATACTCTCGCGTAGTCGTGTAAGATCTCATCTGCAATATCATCTCGCCAATATCTAAAGGTATATTTACCTTTATTTTTTAGGTGTAATATCTCTTGTTCAATAGGGGGTAGTGACTTATTATGAGCAATACCTCCTAATTTATTTAGAAAAGTATTTACTGACTCCTGTGTAAGTTGCCCATTATCATCATACCTAAAATAATTTGCTACACCTATATCAACACACTTCCTAAGTGTATCGTATTTGTATTGAGAGACTAGACAAGCAATATCCGCACAACCTTTCTCATTTAATGAAAAAGGATGTATTTTTTCATTTATAATTGTCTCTATCTTTTTTCTTGCCATTTTACTCAAAAATTTGGGCTTCGAAGTTCTTCTTCAATTCTTGTTTGTAATTGTATATCTTCATATACCCCTGCTTGGCTTGTTCAATGCCATTTGTGTATTCATCTGATATTTGCTTTTGAACACCTAATGGAGGAATTGGTATCAGTAGATTCTCCAAGTATGATGTTGGAACTCGTTGCTGACCGGCTGACCCTGTAAAATATTTTTTAGCATCAGATAACACATCGAAATGACGTATTAAAGTATGGATATATTGAGGTAGTACATCACTTGACTTCACACGAACAACATGAAACTCTGTTGATCCATATCCTTTTCCATTGACCAAATTTGTTAATAAAGCAGATTTGCCATTTTGCATACAAGGGGTTATTCTTGCCCAAACAATATCACCATCCTGGAATTTAGTGTATCCTTTTATGTCTGATTTACAACCAATTCTTTTTCCTATCCACTCTCCATAGACATCTGATATATCTTCCATAGGAATAAATGACATGTTATCATCATCTGACAACATAGACAAGTCTGTCTTAGGGTTTATAAATGCCAAATCCGATAATTTCTTGCAAGCAAATTTACTTTTCCCAAATGGAGAATTTTCAGCGTGTAATATCTGAGGGACACTCCAAGAATCTATTGCGCAATAATCAATATAATGCACTAATTTCTTCTCGATATGTCCGGGGTATGGGGCTACTCCTAACGCATTTCTTACATTAACCGTTACTTTTAAATCTATGTCAATGGCTTCCATTTCTTCTATCTTTATGAAAGCCATAATATCATTATATGCTTTCACCAACTTATTCTGATCCTCTAAAGATGGAATAGGGACTTTAATATTGAGGAAAAGTGGTTCTTGTAAATAATGGCGATTAGTGGTACCATTACTAGCTTGCTCACAAAATTGGATAAAAGCATCCGTAGTTGTTAGTAGTGCCAAATAGTGAGGATTCACAATGCTATAATCAACATCGAAAGTCCAAAAGTTACCGGTAATAACACCTCCATCTAATTTCTCTGGTACAACTCCAAATGCGCCATTACGAGCATCTATTTTGGACAATAGAAATTGTCCCTTTGAAATCAAGAATTGATTCTTAGTGCCAATCTTGCTGCCAATCTCCTCGTCTCGTAGAAAGATACCTCCATTGCGAACTTTAATTGTTGCTCGCTTGTAAGTTTTATCATCCTCAATAGCCACAGCCGTTTTATTGCGTCTCAGAAAATCTCCGATACGCATCATTGGGTATGCCTTGCTGAATGCAATCTTAGAATCATTCAGATATTGCACACTCCAATTGAACAATCCGCTATATGGGACTGTCGAAATATATTTCATAGCATTTAGCATATCTCCTCCCATTCGCCGTCGTTCAACTTCTTGTAGAAATGGTTGTTTTCAACCTTATATTCATAGTGTTTTGCAGTAGCCTCCCATAGTTTATGCTCCTTACGATAAGGTGCGTACTCTTTGAGTAACTCTTCCAATTCGTTCTCGCACTCGGCACCGGTAGTGGTAATACCCGCCTTTTGTACCTGTGCGATGGGAATTTGATAATCGAAAAGCTGTTTAACTATCGGCTTAATTTCTTCGGCAATCTTCGCTTCAAGCACCTTTAATTCTGCTTTCTTCACCTTAATTTCTGAACGAGGATTATTCTTGTCGGCAATAAAGGTGTTTAATGTAGCAAGTTCCTCGGCATATTTATCCGTTACCTGCTCGCAAGCCTCTGCTTTCGCCTGCTCGTATTGTACGACCTCCTCCGTAGTAAACTTCTTGAAGAACATAAGGCTTGGCTTAACCGTCGCGCCCGATGCCATAAAGACATCCTGCGGAATAGAGGTAATTAAAATAATCTTCGCCATACCCTCGAAAAGTTCGCGCACGCTTTGGAGCTGAGTGTTATTCAACACGCCCTCTGGCAATACGATACCTAAGCGACCACCCGGTTTCAGCAATCGCAAGCAACGCTCGATAAACAATACTTCGGTCAAACCACTAAGTTTACCTGAGTCGTAGAGGCTGAGGACAGATTCACCGATATTGCCATTGACCTGTTCCAAAGCCTTGGTGTACTCCTCGCCATAACGCTTGGTGTAGTGTTTGATTTTTGCCTCGTCTGTAAACTTGTCAGCCTCGGTAATCCTCAAACTCTTTTCAACACGAGAGCCGAAAGGAGGATTGGTCAAAATCACATCAAAGCGATTCTCAAAGATGCCATTAACATTCAACAAGCCATCGTGATGATGTACGCCGCCGTGGCCATCACCGTGCATAATCATATTCATTTTGGCGGTACGAGCCATACGTGGGTTGGCGTCAGTGCCAAAGATGCAATCACTCGACAGATGTTGCAAACGGCTATCAGTGTGAATCGTGTCGAGTTCTTGATTGAGAACAGTGAAATATTCATCGATATGCTCGTCAATCTCGGCTTTTTTCTTATCGCTCAAAGAATCATATTTTTCGTCAAAGAGTTGTGCTTTAATCTGTTCCTTTGCTTTCTGGATATCATTCTCAATCTTTTCACGTACATACTCAAAAGCTTTAATCAAGAAGCCTCCACTTCCGCAGCATGGATCACAAATTACCTCTCCCTCCTCGGGGTCAAGCAAGGCAACCATAAAATCCACAATGGTACGAGGTGTGAAGAATTGGCCCAACTCGCCACGGAAAGTCTTGCCCAAGAATTTTTCAAAGGCAATACCCTTGACATCATCAGCAGTGCGAGAGAGATTATAAACCTCTAACTCTTTCACAATAGCCTCAAAACTTGCCTGTTTTATTTTAATAGTATCGTTAGTATCAAATAGATTATCTTTATCGAATTCAGCCTTGGTTAACTCAAACCAATAATCCATATACGGAATATCATCTTTAGGTCCATTACGTTTGATATTCACTGGCCTAATAACTTTTTCGTAATGTATTTCTTCCCTTTTAAATTGCTTCAGAGAAAAGATATTGTCTCCATTAGGATTTCTCTCATATCTTATTTTCATAAACAATACTTTGCTTATCTCATCAAAAGCAGCTTCTGGTGAAAGTTTATCGTTGTTTCGTATTATATTATGACATTTAAAGAGAAGTTTACTAAACTCATCACGCGTGAAAGCTTTGGTTTGACTTAATAATTCTTTCAATTTTTTATCATTAGTCAAATCTTCCGCTTTGGGAATATCCACAATCTCCTCCAAACGCTTAGGTAACTTGCCCTTTACAACCTTGAAAACTCGCGTTTCTTTGAGGTTGGTAGTAACAAAGAAGTCTGCACCTGCCCAAGCAGCATAGTTATAGCCCTGGAAATAATCCTCTTCACGAATGGTGATATGCTCAGCTTTGCACTCAACCACAATTATTGCTGCATCCTCATTGCTTTTTGAAGAAGCTGACTTCCATATGACGATATCAGCTCTAGCCTTCCCCTGTCCACGATGAGAATTACTCACCTGAACTTCCTGTTCCATTTGCGATAACTCATAGCCATAGTGGTCTACTAGTCTGCAAATATATTCTTGACGCACGCGTTCTTCTGGAGTCAAAATGCCGTATTTCTTTTTAAGAGGTTCGAAAATCAAATTATCTTTTATCTCAAGTTCCATCCTTATCTTATATTAACTTTTGAATAGTAATAAACAGAATCTAATTGATTAAATTCTTGGTATCCACATTAAGTACTTTGGCTATTTGCGACAGCATCTCCAACGATGGTTGCATCTTGTTTGAGCACCATTTGGAAACAGTTGAGGGGTCTTTGCCTAACTGCTCGGCAAGCCATTTGCCAGTTTTCTTTTGTTCAACCAATACTACTTTAAGTCTATTTAAATCTTTCATTATTTACACATTTTATTGGCGTATATCGCAAATTTAGTGATAATATGCGAAATTTCATCTTTGGTAAGCAATTTTTTATCGTGAAAGCGATATTGAGCGAGTATTACAAAGTTGTTATCGTGGCAAGTTTTAGATTATACCCGATAGGGTGTAAAGCATATCTTGAAACAATAAAATTATACCCGATAAGGTGTAATTTGAGAAACTTTCATTATATTTGCGGTGAACCGCGAATATAGGCGGCACCTCGGGAGAGAAAATAAACAATTTTATTTTGCTCTCCGCTCGGTTTGCACTATATTTCGCACCCGATAGGGTATAATTTATTGTGTATATGGAGCAGACAACACTTTCAAAATATGTAAAGGCGATGCGTAAGCAGTATAATCTTACGCAGGTGGAACTTTCCGAAAAATCGGGGGTGGGCTTGCGTCTTGTTCGTGAATTGGAGCAGGGCAAACAAACTTTACGTCTTGATAAGGTAAACCAGATATTGAATCTTTTTGGCAGCGAAGTGGGCGTAGTGCCAATAACTAAAACCGATGAGCGATGAAACAGGCTGTTGTATTTTTGCGAGGCGTACAAGCCGGTATCTTGACAGAAGATGAGAACGGCTACACATTTGAGTATGACGCCGATTATCTAACATCTGCCGATGCCGAGATAGTTAGTCTTACCATGCCCTGAGTAACAAAACCTATAGGAATAAAGCATTTTGGAATGCATTCCCTCCACACAGGATACCTCTGGCGTGGACAAAAGGTGCAAGAAAATCCAACTCATCCACAAAAGATACCTTTTTTGTGGACGGAAGGGGCTAAAGAGAACAGTGCATCCACAAAAGACACCCTTTCTGTGGACAAAAGGCATCTACAAGAACAACTCCTCCACAAAAGATACCCTTTTTGTGGACGGAAGGGGCCGGGGGAAGAGCCACAAACCAAAAAAGCCCTGCATTTCTGCAAGGCTTTTTTGTGTGGTGCCACCAGGAATCGAACCGGGGACACAAGGATTTTCAGTCCTTTGCTCTACCAACTGAGCTATGGCACCATCGTTTTGGGATTACAAAGGTAGATATTATTTTCTATTCTCCAAATTATTTTGCAACTTTTTTCATATTTTTGTGGAACGTATGGAACCGCAGATACCTCATACCAGGCACTATGCTTCTGTGATTCTTCCTGTTAAGTTCAGCGGGGAGGTTTCTTACATTGTGCCCAATATTTTTGAGGTGGAGCGTGGTTCCCGTGTGAAAGTTGAGCTGGCCAATAAGATATACCCTGGTGTGGTTAAGGAAATCCTCTCTGCAGAGGAGGTTCCCACCCATACTCCCGACGGCAAGGAGATCCAGTACAAGCCATTGCTCTCCGTTGAGCCCCTTCCAAAGATACTCCCTACCGAGATTGAACTTTGGGAACAGGTTGCACAGTATTACCTGTGCAGCGTGGGAGAGGTTTTCAAGGCTGCCTACCCTGCTCTTACAGTAAAGCAGGAGAGCGTAAAGCCCCGCAAAACGGTGGAGATGTTTTTAAAGAGCCTTAATAATGAGGTTATTGTAAATAAAGACGTCGTCTTAAATGCCCCCCAGCAGCAGGCATTGCGCCAGATTGAAGAGAACCTGCACAAGCCGGTATTGTTGAGGGGTGTTACGGGGAGCGGAAAGACTGAGATTTACATTACCCTCGCCTTGGATCAGTTGCGCCGGGGGAAGAGTGTGCTGTATATGGTGCCGGAGATTGCAATAAGCAAGCAGTTGCAGAGCCGTCTGAAGAGGGTGTTCGGGGAGCGGCTCCTCACATTCCATTCCAAACAGACTGCAGCCGAAAAAGCCCGCATCCACAGAATTTTGCAATACAATGCTACTTCCCGACAAGAAGAACTGCAGGGTGAAAACCTTCAGCGCTGGGATTGCACGGCAATGCAGGAGGGGACAAAGGAGGTTACACAGAAGGGGACAAAGGAGGCTACACAGGAAGCCGCACTACAAACGGCAACCTTTCACACCCCCAACTCCGCCGTTGTAATCCTAGGAACCCGCTCTTCGCTATTCCTGCCGTTAAGCAATCTGGGGCTGGTGATTGTAGATGAGGAGCATGATTCCAGTTACAAGCAGACAGAGCCGGCACCGCGCTACCAGGCAAAGGATACGGCCATAATGCTCTCCAGGATACACAAGGCAGGAATACTTCTGGGCTCTGCCACCCCATCTTTTGAGAGCGAGTACAATTGTCTGCTGGGGAGGTTTGCTCTGGTGGAACTTACAGAGAAATATTACGGGGCCACCCCTCCGCAGGTGGAGATTGTTGATACAATTTATGCCCGCAAGACCCGCCAGATGGTGGGGAACTTCTCCCAGAAACTCATAAATGAGATGAGGCGCACAATGGAGCAGGGGAACCAGGTGCTGGTTTTCCGCAACCGCCGTTCCTATTCCCCAATTGTGGAGTGTCAGGAGTGCGGGGAGATTCCAAAATGCCCCCACTGCAACGTACATTTGAGTTACCATAAATACAACAACACCCTCCGGTGCCACTATTGTGATTTCACAGGCAGTTTCACCGGTGTATGCCGCAGTTGTGGAACCTCCTCGTTCATCTACAGGGGGGCCGGTACAGAGAAACTGGAGGAGGAACTTGCTGCTATCTTCCCCGATGCCACAATTGCCCGATATGATGCAGACATTGCCCAGAGCAAAAAGGTAGAGGAGCAGGTGATAAAGGATTTTGCGGAGGGAAGGATAAATATCCTTGTCGGGACCCAGATGATAAGCAAAGGGTTTGATTTTGAGCGTCTGAAGCTGGTGGCAGTGCTGGCGGCAGACACCATTTTGGGTGTACAGGATTTCAGGGGGGATGAGAAGGCTCTCCAGCTCCTGGAGCAGCTTATGGGGCGCACCGGCAGGAGGGGAGAGCAGGGGAAACTCATAATCCAGACAAACCGGAAGGAACACCCTGTCCTGCAGTCGCTGCTGAAGGGCAATCACCACAATTTCCATAATCCCGACAATTCCCGTAATACCTGCGGTACCACAGCACTTCCTGCCATCACCGCGCAACTGCTGGGCGAGAGGCAGCAGTTCCATTTTGCACCGTATGTGAGGATGGTGAAGATAATTGTAAAGCACAGGGATGCTGCAAAACTGCAGGAGTTGTGTTGTCAGATACAGGAAAAATTGCAGGGAAGAAAGGATTTGGAATACAAGGAACTTACAGGCCCGTTCACCCCGGTAATTGACAAGATAAGGGGAGAGTTCATAAAATGCTTTTATGTTAAGCTGGCCCGCGACAACAGGTTGGCGCACAACAAGAGGGCACTGCAGGAGTGCATTGGGGAGATAAGGAACTATAATTCCATTATCTTGGATGTGGATCCCCTTTAAATGATGTAGTTTACTCCAACCACAACCCTTATTGCATGGGGTACAAGCTCAAAAGTGAAAGGGGAAGTACCTACAGCCTCTCCGTCTATCTCTATACGGCTCTCGGGCCATGTCTCAATCTCAAGTTTCTTGCACTGGGTATGGATTACTTTTGGAATGGAATATATATTTCCGCTGTACAGGAGTCTGAAGTTGCGTATAATCCTCAGTTTTGACATCTTCTTTATGATGGTAAGGTCCATCAGCTCGTCATCTATGGCAGCGTATGGTGTCTGCTGCATACCGCCTCCATTATATTTTCCTATACCTACCGCTCCGGAGAATACCATTCCGTTGTAGAACTCCTTGCCGTCTGCCTTAATGTTGAACTTTATTGGGCTGAACCTGGCAAAGGTGTGGAATGCGCTCCTCACATAGAGCCCTTTGCCGTATTTTCCCTCATCTTTGAGGATATTGTATTTCATGTTTACCACTGCATCGTAGCCAAGACCTGCCACATTTGCCATATAACGGGTGTGCTGTACCCGTGTTTCGTAGTATGATACTTTTGCCACATCCTGCAGTACGGTGCGCTTTTCAACAAGGGATTTCACTGCCTCCATGTAGGTTTTGGAGATGCCGAACATCCTTATCCAGTCGTTGCCGGTACCTGTCGGGATAACGGCAAGGGAAATCTCTGTTGTGGGAACCTTTTTCTGTATGAAGATGCCGTTTACAACTTCATGGATTGTACCGTCACCGCCCACGGCCACAATGTTGCGGTAGCCGTCGTTTATGGCCTTTACCGTAAGTTCCATTGCGTGGTATTTGTGTTCCGTGAACAGGCAGGTGAAGTGCACTCCGCTGTTGTACATCTGGTTTGATATGATGGGCCAGTCCTTCAATCCCCTGCCGCTTCCGGCCTTGGGGTTTACAATCACCATCCAGATATCTGTTATTCCCATATTGTTGAAAACTTTATAGTATGCAAATGTAATAAAATCTCTACTCTTAAAAAAGATTTAGTATTTTTGCAGGTCAGAGTTTCATTTATGGGAAAAGTTATAGCTATAGCAAATCAGAAAGGGGGCGTGGGGAAGACAACCACAGCAATTAACCTTGCGGCATCATTGGCTGTTCTGGAGAAGAGCACCCTCATAATTGATGCCGACCCGCAGGCAAATACTACATCAGGATTGAATTTTGATCCCGATTCCAATTCCAAGAGTACCCTGTACGAGGTGCTTATTGGAGAGAAGAATATAAATGACATCATTCTCCAGACAGAGATAAAGAACCTTAAGATAGTCCCTTCACACATCAATCTTGTAGGTGCAGAGATTGAGATGCTCAATATGGATGCAAGGGAGAGTGTGCTCAAAAACAATATTGAATCGCTCCAGGAGCAGTTTGAGTATATTATCATAGATTGTTCTCCATCTTTGGGGCTCATTACAATAAACTCCCTTACAGCAGCGGATTCCGTTATAATTCCTGTACAGTGCGAGTTTTTTGCACTTGAGGGTTTGGGTAAGCTGCTCAATACAATAAAACTTGTGCAGAACAGACTCAATCCGCAGCTGGCAATTGAAGGGTTCCTCCTTACCATGTTTGACGGCAGATTGAGGTATGCAAACCAGATTGTGGAGGAAGTTAGGCATCATTTTGGCAGTATGGTATTCCAGACAATGATAAACAGGAATGTGAGGTTGAGTGAAGCACCGAGCCATGGAAAGCCGGTAATTTTGTATGATGTCCTTTCCAGAGGTTCAAATGATTACCTCAATCTGGCAAAGGAGTTCATTTCCAAACAACAGCAGGAGCAATAGCATATGGCAAAGATACAGACAGGACTTGGAAGGGGGCTTGGGGCCCTTATCTCGGATGTAAATTCAATTCAGCAGGCGGCAGGCAAGCCGGCTGCAGGGGATGCACGCCCTTTGGTTTCAACCTCAGAGATTGAGATAAGCAGGATAGAGCCCAATCCATACCAGCCACGTACAGAGTTCAACCAGGAGGCTCTGGAGGAGCTGGCAGCCTCAATCAAGCTGTTGGGGCTGATACAGCCAATTACCGTAAGGCCGTTGGAGAACGGGAGATACCAGATAATTAGCGGAGAGAGAAGGTATAGGGCAAGCCAGATTGCAGGGCTTGACAAAATACCGGCATATATCCGCAAGACCGATGACCAGGGTATGCTGGAGATGGCAATTGTGGAGAATATCCAGCGTGAAGACCTTGATTCCATAGAGGTGGCTCTCAGCTTCCAGAGGCTTATTGAGGAGTGTAACCTCACACAGGAGGCAATGGCCGAGAGGGTAGGGAAGAAGAGGGCAACAGTTACAAACTACCTCCGTCTGTTGAAACTCCCTGCCGAGATACAGTTTGCAATTAGGGCAAAGAAGATCTCAATGGGGCATGCAAAGGCTCTCCTTTCGCTGGAGAGTGACAAGGATCAGTTGAAGTTTGCCAACCAGATAATTGAACAGGACCTCTCTGTAAGGCAGATTGAGCAGAAGATTCAGAAACTGGGTGAGAAGAAGGAGAAAAAAGGAAAAGAGGAGGCTCCTGTAATTGAGTTGCCTGAAGGTCATTTCAGGGTGATTGAAATTATCGGGAAGTACTTCAACAACAACATTACTGCAAAAAGGGACAGTAAAGGTGCAGGTGAGATTACCATCCGCTTCAACAATGACAAGGAGGTGGAGGATTTCCTCCAGGCATTGGAAAACTCAAACATTTAAACAGAAACAGGTGCAAAGGATTTTTATAATATTGGTTGCTGTAGTGGTGTCGCTTTTTGCGGCATTGCCTTGTAGTGCCCAGTTCAATACAGGTTTCATAAATACAGCCCCTCCGGGCGCCAATACAATGGACCAGAACAACACCAATAATGAAGATGATGAGGTTGTTGTAACATCCAGAAAACCTGCATTTACTGTAAAAAGGTATTTCAAGTCACTTGCCCATAAGGATTCAATGAAAGTGAACCAGATGGCTATAGGTTCAATGGTGCTCCCCGGTACAGCGCAGATATACAACAGACAATACTGGAAACTTCCGGTGGTATATGGTGCAATTGGCGGATGTGTTGGAGGTGCCATTGCAAACAAAGGGAAGGATTCACAGAAGTACTTTATTGCAGGAGCTGTAGCATGCTACTGGGGGAGTGTCCTTGATGGAGTCATCTCCTACAAAAGCAAGGAGAAGCCGCTGCCTGCCCGTGCATCAATGCTCTCGGCCCTTGTGCCGGGTTTGGGACAGGCTTATAATGGGGACTACTGGAAGATACCAATTTTCTATACAGGCCTGGGAGCATGTTTCTATGCCTTGGGATTCAACCAGCAGCAATATGACCGGTACAGGGATATGTATATAGCATATAATGACGGCGAATACAAGGGCAACCTTACCGTAGACAATATAAAATGGTACAGGGACCAGCACAGGCGCATGAGGGACTACTCAATAATTGCCACAATACTGGTGTATGCCCTTAATATAATTGATGCCAATGTGTTTGCCCATTTCAGTACATTTGACATAAGTGACGACATTACATTCAATGTAGAGCCGTCTATGATAACTCCGGTTGCCCCATTGGGGAGTACATTTGCTTCAAACAGCATGAGACAGCCGTTCGGTTTCCAGATGAATTTAAATTTTTAAGAACCATATACACTTTAAACAACAATGTCCTACAATAGAACACTGCTGATATTACTTATATTTGTTTTTGCCCTTCCAACTGTTGCATCGGCCCAGAAGCTTACAAAAAAACAGCTTCTCAAAGAGAGGGTGGAGATGCAGCGTACAATAGATTCCCTCAAGAACATCATAGAGGGTGGAGCATTGGAGATGTCCGATACCACCCAGTATGAACCAATGAGTGGTCCGGAGGGATTCAACTTTGAAGACAGCGAGCATTTTGCCAATGTGGATCCAGGCTGTAATCCCGACAGTCTCCTCTCAATGTGGTACATACAGAAAAGGCTTACACTCAGTGACAACGAGAGGGATCTGGACAGTGTTGTACTTACATCCAATATTCCCGACGATGTATATATTGAGAGGCTGAACAGGATCAATTCATTTATTCCCCTCACATATAACAGCATTGTAAAGAACCATATCATCTACTATACAGAAAAGATGCCTTCAAAGGCAAGCCACATTCTTGGATTGAGCAGCTACTATCTCCCCATGTTTGAGGAGGTTTTTGATTATTATGGCCTTCCAAAGGAACTTAAGGCAATGGCAATCATTGAATCTGCACTTAACCCTACCGCCACTTCCAGGGTGAGGGCAAGAGGTATGTGGCAGTTCATGTACAGGACAGCGCTGCAGTATAACCTTAAGATCAATTCCTACATAGATGAGCGTCTTGATCCT
Source organism: Bacteroidales bacterium (assembly GCA_015060225.1). Lineage (GTDB taxonomy): Bacteria > Bacteroidota > Bacteroidia > Bacteroidales > UBA932 > Egerieousia. Next base: position 35,364 of record SUYX01000016.1, on the reverse strand, counting down.
TTGGCATCTACACATGCGGCTGCAAAATATTTGAGGGATTCCTATACTATCTTTGGCGACTGGTTCCTTGCAATATCATCATACAACTGTGGTGTAGGCAATGTGAACAAGGCTATCCGCAGGGCCGGAAGCAGGGACTTCTGGAAAATATACCCTTATCTGCCAAGGGAGACAAGGGGATATGTGCCATCATTCATTGCAGCCCTTTATTTGTTGGAGTATTACAAGGAGCATAATATCCAGCCTGCACAGTTCAACCTTCCTGCACATGTAGATACTGTAAAGGTGAACAGGAACCTCCATTTTGAGCAGATATCGGCAGTAATTGGAATCCCTATGGAAGACCTCAAGAACTACAATCCGCAATATGTACAAAATATAGTTCCAGGAACAGGCGGTGAGTGTGTCCTCCAGCTTCCGTACAACTATACAATACCGTTCATAGAGAAGGAGAAGGAGATATACGCCTATAAAGACAGTATATACTTCAATGCAATTACCAAACAGAACATTAAGGAGGATGCATCCAAATCAGGTACAGGAAACATTGTGCATAGGGTTAAGAAAGGTGAGACGCTCGGCCATATAGCAATGAAGTATCATGTAAGTGTACGCAACCTCATGAGATGGAACGGACTTACCTCAAAATCGGTGTTGAGGATAGGGCAACGGATAAATATCTATGGTGGAAGTGCCCCTGCAGTATCCAAGGGGACGGGAAGCGGCTCAAAATCATCTGCAAGCACATCCAAGAGCGGAGGATACGAGTGGTACACAATAAAGAGCGGTGATACCCTGTTGGGTATAGCATATAAGTTCAAAGGTGTATCTCTCAATGATATCCTGAGCCTGAACGGACTTTCAAAGAATTCAAAGATATATCCAGGGCGTAAGATAAAAATCAGAAAGCTGTAGTAACTGTACATCTGAATTGGCTGCAAAAAGGGCTCATATTGATGCACAAATGATACTTATGGAGGTAACTGCTGCATAATGGGCACTAATTGATGCAGTTAAGGAGATTCGGCCAGATTGTGCAAAAGAGCAGAACAGAATAAATGAAGGTGCCTGCATATTCCGACGGTTGCAAGCTGTTGCAGAGCAATGGCGCAGCAGAGGAGACTTTGAGCAGGTACCTTCAATTATTCTGTTCTGTGCCATATATCTCAAAAATATTTGCAATTAGGAATATAATATCTAACTTTGCCAATGAATTGAGGTGTAGTTGTTCCGTCCGGGGGCAACTGATAATAGGGAATCCTGTGAGAATCAGGAACTGTACCCGTAGCTGTAATTTCCAATAGTTCCAAGGGTTATCTTGGCCACTGTCAAAGAAGATGGGAAGGCGCCTTTGGAGGAATAAGTCAGAAGACCTGCCGCAATTCTTTTAACTTGAGAATCTCGGGTAAAGATTTTCGTAGAACCTTAATTTAATGCAGTTTAAAGATTTATTGGTAGTGCGCCATAGTGCCATTTGCCTGTTGTGTATATTTATGCTCCTTGTTTGCACCAAGCATGCAGGCAGCCAGAATGTTGTTTCTGTACAGAGACAACAGGAACTACAGGTGCAGTATGAACAGGCGGATACCCTTACCACAGCTGTTGTGACTGCCAAATCAAAACCCTCCCCAAATCTCCAGAGCACTCCGCTGCAGGTGATGCAGCAGAAAGATTTTGCCGTATTGGGTATAAAGGAGCTGCATGAAGCTGTAAAAACATTCTCGGGAGTACAGATAAAGGACTATGGGGGAATAGGGGGAGTAAAAACAGTTTCCGTAAGGAGTCTGGGCACCCAGCATACTGCCATAAGCTATGATGGAGTTACTGTTTCCAATGCCCAAAGCGGACAAGTGGATATAGGGCGTTTCAACCTCTCCAATGTAGAGATGATATCCCTCTCAATAGGGCAGGTTGAGGATATATTCCAGACAGCCAGGATGTTTGCATCAGCAGGTGTATTGAGTATCAGAACTGCCAAGCCGGAGTTCAACGCCTCCAATACCAATATGGGAGCCGCCATAGGAATAGGGTCGTTTGGTACATACAACCCATCGGCCTATTGGCAGCAGAAACTCAATGACAAATGGTCATTTGCCATCAACGGAGACTGGCTCACATCTGAGGGGAATTACCCTTATACCCTAAAAAACGGAAGTTCATCCACCCGGGAGAAGAGATTGAACTCAGATGTAAATACAATCAGGGCAGAGGCCAATTTATACGGAAATTTGGGTAAAGGGGGAGAACTCTCGTTCAAGGCCAACTGGATGAGTTCCCAAAGGGGACTCCCAGGCTCGGTAATCTATTATAATTCCGATGCCAGGGAGAGGCTGTGGGATGAGGCCGGATTTGTACAGGTGTACTACAGCAACAAATTGTCGGGAAGATGGGCATTGAAGGGGCAGATGAAATACAATTATGCCTGGAACAAGTACAGGGATGAGAATGAATCGTACCAGGGGGGTGCCCGTACGGATTATTATACCCAAAGGGAGATTTATGGTTCTGTATCTGCAAAATACACCCCTGCAAAAAATATCGGCATTGTGCTCTCCCAGGACTTTTTCAGGAATACCCTGGATGCTTCATTTGAGAATTTCTGTTATCCCGAGAGATATACTTCACTTACCGCTCTGGCGGCAAGGTATGACAACGGCAGGTTGAGTGCAACCGCAAGCCTCCTTTCCACATTCATTACAGAAAATCTGGAGAGAGGAGCAGCAGCCCCCAACAGGTTCAGGCTTTCACCCTCTGCAAGTGTTTCCTACAAGCTGCTCAAGGAGCACAATTTGAGAGTGAGGGCATCGTATCAGGATATTTTCCGAACCCCTACTTTCAATGATCTCTATTACGACAGGGTGGGGAACAGTTCCCTCAACCCTGAGATTGCCAGACAGGTAAACCTGGGCTTCACCTGGAGAGGGATGCTGGGGAATCTGCTGGATGATATCTCCCTGCAGGTTGATGCCTTTTATAATAAGGTGGAAGACAAGATTGTAGCCCTGCCAACCCTGTTTGTGTGGAGGATGCTCAATATGGGAGAGGTTGAAATCAAGGGACTGGATGTGAATTTGGGAATTTCATTGCCGTTGAGTGCAGATTTCAGAGTGAGGATGCAGGGCAATTATTCATACCAGTACGCAGTGGATGTAACAGACCCCTCTTCAAAGAACTACAGGGACCAGATACCATATACCCCAAGACATTCGGGCAACCTGTCAGTTTCTGTGCTGAACGGATGGGTGAATTTGGGATATATAATGAGTGTGGTGGGGAACAGGTATGCGTTGCCGCAGAATATATCATGGAACAGGATGACAGGATATGTGGAGCACTCGGTATCTGCAGAGAAGGTGCTTGGGGCAAAGGACTTTAGATTGCATCTGCAGCTTGAGTGCCAGAATCTTACAGACGAGCAATATGATGTAATACAATATTATCCCATGCCTGGAAGGTCGTTCAGGGTGACATTTAAGTTTGAATATTAATACGGTTATATTATGAAGAATTTTTTATCCAAATTGTTTTTTGTCCTGGCAGTTTTGCCTTGTATGGTTTCATGTTTTGATGACAGTGATACCGAGCCGCCGTTTGTTGTAGAACCTGCTACTACGGGCATTTATGTCCTAAACAGCGGAATGATGGATTCAAACAATTCTGAACTGACATATTTTGATATGCTTACCGGGGAGGTTGCAGCCAATGTGTTTATGTCGGCCAACGGCAAGCGTCTGGGAGACTCAGGCAACGATATGCTGGTTTACGGCTCCAAAATGTATATTGCAGTTACCGGCTCGGCAGTTGTATTTGTAACTGACCTCAAGGGCAAGATTGTAAAGGAAATTGCTGTAAATGGAGGGCAGTCAAATCTCTCTCCAAGGCAGATGACCGCAGCCAACGGCAAAGTTTATGTAACCTATATGGAGGGTTATGTAGGGGCTATTGATACAGCTTCATTTGCTGTGGCAAAAGCTCAGGTAGGCCCATATCCTGAGGGGATAGCTTATGCTTACAACAAATTGTATGTGGCCATTACCGACGGCAACAATTATCCTCATTTTGAAAACAAGGTACAGATACTGGATCCCAACTCCCTTGCCATAAAGAAGGAGCTGGAAGTGGCATATAATCCTCAGACTTTCCATATAGCCGCAGACAATGCCATGTATCTTGTATGTTGGGGCGATTACGGTGCAAATCCGGCCTCGCTGCACAAGATAAATCCATATACCGATGAGATTACAGCAATAGAGAAAGTGGTCCCTACCAATATGACAATTGGAACAAATGGCAAAGCCTATATCCTCAGCTCTGTGTACGATGAAAACTGGAATCAGAGCATCAAATATTATGTATATGACCTAAAGAATGATGCATTGGAAGGTGAACTCATCCCATCAGACCAGCTTCCGGACGGATATTGCATCCAGGCAGATCCCCAAAGCGGCAATGTGTTTGTAGGTACATCTGATTATGTGAGCAATGGAGATATGTATATCCTTTCTCCTGCCGGAAAAATACTTGCCAAATTTGATACAGGGGCAATAAATCCATATAAAGTTTGTTTCATAAGAAAGTAGATAACAGTGAAAAGAATTCTGCCAATATTTTTGTATTCAAGTATATTCTTCCTTGCCTGCTGCTCAACAGGCAAGGGGAATATTGCTCCCCTTAATGGGGAGGTGGAGGAGAACCTCTATGCGGAGGGTTTTGAGATTGCCCATTATAAAGGGTTCAGTACCATCTCCGTTGTTGACCCTTGGGATACCACAAAAGTCCTCCAGAGATATATCCTTGTGGAGAGGGGGAATGATCTTCCCGATAACCTGCCGGAAGGGACTCTCATCCGCACCCCTGTACAGAATGTGATAATGTACACCACAATCCATGCTTCAATCTGGGAGGAGCTGGAGTCACTGGATGGAGTTGTGGGTATCTGTGAGCCGGAGTACCTTACATCTGAAAAGGCGTTGCAGATGATGGCGGAGGGGCGGATTCATGATTGCGGAAAGGCAGCGTCGCCAAATGTGGAGAAGATTATGGAAGTTGGTGGTGAGATAATAGTTGCATCACCATTTGAGCATGGCGGTTACGGCCAAGCGGAGAAACTTGGTATTCCAATCTTTGAATCGGCAGATTATATGGAGACTCATCCCCTTGGAAGGGTAGAGTGGTTGAAGGTATTCGGAATGTTGCAGGGAAAAAGGGAGCTTGCCGATTCATTGTTTACAGCAACCATGAACAACTACAACCGCCTCAAGGAGCTTGCTGCAGATGTACAGCACAGGCCAAGGGTGATGAGTGAGAGAAAATATGGCTCTTCATGGTTCATTGTAGGCGGTGCAAGTTATATTGCCCAGATGTACAACGATGCGGGGGCTGAGTATATCTTCTCCGACAATACCGAAACCGGAAGTGTACCCATTGCTTTTGAGACAGTCTATGAAAGGGGCGGGGATTCCGATGTATGGATCTTAAAATATGCCATGCCGCGTCCCATGTCATATGCAGACCTTAAGGTTGAGTATGAACCTTACTCAAACTTTGCCCCATTCAGGAACAGGAACATATATATCTGCAATACTGTAACTACACCTTATTACGAGTATATTGCAATACACCCCGATTATATCCTTGCAGATTATGTAAAGATTTTCCATCCGGAGCTTCTGCCGGATTACGAATTTGTTTGTTATGAGGCTATGCAGGATAATCTAAGGTGATGATCTCACACAATTGGGCCACGGAAGTGGCCTTTTTTGTTGATTTGTCGGGATACTGGAGTTCAAGATTCCCCGGTGAATGGCAAATTATGTTGTATCCGTTCTCCTGTATGGCCGATGGGGTGAATCCGTTCCTTACAAGGGCATTCCCAACCCAGTAGGAGGTTTGGAAATCGCCGCTTATCCCTACAGGAAGTACCTTTGGCAGCACAGAACTCAATTTCCCTGTTGACTGGTCGAATACAATGCTCTCCTTGCTGAAGAACTCGCCAATGGTGCCGTCCATAATCAGATCCTCCGGGGCACCGGACCTTACATGTTTCCCTTTTGAGAGGAGCCAAAGGTTGTCTGCCATACTTATGGCGGAGTCTATATCATGGGTAGAGAGTACAATGGCTTTTCCCTGCTCCTTTGCAAGTTTGCGAAGCAGTACCATTGTATCTATTCTGGCCGTTACATCCAGAAATGCTGTTGGCTCATCCAGTACAATTATGGGACACTCCTGGGCAAGTACCTTTGCAATCATGGCCTTCTGCCTCTCTCCATCTGAGAGTTCCGATACATAATTGTGCTGTTTGTGGGAAATGCCCACAGCCTCCATGGACTCCTCAATTATTTTATGGTCCTTATCTCTGAATGTCCCAAAGAAACCGGTATATGGGTGTCTTCCAAGGCCAACAAGTTCGTATACTGTAATGCCGCCGGCATTGGTCTTTTCTGTAAGTACAACTCCAACCTCTTTTGCAAATTCACCGGCAGAGTATTTTCCAAGCGGTTTCCCCCTCAAGAGAACATCCCCTTCCAATGGGGGCTGGAAACCGCACAATGTGCGGATAAGGGTGGATTTGCCCGCTCCGTTCAATCCCAGCAGACAGGTTACCTCTCCATTATAAAGGTTGAGGTTTACATTGCTCTGCACAATCTTGCGCCCTTTAGAATGGTTGTACCCTATTGAGAGCCCTCTGGCCTGTACCGCTATGTTCTTCTCCCTTGTTCTCATTGCCCTAATTGAAATATTGCAGGTTCTTCCTGTTTATGATTACATATATGATTATTGGAGCGCCTATGATTGGGGTAACAGCATTTAGCGGAAGGAGGCTGTTGTTACCCGGTACAACAGTAAGCATGTTGCACAACATGGCTATGCATGAGCCGCTAAGTATGGTTACAGGAACCAGATGTTTGTGGTTTGAGGTTCCAAGGAGCATCCTGGCCACGTGCGGTACAGCAAGCCCTATAAATGAGACAGGTCCGCAGAATGCTGTTATGGTTGCGGTAAGGATACCTGTACACAGCAGTATGGAGAGTCTTGCACTCTTTATCTTCACTCCAAGGTTGGCGGCATACATCTCTCCAAGCAGCAGCGCATTCAGTGGCTTTATCAGGAGAATTGAATATATGAGGCCAAAGATGGTAAAGGATGCAAAGTATGGAAGTTTCTCAACGGAAACCCCTGAAAAGTCTCCCATTCCCCACATTACATATTGGTGCACCTTGTCTGCTGCAGCATGGTAGTTGAGTATGGAAATGAGGGATGAAGCCAGATATCCTATCATTATACCTATTATGAGGAGCATTACATTGCTCCTTACTTTTCTGGAGAACCAGATGATTAGGGCCAGCACTGCAAGAGCTCCTGCAAGGGCTGCCATTATCATGGAGAAGTATGCTCCTCCGCTCAGGGCGCCCAGCAGACCGCCGGAATAGAGCATTACGCATGCTACACCAAGGTTTGCACCGTCACTTATACCCAGTATTGAGGGGCCGGCAAGGGGATTTCTGAACAAGGTCTGGAGCAGCAGGCCGCTCACCGCAAGCCCTGCTCCGGCAAGGAGCGCTGTAAGGCATTGGGGAAGGCGCGAATTGAGTATTATCATGCTCCATGAGGCCTTCTCACCTTCACTTCCGCAAAGGATTGAGATTACATCACCCAAAGGGATATTCACAGCACCATATACAAGGTTCCCCAGAAAGAGGAATATGAATGCTGCCAACAATATACAATATGCCTTGGGATTTTGTTTCATCCTACAAATGTAGCAAAAATTTGCCACACAGAGGTTATTTCAGACCTGTATCCCTATGGGTTATTATATTGTCAAAGATTTTGTCTTCAAAAGATCTCAGTTTATCCCTTTTGCCAAGGATAGTTTTCCAATTGTCGGGAGTACCTCTATAAATTCTGTTGTTGCTGTCCACTCCAACAATTGTGAAGTGGGGGGAACTGTTTATGATGTCGCATATGATGCACACGGATGTTTTGCGGAACACTGCAATATTGCCAACTTTAATACCTCTCATATCTTGCACAAAACCGGATTCACATGCAAATTTACCATAGGGTGTATCTTTTGGGTAACACCCTATGAGTGCTATTTCTTCTTCTGCGACAGGATGACAAGATTTACTGCCAGGAATACCAGAACCATACCAATTATCTGGGATGAGCTCAGCTTTTCCCCAAAAACGGCAATGCCTACCAATACGGCTGTAAGGGGTTCCATACATCCCAATATGGCGGTGGTTGTGGAACCAATAATCTGTATGGCATATACAAGGGTAAGGTCAGAAATAAGGGTAGGTATAAAGGCCAGTGCAAGTATATTCCACCATTGGTGGAATGTTACAAGAGGGGCAAATTCCCCTCCCTTGACAAGAATGTTGCAGCAGAAGAGCAGACATGAAAAGGCAAGCACATAGAAAGTGAGCTTCATTCCGTTCATACCGGCAATTGCCTTTATGTTGTTTACTCCAATGATGTATGAACCGTATGTAAAAATGGTTACCAGCACAAAAAGCAGTCCAAGAGGATTGAGGGTAAAGTCACCGGTTATGGAGGCGCCGCTGAGGAAAAAAACACCTCCAAAGGCCAGCATCACAGAAATCACTTTGCCTGCTGTCAGCTTTTCTCCAATGAAAAGAATCATTACTGCAGTAACAAATACCGGGTAAAGGAAGTGCATTGTAGTGGCTATTCCGCTTGGGATTCCACCAATGGTATATGAAGCGGTAAGGAATATGCTTGTGGAGGCATAAAATACAGATATGAGCATAAGGAGCCCAAACTGTTTGCCGCTAAGGGCATAAGCCTCATGCATGATTTTTCCAATCCCCTCTCCCTTATGCTTTTTTGCAAAACTTATAAATACAATGAGCCCCATGAGGAGGGCTGAGAACAGGAATCTGTAGAAGCATACGCTGTCCAAATCTATCTCAAGACTCTTATCTGCATTCTCCATAAGGGGGATGGAGAAAAGCGGTATCAATCCAAAAGTGGCTGAAGAGAGTATGGCCATTATAAGGCCCCTCAAATTTCTCATAATAAAAAATTTTGGCCCCAAATATACAAATAATCAGAAAAATATCTACATTTGCCCCCTCATAAAAAAACAGTAATATGAAACACTACCTTTCGAGACTTGAAGAGTCTGTAAAGAATTATTGGAACCGCCCTGCATTGGGAAACTACAAAGGGGAGACATTTACATTTGGAGATGTTGCAACCCAGTGCGAGAAGCTGCATATTTTCTTTAAGGAAGCAGGTATTGCAAAAGGGGAGAAGATGGCCCTGTGTGCCAAGAATACTGCACGCTGGGGAATGTCATTCCTCGCAGGAAACACCTATGAAGCAGTAATGGTTCCCATCCTTGCAGATTTTCATCCCGACAATGTAAATTCACTTGTAGCCCACTCGGAGAGTGCAGTGCTTTTCACCGACAATGAAATATGGCCAAAGCTCTCAATTGAGAAAATGCCTTTGGTGAAGGCTGTAATCTCAACTGCAGACTTTTCTCTCCACTATGCGGCAACACCTGAAGTAAAGGCAGCGTATGAGAGGCTTGAGGAGACATTCGCAGCAAAATATCCACAGGGATTTACTGCAGAAAACGTATCATACCCAACTGATAACGGTAAAGACCTTGCAATCATCAACTATACATCCGGAACCGTAAGTGCCCCTAAGGGAGTTATGCTCAGATATGAGTGCATTAGTGCAAATGTGGAGTTCGGACAGAAGAGGCTTACCTCTTATCCGGAGGACAAGATAGTATCAATGCTCCCTATGGCCCACATGTATGGAATGATGTTCGAGCTCATTTATCCGCTGTGCGGCGGCTCTTCAATCTATTACCTTGGCAAAATGCCTACCCCGGCAATGCTTATGGGGGCATTGGCAGAGATAAAGCCCTATCTGCTCATTACAGTACCACTTGTAATGGAGAAGATATACAAGAGCAAGCTCCAGCCTGTACTGGGCAAGCCGCTGATGAAGGTGCTAACCCATATTCCAGGGGTGAACAAGGTAATCTTCAACAAGATACGCAAGACACTCCTTGAAGCGTTCGGCGGCAATATTAGGGAGATAGTTATGGGCGGTGCGGCCCTCAACCCGGATATTGAAAAGATATTCAAGAAAATAAAACTGCCGTTTACAGTAGGTTATGGTATGACAGAGGCGGCTCCGCTGATGGCATACGAAGACTGGTGGGACTTTGCCCCAAAATCTTGCGGAAAGGCAATTGACACCGTGGAGATAAGGATTGATTCCCAGGATCCGTACAAGGTTGTAGGGGAGATCCAGGCAAGGGGAACCAACATCATGAGCGGATACTACAAAAATGAAGAGGCAACATCAGCTGCATTTACTCCCGACGGCTGGATGCGTACCGGAGACCTTGGCCTTCTTGACAAGAAAGGCAACGTGTTCATCAAAGGTAGGAGCAAGAACATGATCCTTACCCCCAATGGACAGAACATCTATCCCGAGGAGATAGAGGCGGTAATAAACATGCAGCCATATGTAATTGAATCAATAGTCCTTGGCAGAGGTGCTTCTCTGGTGGCACTTGTATATATGGATGCGGAGAAAATGGACCAGGAGGCGGTAAATTCAGATGAATACCGCAAAACACTTATGACAGAGGTAAACAGACAAATGCCGGTTTACAGTAAACTCTCAGATGTAGAGAGGGTAAACTCACCGTTTGAAAAGACCCCTAAAATGAGTATCAAGAGGTTCCTGTACAATTAGAAATTATATTAAGGGATAAAAAGAGGTGGCAGTCATCACTGTCACCTCTTTCACTTACATACATAACACTTTTATTAATAGTTCCACTTTTTAGGCTCAAAGTATGCCTGTGGATGAAGACATGCAGGACATGTTTTAGGGGCAGCCTTGCCGGTGTAAACATAACCGCAGTTTCTGCACTGCCACTCAATTGCCTCTTCTCTTTCAAATACTTTGCCTGCCTCAACTCTTGCAAGAAGAGTGCGGTATCTCTCCTCGTGCATAGCCTCAACTTTTGCAATCTCCTTGAATGCTACTGCAACCTGAGGGAATCCCTCTGCAAGGGCAACCTCTGCCATATGAGGATAAGCTTCGCTCCACTCCTCGTTCTCACCCATTGCTGCTGCAAGCAGGTTCTCTGCAGTTGTGCCAATTTTACCGGCAGGGTATGTAGCAGTAATCTCAAGATCACCACCCTCCAAGAATTTGAAGAATCTTTTAGCGTGCTCTTTCTCCTGCTCTGCAGTCTCTGTAAATACTGCTGAAATCTGCTCAAAACCCTCTTTTTTTGCAACGCTTGCAAAGAAGGTGTATCTTGTTCTTGCTTGTGACTCGCCAGCAAACGCTGTCAATAGGTTTTTCTCGGTCTGTGTACCTTTGATAGATGCCATAATTCAAAAATTTTTATTATTGTTAATGTTTCTGTTAATTTATTTCTGTTTTCCTACAATATGGATGTCAACACCCTCAACCTCAAAATTCTCAATCTCTTTAGCCGAGACATATTCATTTATGAGTTTTATGAGCTTAGGGTCATCAACATCTATAAAGCAGTTCTGTACAGTATCATAGCAATGTGCATGTTCATATGTGTTGACATCAAAATACATTTTGTGGTTGAGGCTGAAACGTTTTACAAGAAGACCTGCATCTACGAACGACTCCAGCACATTGTATATTGTAGCAACTGTAAGGGTTGGAAACTTATCTTTCAGGTCCTCCACAACCATATCTGCACATGCGTGTCCGAGTTTTCTCATGGATTCATAGATTGCAATTCTTTGTGGCGTGGCTTTCAGTCCCACACTCTTTATCAATTCTTTTATCATCAACATAGCACGTCCTTTTTTGTTTCAATGATGCAAAGTTAATTATAATAATTATTATATGCAAGAATATTTTATAAAAATTATAATAAATTTTAAACAAATACTTTTTTTCATCTCTCAACCAAATGAATTTAAGGTTGTTAAATGTATTGTTTTTTAATAAACTTAATAATCAGTAAATTATGAAAGAAGAAAAGTATTTGGAGACTCCTGTATTCGCATCGGACAGAGTCTTGGAAGCTGCACCTTCGGATGTTATTCCAAAATTTCCTACAAATCCGGAGGTAGCATACCAGATTGTAAAAGAGGAGACTTATCCGCAGACCAATCCTATGCTTAATCTTGCCACATTTGTTACAACCTATATGGATGATTACGCCACCAGACTTATGAATGAGGCCATCAATATCAACTATATAGATGAAACAGAGTATCCGAGGGTAGCTGTAATCAACGGCAAATGCATAAATATCCTTGCAAACTTGTGGAATACACCCGAGACAAGGAAATGGAAAACAGGAGCTGTAGGTATAGGCTCAAGCGAGGCCTGCATGTTGGGAGGCATTGCAGCCTGGCTCAGATGGAAAAAGAGGAGGATGGAGCAGGGCAAGCCTTATGACAAGCCAAATTTTGTAATCAGTACCGGAATGCAGGTTGTGTGGGAGAAGTTCTCGCAGTTGTGGCAGGTAGAAATGAGGCAGGTGCCAATTTCAAGGGAGCATATTACTTTGGATCCCCAGCTGGCATTGCAGTATTGTGATGAGAATACCATCTGTGTTGTCCCTATCCAGGGAGTAACATGGACAGGCCTCAATGATGATGTGGAGGCGCTGGATGCGGCATTGGATGAATACAATGCAAAGACAGGCTACAATATCCCTATCCATGTGGATGCAGCTTCCGGAGGTTTTATCCTTCCATTCCTCAATCCGGAAAAGAAATGGGATTTCCGTCTCAAATGGGTACTTTCAATAAGTACGTCGGGACACAAATACGGATTGGTATATCCCGGTTTGGGTTGGGTGATCTGGAAGGACAAGAAGTATCTTCCCGATGAAATGAATTTCTCAGTCAATTACCTTGGTGCGGAGATCTCCCAGGTGGGTTTGAACTTCTCCCGTCCGGGTGCCCAGATTCTTGGACAATATTACAATTATATAAGATTGGGGTTTGAAGGGTACAAGGCGATACAGAAGAACTCATTGGAGATAGCCAGATATATCTGGGGCGAAATTGCCAAATTCCCGCAGTTCCACAATTATGCGCAGGAGGTTGTAAATCCTCTGTTCATCTGGCATCTGGACCAGGAGTATGACAAGAGTGCAAAATGGACTTTGTACGATCTGCAGGACAAATTGAAACAATATGGCTGGATGGTTCCCGCATATACCCTTCCTGCTTCATTGGAGGATATAGTGGTGATGAGGGTGGTTATCAAGCAGGGGTTTACCAGGGATATGGCAGACATGATGCTTGCAGATATGCGCTCGGCTGTAGCGGAGCTGGAGCAGCTTGCTTACCCAACCAACTCCCGTATTGCGTACGAAAAGGAGGAGAAACAGAAAGGAAAGGTATTTACCCATTAAACAATTAAATCTGTAAAGTTATGAACGGCAATGTAAAACAGGTTGCCAAACTGGGCGTCTTTACCCTGGCAATCATGAATGTTACGGCAGTGGTGAGTTTGAGGGGGCTTCCGGCAGAGGCGGAGTATGGAATCAGTTCCGCATTTTATTATCTGTTTGCTGCACTGGTATTCCTCATCCCTACATCACTTGTGGCAGCGGAGCTGGCTGCCATGTTCAAGGACAAGCAGGGTGGTGTGTTCAGATGGGTAGGTGAGGCGTTCGGGAAGAAATGGGGATTTCTGGCAATATGGCTCCAGTGGATTGAGAGTACTATATGGTATCCTACTGTCCTTACTTTCGGAGCTGTTGCAATAGCATTTATAGGGATGGACCATACACATGACATGGCTTTGGCTTCCAATAAGATCTATTCCCTGGTGGTGGTGCTCCTCATTTACTGGACAGCTACCTTCATCTCCCTTAAAGGGATGGGATGGGTTGCAAAAGTTGCCAAGATAGGGGGACTTGTGGGGACAATCATCCCTGCTGCCCTGCTGGTGGTATTGGGTATTGTGTACCTTGCAACCGGAGGGGTTTCCCAGATGGATTTTCACGGAAATTTCTTCCCCGACCTCACTAATATCAACAATCTGGTGCTGGCTTCAGGAATATTCCTCTTTTATGCCGGAATGGAGATGAGTGGTATACATGTTACCGATATGGAGAATCCGGCAAAGAACTATCCCAAAGCAATATTCATTGGGGCAGCCATTACTGTACTGATTTTTGTGCTGGGTACATTTGCACTTGGCGTGATAATCCCGCAGAAGGATATAAACCTTACACAGAGCCTCCTTATAGGGTTTGATAAATATTTTGCATATCTTAAGGCAAGCTGGCTCTCACCGGTTATTGCAGTGGCATTGGCTTTTGGTGTGCTGGCAAGTGTCCTTACATGGGTTTCCGGCCCTTCTAAAGGTATTTTTGCAGTTGGAAAGGCTGGATATCTTCCTCCGTTCTTCCAGAAGGCAAACGAGAATGGTGTGCAGAGGAATATCCTTTATGTGCAGGGGGCAATTGTTACAGTTCTTGGACTCCTGTTTGTAGTTATGCCTTCTGTACAGAGCTTCTATCAGATATTGAGCCAGCTTACAGTGGTGCTCTATCTTATAATGTACCTGATAATGTTTGCAGCCGCAATAAGGTTGAGGTACAATATGAAGGATGAGCCCCGTCCTTACAGGATTGGCAAAAAGGGGAATCTCATGATGTGGATTATTAGCGGAGTGGGATTCTGCGGATCATTGCTTGCATTTGTGCTGAGCTTTATCCCTCCTGCACAGATTGCAACCGGAAGCAACACTGTATGGTATTCTGTATTGGCGTTGGGATGTGTTGTGGTGGTAGGTGCACCGTTGATAATATATGCCAACAGGAAAGAGAGCTGGGTTGACAAGAGTGCAACCTTTGCTCCGTTCCATTGGGAGAAATGAAAAAAGGGAGAGCGACTCTCCCTTTTTTCATTTCTTGTATTTGTAAATTTTATCCGGTCTACTTTTGAGGGGTTATTTTCACACTCTTCATAGGAACCCCTTCAGGGTCTTTGTTTGACTCATCCTCAAGCCCCAGGAATTTTAGTTCATAGCCTTCGCACTCCAGACGGTCAAGATTGTAGTTGCCAATGTAGAAGCATGCAATGTTTGAAACGGCAACACCTCTATTGTCCTGAACGCTGTGGTCTCTCTTGAATCTCAGCTCAAGAGGATAGTGGCTTGTGTATTTTGGCTCGCCGTTTATCTGGTTGTCCACAAGGCTTACAACATGATTCTGGTCCTTTGAATAAGGGTCTATGTTCACCTTGAACTCAATGTTGAGATAGCCGCCGCCAATGTATGCCTCAACAATCTCAATGCCATCTTCACCCAATTGGTCATCCGATGAGGAAGCAAGTTCAATCTCTTTTGTCTCAAGCTCTGTAATGCCGTGGATGTTCACGCTGTAGGTGAACGGTGCAACAGGTTTGCTGTTTTCAGAAAAGAATATGATTGCCCTCTGGGCCTCCTCCTTTGCCTTGTAGTTTACATGCACTTTTGCAGGATACATGCTTTCACCATTGTCCAGCTGTATTGCAAATCCCACTTCGTTCCAGTAAGGGAGTATTGTTGCCAGTACAGATTTTGTTGGCTCATCCTCTTTGTTACACGATGCAAGGAGCGGAAGGGCAAGGACAACCAATAGTAAAAATTTAGCTAATTTCTTCATTTTTTGATTATTAGTGTTAATTATACTTTATAATGTCATCTGAAAGATGCAAAGATATCAAAATGTGTTCCACAATTCAAATTATGATGTAAATTTGCGAAAAATTATTTGTTATGAACCATGTAAAAGAAAGCGGAAAAGAGAGGGTGGCCAGATGTGTGAAATCTGTATTGCCCAGCACTACAAAAACCTGTATATGGCTCGTAAAACTTACTGTAAGTGTGTCATTTGCAATAATGTTTCTCAAATATGTCAATATTCTCCCGTGGATATCAAATCTTCTTACACCGCTGTTCAACAGTATAGGTCTTCCTGGAGAGGCTGCCTTCCCGTTTGTTACCGGATACTTTGTGAATGTGTATGCAGCAATTTCGGTTGCTGCGGCATTTGATTTTGATGCGAGGACACTGACAATTTTGAGTACCATGGTGCTTTGTGCCCACAATATGATAACAGAGACAGCTGTCCAGAAAAAGACAGGCACTTCTGCAGTGAGGATTGTAATTATACGTACCGTCTCAGCATTCACTTTGGCATTTTTCTTGAATAAGATCCTCCCGGGAGGGATAATGGAACAGTTGTCGGGAGGATATGGACAGAAACCGGAGTTCATGGTGCTTTTTAAGGAGTGGCTGGTCTCAACCGCTTCGGTTGTTGTTAAGATGACATTGCTTATCTATTCACTGGCAATAGTACAGAAAATATTGGCGGAATATGGGGTGATAAGGTGGATTTCAAAATTCCTCAAATATCCGTTGGCATTTTTCGGTTTGCCCGCAAAGACCTCTTTCCTTTGGATTGTTGCAAACACACTGGGTCTGGCTTATGGTGCTGCAGTGATGATTGAGGAGGTGGAAAGCGGAAAAGTGTCCAAAAGGGATGTTGACCTTCTTAACTCCCATATTGCCATTTCCCACAGCAACTTTGAGGATCTTTTCCTTGTTTCTGCAATGGGTGCTACATGGTATGTGCTTCTTTTGTCCCGATGGCTCGGATCGTTCTTCCTTGTGTGGGAATTGAGGGCGGAATATTATATAAAAGATAAGCTATTCAAAAAAAATAACTAACTTTGCAAGATATTATGTTTTATTGGAAATGGAAAGAGTAAAATGTTTGATTATAGGTAGCGGTCCTGCGGGATATACGGCTGCCATTTATGCATCCAGAGCTAACCTCAACCCTGTAGTGTATGAGGGTATACAGCCTGGCGGACAGCTTACAACAACTACTGAGATAGACAACTTCCCAGGGTATCCGCAGGGTGTTACAGGATCGGATATGATGGAGGATCTGAAGAAACAGGCAGAGAGGTTTGGAACACAGGTGCGTTATGGCGCAGTTACAAAAGTTGATTTTTCAGGCAGACCGTTTGTGCTGGAGATTGACGGGGACAAGAGCATTGAGGCTGATACGGTAATTATTGCAACAGGTGCAACTGCAAAATATCTTGGACTCCCTTCAGAGGAGAAATTCAGGGGGCAGGGTGTCTCTGCATGTGCCACATGTGACGGTTTCTTCTACAGGAAGAAGGATGTGGCTGTAGTTGGAGGTGGAGATACAGCCTGTGAGGAGGCAACTTATCTTGCAGGGTTGTGCAACAAGGTTTACATGATTGTAAGGAGAGATGTGTTGAGAGCATCCAAAGCTATGCAGGAGAGGGTTCTCAATACACCAAATATTGAGGTGCTTTGGAATACAAACACCAAGGAGATTCTTGGAGATGAGTTTGGTGTAACAGGTGCGGCACTTGTAAACAACAGGACAGGAGAGGAGAGGGAAATAAAAATACACGGATTCTTCCTTGCGATTGGACATCATCCAAATTCTGAGGTGTTCAAGGAGTTTGTACAGACAAATCCTGAAGGCTACATCATAACCGAGGGCAAGAGCCAGAAGACAAATGTCCCCGGAGTATTTGCAGCAGGTGATGTTCAGGATCCGACATACAGGCAGGCAATTGCTGCAGCAGGCAGCGGATGCAGAGCGGCAATGGATGCAGAGAAATTTTTGCAGGAGAACTAAAAGGAGTGATGATGCGCAATATAAACATTATACTATTGGCTATGGCTGCTCTGTTGCAGATATCATGTGTATCTACATATGAGAAAGTTCTCAGGAGCACAGATGTTGATGTTAAATACAAGGCAGCCCACGATTATTTCAATAAAGGGAAGTACAAGAAGGCGGCAGATATGTTTGACCATATCAACCTCCTCGTACAGGGATTGCCGCAGGAGGATACTGTAGCATTTTATCATGGATTGAGCAATTTCAGGTATGGTGACTATTCAACAGCCGAGACCATTCTTGCAAAATTCATAGAGGTGTATCCGAGAAGTGTATTCCATACTGAGGCCCAATACCTGAGGATAAAGTGTCTGTATGATGATACCTACAGATATGAGCTTGACCAGACACCAACCAGGAAAGCCATGGCTGTAATAAGCGAGTTCATGTACGAGAATCCGCAGAGCGAGTATTATCCTGTATGCAAGGATATGATGGCTGATCTTATGGAGAGACTTGAGAGAAAAAGCTTTGAATCTGCAAAAATTTACTATACAATGGAGGACTACAAGGCTGCCAGATATGCCTTGAAGAATGTCCTCAAGGATAATGCAGACAACCAGTACAGGGAGAGTGTCCTTTATTATACAGCCCTCTCTTCGTACAAGTATGCATACAACAGTATTGAGGAAAAGCAGAAGGAGAGATATCTCGATTTTATAGACGACTACTATAATTTCATAAGCGAATATCCGGAGTCAAAATTCAGGAATGAGATTGATGACCTTTTTGCAAAGGTGGAGCACTATGCAATCAGGCCAGTATCAGAAAATAAAGAAGAAAAATAAATACAATGGAGAAAAAAGAGTACAAGGTTTACGGTAACACCGTTACCAGAAATTTGAGTGAGCTTGCTGAGCCTACAGGAAACATTTATGAGTCTACAATGATCATTGCCAAGAGGGCGAATCAGATAGCAGCCGAGGTTAAGCAGGAATTGAGTGCAAAATTGGAGGAGTTCTCAAACTTTGCAGATACTTTGGAGGAGACATTTGAGAACAGGGAGCAGATAGAGATCTCACGCCATTATGAGAAATTGCCAAAACCTACTTTGGTGGCAATAAAAGAGTTCCAGAGCGGTGAGATTTACTCACGCAAAGTGGAGGCTTAATACCTTACAGCATGCTTAAGGGAAAACATATCCTGTTGGGAGTTACAGGGAGCATCGCAGCGTACAAGTCTGCAATGCTTGTGAGGCTGCTTGTAAAACAAGGTGCCCAGGTGAAGGTTGTCATGACCGAGATGGCCAAACAATTCATCACCCCTTTGACTATGGCCACCCTCTCAAAGAATCCCATACTTGTAGATTTCTATAATCCCGAGAACGGTGACTGGAATTCCCATGTGTCATTGGGAATGTGGGCTGATTTGTACCTTATAGCCCCATGTTCTGCAAATACTATGGGCAAGATGGTTTCAGGTGTGGCTGACAACCTGCTTCTTACATCGTATCTCTCTGCAAAATGCAAGGTGGCAGTGGCGCCCGCCATGGATTTGGATATGTACAGACATCCGTCAACCCAAAGGAACCTGGAGACTCTGAAAGGGTGGGGTGTGGAGATAATTGAACCCGAAAGCGGAGAATTGGCCAGCGGTCTCGAAGGGAAGGGGAGGATGGCTGAGCCGGAGGAGATAGTTGCCTGTGTAGAGGGTATTTTTGCAAAAGGGGGTTCACTGGAAGGAAAAAAGGTTGTGATTACAGCCGGTCCTACAAGGGAACCAATTGACCCGGTGAGATATATTACAAACCATTCGTCGGGAAAAATGGCCTATGCACTGGCAAGGGAGGCTGCCTTGAGGGGAGCAAAAGTTACAGTGGTGAGCGGCCCGGTGAATGTGAAGGCAACATTGCCCGGCATTGAGGTGGTGGATGTGATTACAGCAAAGGAGATGTTTGAGGCAACCAAAGAGCATGTTCCTGGTGCAGATATAGTTATATTGTGTGCTGCTGTGGCAGATTTCACTGTGGCACATGTTACTGATGAGAAGATAAAGAGGGAAAAGAGCAACTATAACCTGGAACTTACTCCTACAAATGATATTGCAGCCTGGGTTGGGGAAAACAGGGATAAAGGGACAGTGGCAGTAGGTTTTGCCCTGGAGACCAATGATGAGAGGACCAATGCGGCAGGAAAGCTTGAGAGAAAGAAACTTGATATGATTGTCCTCAATTCCATGAGGGATGCAGGAGCGGGATTTGGACATGATACCAACAAGGTAACACTCTTCTTTAAGGACAAGGGGCCGGTAGAGTGCCCCCTCAAGAGCAAGAATGATGTTGCGTCCGATATCATGGACAATATAGAGGGCCTTATGTAATGCTTAAAAGACTTGTCATACAGAACTACGCACTCATTGAGAACCTCGATATAGAGTTTCCGCAAGGACTGGTAATAATTACAGGTGAAACCGGAGCCGGAAAATCTGTAATGTTGGGGGCTTTGTCGCTCCTTTTGGGAAGCAAGACAGATACCTCGGTTTTGAAGGAGAGTACAAAGAACTGTGTGGTTGAAGGGGAATTTGAGTACGGAGGGGAAGAACTGATTCTAAGGAGGGTCATAACTCCTTCCGGACGTACAAGGAACTTCATAAATGATGAACCCGCAACCTTGGCCGCACTTACGGGGATATCGTCCAAAATAGTGGACATTCATGCACAACACCAGCATCTGCTGCTTACCGACGGTAATTATCAGATGAAGGTGTTGGATTATTTTGCGGGTACAGGAGAGCTCCTTAAGGAGTATTCCCGGGTATATACAGATTTGAATGATGCTGAAGCATCACTTGCTTCTCTTAAGGGGGAGATTGCCAGAAAAGAGGGGGAGATGGAATACAAGGCATTCCAGTTGGGGAAATTGCAGGAGGCCAAACTCAAGGAAGGAGAGCTTGAGGAATTGGAGATACAGCAGAAACAGCTTGCAAACTCTGAGGATATCAAGGCTTCAATCTCCGGAGCTTTGGCACATTTGCAGCCGATGGGAGTGCCATTATTACAAAATTTTAAGGATGCTGTGCATTTATTGCAAAAGTGTTCTAACTTTGTCGCCGGATTGGAAGAGCTTACCCAAAGGCTGGAGAGCTGCAGGCTTGAGTGCAAGGATATACAGGAGGAGCTTGAATCCATGGAGGATAAGATAGTTGTTTCGCCACAACTCCTTGAGCAGGTTGAAGAGAGATTGTCTGAACTCTATTCCCTTATGAGGAAGCATTCAGTTTCTTCCGTTGGGGAGCTGTTGGAACTCAAGGAGAGATTGCAGCGGGAGTTGAATGGGGCAGATGAGGATTCCCAACAGGTCATTGAGTTGGAGAGACAGGTGGCAACCCTTAAAGAGAAGAGGGAATCGCTTGCATGTCAGCTTCATTTGGATAGAGAATCCAAGGTTAAGGAGCTTGGTGCAGTTTTGCAGGAGAGGATAAGGGGATTGCAGATGCAGCATGCAATTTTTGAGGTGAAGATTGAGGAGAGTGACAAGTATGCTCCAACAGGAAAGGATAATGTGACATTCCTCTTCAGTGCAAACGGGGACAAGAAGATGAATCCTCTGCAGAAGGCTGCATCGGGAGGAGAGTTGTCGAGAATAATGTTGTGCCTGAAATCATTGATGGCTGAGTATACAGGAATGCCTACAATGATTTTTGACGAGATAGATACCGGTGTTTCCGGAAGCATTGCAGACAAGATGGGTGAGATGATTGGGAAAATGGGTGAAAGGATGCAGATTTTTGCAATTACCCATCTTCCGCAGATTGCCTCCAAGAAGGGGACACACCTGCTCGTGCAGAAGGAGTTCAATGAACAGGAGAATGCTGCAGTGCATATAAAGGTGCTTGAACCGCAGGAGAGGGTTATGGAGGTGGCAAGAATGCTGAGCGGATCATCACTTACAGAGGCTGCCCTTGAGAATGCAAGGGTGCTGTTGAATGAAACAAAATGAAATTAAATAAATTAAACAGATTATGAGATTAATTATTCAAGAGTCCTACTCACAGATTTCGCACTGGGCTGCGGCTTACATTGTTAAGAAAATCAACACTTTTGCCCCAACTGCAGAGCGTCCTTTCGTATTGGGTCTCCCTACCGGTTCAACTCCTCTTGGTACATACAGGGAGCTGATCAAATTCTATAATGAGGGTAAAGTGTCATTCAAGAATGTTGTTACCTTCAATATGGATGAGTACATTGGCCTTCCTGAGGATCATCCTGAGAGCTATCATTCGTTCATGTGGAACAATTTCTTCAAACACATTGATATCCAGAAGGAGAATGTGAATATCCTTAACGGTAATGCAGAAGATCCTGAGGCAGAGTGTGTAAGATATGAGGAGAAGATTAAATCATATGGCGGTATTGACCTTTTCATGGGTGGTATCGGTCCTGACGGACACATTGCTTTCAATGAGCCAGGCTCTTCTCTCACTTCAAGAACAAGAATCAAGACCCTTACAACTGATACAATCATTGCAAATTCAAGATTCTTTGACAATGACATCAATCTTGTTCCTAAGACTGCCCTTACAGTAGGTGTAGGTACAATCATGGATGCAAAAGAGGTTCTTATCCTTGCTAATGGCCATGCAAAAGCAAGAGCTTTGTACCATGCCGTTGAGGGGTGTGTAAACCACATGTGGACTATCAGCGTACTTCAGATGCATCCAAAGGGAATCATTGTTTGTGATGATGCTGCAACTGATGAGCTTAAGGTTGGAACAGTAAAATACTTCAAGGATATTGAGAAGGATAACCTTAATGCCGATTCAATGATGTAATTGTTGCTTTTTGGCAACTCTAAATAGCGGAGAAAGAAATCACTGTCGGAAGTTGTAATTGCCCGTGATAGTGATTTCTTTCTCCGCTTTTATTATATTTGTAGAAACATTACAATATCAATATGCAAAGGATTGGCAATTTACAGGCAGTGAGGGAGAAATTGCAGCAGATTGGGGCATCTGCAATCATAATCCCGACAAATGATCCCCATTTTGGGGAGTATACACAAGCCCATTATAAGGTGAGGGAATGGTTGAGCGGATTTGACGGTTCCGCAGGAACTCTTGTGGTAACCCTGAAGGGAGCAGCATTGTGGACGGACTCCAGATATTTTGTACAGGCTGCAGCGCAACTTAATGGCTCCGGGATAAGGCTCATGAAGATGAAGATGGCGGGGACCCCTTCAATAGCTGAGTGGATACTTTCCCAGTATCCGGAAGGGGAGGTTGTGGCAATAGACCATGCCCTGTTCTCATATAGTGAGTATGAATCTCTAAGCCGGGAATTGGCACCATGCAGGGTGGTGCTCATCGATGATCCGTTTGATGAACTGTGGCAGGGGAGACCCCAATTGCAATTCAATCCAATCATTTGGCTTGATAAAAAATATACCGGAGAGAGCTCAAGATCAAAGCATGAACGTATAACCAGAGCTTTGGGGCTTGGAGGAGAGAGGTTTGCATATATTGTTACCATGTGTGATGAAGTGGCATGGCTCTGCAATATTAGAGGGACAGATATAGAGTACAATCCGTTACCTCAGTCATATGCAATAATCACAAACAGTGCAATCCACCTTTTTGCCAATCTGGATTCCATTCCCGACGATGTAAAGGGACATCTGCTGGATGACAAGATAGAACTGCACCCTTACAGTTCATTTTCATCTGTTCTTGCAGAGTTCCCGGCAAGTACAGTAAGGGTTGTATCCAAAAGCAGGATTACTGTAAGGGATTACATGGCATTGGATACCCCTGGTGTAAGATTTTTTGGCGACCCAGTAAATGGAGGAATTGTAAATTATTATAAATCAATTAAAAACAATTGGGAAAAAGAGGGCTTCTGTAAGGCATTTCTTGCAGATGGGGTGGCATGGTGTAAGGTTCTCAAGTATATTGACGATTCTTTGGCTGCCGGAGCTGAACTTTCGGAGTGGGAGATTGGGATGAAATTTGCTCAGTTAAGAGGTGAAAATGAGTTCTACAGGGGAGAGAGTTTTGAACCGATTGTTGCATTTGGCCCAGCCGGTGCCCTACCGCACTATAGTGCATCCAAAGATAACTCACAGATTGTCGGGAAGAACAATTTTCTCCTTATGGATACTGGCGCCCACTATCTTTTTGGTACAACAGATACAACCAGAACAATTCCTGTGGGAGAACTCACTCCAGCTCAAAGGAGGCATTATACTTTGGTACTCAAGGGGATGATACGCCTTTCAATGGCATGCTTCCCTAAAAATACCAGAGGGTCGCAACTCGATATTCTGGCCCGGGGACCACTGTTCAACGATGCTGCAATGTATTTCCACGGAACGGGACACGGTATAGGACACTATCTTTGTGTTCATGAGGGCCCCCAGAGCATAAGAATGGAGGAGAATCCTGTAACTCTTGAGCCTGGAATGGTTATTTCCAATGAACCTGCGGTATATATGGAGGGAGAGTATGGAATAAGGACAGAAAACGTCATATTGGTGCAGGAATGGAAGTTCAACGACATGAATGATTTCTACAACTTCAAGACATTGACAAATGTGCCTGTAGATCTCTCTTGTGTAGATTGGGAGTTGCTGGACGGCGAGGAGAGCGCATGGATAAAGGAATATAATGCCAATGTGTATAAAACACTTGCGCCCCTACTTTCAGAAGAAGAGGCGCAGTGGATGTTAAAAAAATATCTTGGCTGATATTACTCAATCACAGAAATTGTGTAATCTTTATTATAGACTACATTAGTGGTACCGGTATTCTGGATACCGGTATTTTTTTTCTCCCTAATGAATTGGTATTTGGATTGGGTTGCAAGACTCCCGTTCTGTAGGAACATAAGAGTAATGTCATATCCCTGGAAAGCGAACGGTGTAGGTTCGCTGTTGTACAGGGCCCTGTATTTCATGATAAACCTTTTTACAACAGGATTGCTATAATCCACATAGTATGGGAGAGAGAGATGAAGATTCATCCTGTGGAAATAATCCGCTTCAATTGTCTCAAAATTTCTCCATTTGGAGGTGCCGAACAAAGTTACGGACCTCTTTTTCTCGGTAGCAGGATTTGTATGCAGCAGATTGAGATTCCTTACCACATCACTTACAAATGCCTCGCTGTTGGAAGGGACAAGAACAAGATTGTCAAGACCCGGTTCAAGTGCGTACATTATGTTGTCCATCACCTCTCTTCCTTCAAGTATTCCATATGAGAATTTATTGTAAAGGGCACCTTTTGCATCAAGTTGCTCAAGAACCGATTTTACCAGAGCTGTATCTGCACCGTTTTTCTCATATATGACCATTATGCTGTTCTCAAGATTTGATTTTGAGACAATCAGATCTACAAGATTTCCAATTTGTGCACTCTGGGCCGGCGGAACCTGTATATAGTTCCTGTTGGAGGAAACAAACCGCTCACCATTCATATCCATTGGGGATACCACAATGGCATCGCTGTGTGCATAAGGAAGCATCTTTGCCATATCTTGGTACATCACAGGACCTATAATGAGTTTTTTGTCCTGGAGAACTCCGCCAGATGTCATACCTTCAAAGGAACTGAACATTGTCTGGTCTATGAGGTTGATGGTAACATCATAACCCATATGTTTCAGAGTGTCTGCGGCAAGGAGGGTACCGGCATAGAAATCCATGAAATTTGGGTCGGGGCCGATATTGTCTTTCAGCCCGAGAGGAAGTATGTATGTAAATTCCATCTCTTTTCCCATATCGGGAAGAGCAGCGGCATTGTTATCTTCAAAATTGATGTCAACCTCCTGCTGGATAACCTGAGGCTTATCCTCTTCTGCAGCGGCATCCTCAGATTCTTTTGCAGCTTTCTCCATGAGGGCGATGAAATCACCGTTAGGGATGTAAATTATCTGCTTCTTTCTGAGTTGTCTGCTCTGTAGGTTGTTGAATACAACTATAGACTCTTCGCTTACACCGTATTGCTGTGCAATGTCACTGAGCTTCTCTGATTTCTTTACCTTATGTCTCTTTTTGGAATACTTTCTTATGTTTTCCCCGCTCAATTCAAATTCAGCAAACTCCTCATCTGCGGCAGTAACTGTATTTTCCGGGTGAG
Source organism: Bacteroidales bacterium (assembly GCA_015060225.1). Lineage (GTDB taxonomy): Bacteria > Bacteroidota > Bacteroidia > Bacteroidales > UBA932 > Egerieousia. The sequence continues at coordinate 9,554 of SUYX01000016.1, read as the reverse complement.
TACTTTCTGAAACCTTGGATTGGCTTGTGGCAGGGGCTGGGGAAGGGATATATATGGTACTCCCTTCCTTCAGGCCTGCCTTAAGGCTTTCATTGTTGCGTACAATATCATCAATTGTAACATGATATGCCTTGGAAAGGGAATAAAGTGTCTCCCCTCCTTTAACCTTGTGTACAAACATCACGGCTCCGTTTACCTTAACCTTCTCACTGGAAACGGTAATCTGGGGTGAAGTCTGGCCCCACACTGTTGCAGCAGCCATAAGGCTGATAATGAAAAATAATGTACGCATAATCAGATAGAATTATTACAGACGTGCCAACATATTCCTTACATTGGCGTCTATTCTCTCATAGGTGTCATCACCATATGGAGCCTTCTCAAATTTTGAGCCTGTAATGTTTTCGTAAAGTTCAATATATCTTTCAGAGATGCTTGAAACTATCTCATCAGTCATCTCAGGAACAACCTGACCTTTCTGTCCGCTGAAGTTATTCTCCATCAGCCACTCGCGTACAAACTCCTTTGAAAGCTGCTTCTGCTGTTCACCTTTGTCAAATCTCTCCTGGTATCCTTCAAGGTAGAAGTAGCGGCTGCTGTCAGGAGTATGTATCTCGTCAATCAGGTAAATCTCACCATCTTTCAATCCAAACTCATATTTGGTATCTACAAGGATAAGTCCCCTCTCTTTTGCAATTTCGCAGCCTCTCTGGTACAATGCAAGGGTAATTTTCTCCAGTTTGGTGTAGATTTCCTCACTTACAAGGCCCTGGGCAATTATCTCCTCTCTTGATATATCCTGGTCATGACCCCCTATTTCCGCTTTGGTGGTAGGGGTGATGATTGGGGTCTCAAATTTCTGATGCTCCCTCATACCATCAGGAATCTTTACTCCGCAAATTTCTCTCGCTCCTGCTTTATATGCTCTCCATGAACTTCCTGTAAGGTAACCTCTTACAATCATCTCAACAGGGAGAGACTCACACTTGTAGCCCACAGTTACCATAGGGTCAGGTGAAGCAATTTTCCAGTTCTTTACAATGTCTGAAGTGCTGTCCAGGAATTTTGATGCAATCTGGTTGAGAACCTGTCCTTTGAACGGAATTCCCTTTGGAAGCACAACATCAAATGCAGAGATTCTGTCTGTGGCAACCATTACCATATATTTGTCCCCGATAGTATATACATCCCTTACTTTTCCGTTGTATACGGCTGTCTGTTTGGGAAAATCAAATTGTGTTCTTGTAATAGAGTCCATATCCTAAAAAATTTATTGTTGCATTTTATAATTGAAAATATGCCGTATCAGCAGAGCCTCAGACTCAACCGGTACGGCACAATCTCTTAAAGATCCAAGGCTATTATTTGTTTTTTGATTTGATGTACTCCTCATTCAATCCTACAAGGATATCCTGGGTGATGTTCAATGAAGGCTCACCGGCAAGTACAGGGACAGAAAGGATAAGTGCGTAACCTTTATCCTTGTTGTACTTGGTAATGTAGGTCTGGATTGCATCCATAACCCTTCTCATCATTACAGCCTCCTCTTCAGCAAGCTCCATCTGTTTCTGCTGGCTCAATGTCTGAAGATTCTTTTCCCTCTCAACCAGCCTCTGCTGCTGCTCCTCAGCCTGCGATCTGGTAAGAAGCCCTTTGTCAATCTTGGTCTGGAAATCTTTCACAGCACTCTCAAAAGACCTGCCCTTCTTTGTAAGGTCATCCTGAACTGCCTGTGCTTTGCTCTCCCATTCAGATTTGAGGTCGTTGTACATGTCATATTGGTTTACAAGAGAGTCCAACTGAACATAAACGATGCTCCCCTGTGGAGCTGCAGTTGCACCTTGTGCAGCATTCTCAGTCTGGGCTGCGCCTGTGTTGCCTGTTGCATTGCAAGAGCAGATGATAGCTGCAATGGCAACAGAAAGAATTAGTTTAAGTTGTTTCATTTTATGATAATTGTTATTTATAATTTCAGAAACGGCAAAGATAATAAAAAAAGTGGATAGTGCTACTTCAACTGTTCTCTATATGCCTTTATTGTAGCCTCAAGTCCCATGTAGAGGGCATCACTTATAAGGGCATGTCCTATGGAAACCTCCATAAGTCCCGGAATGTTCTCATTGAAGTATTTGAGGTTATCAAGGTTGAGGTCGTGTCCTGCATTGAGCCCAAGTCCGCATTTTACGGCGGTTTCAGCGGCCCTTACATAAGGTTCAATGGCCATTTCCCTATTTTTAAGGTAGTTGGCTGCATAAGCCTCTGTATAAAGTTCCACCCTGTCACAACCTGTATCTACGGCATTCTTTATCATTTCCTCCACAGGATCTATGAAAATGGATACCCTGATTCCGTTTGCATGGAACACTTTTGTTATCTCGGTAAGGAACTTCTTGTTGTTTATTGTATCCCAACCGGCATTTGAGGTTATGGCATCGGGCGCATCAGGTACAAGTGTAACTTGTGCCGGATTAACCTCAAGCACAAGTTTTGTAAAGGATTCAATGGGATTTCCCTCTATATTGAACTCTGTTTTGATCAGTGGCTTTATATCCCTTGCATCCTGGTATCTTATATGTCTCTCATCGGGCCTTGGATGTACGGTAATGCCTTGTGCTCCAAATTCTTCACATTTTACAGCAGCTTTTAGTACATCGGGAAGATTACCCCCTCTGGAGTTCCTTATGGTTGCAACCTTATTTATGTTTACGCTTAAAATTGTCATTTTCTGTTTTGCAGTTTAAATAGGTTATAGTTACAAATTTATATACAATTTCGTTATGTTAGAACAATCTTTAGACCAAAATTATTTATCTTGCATAAAATTTTGAATATGAAAGCGGCGCTTTTTGGTAAAAGGATAGACAAGACAAATATTGGAAGGCTAATCCTGTTTGTCAACAATCTCAAGGAGTACAGGCATTTTGAGTTCTGTTACCACATTTCGTTCTATAATCTTATAAAGGAGTTCTCGCAGGAACTGCCTGCAGGCGGGCTCTTTACTGACTATGAAGACCTCCCCCAGGATGTGGACATTTTTCTCTCCCTTGGAGGTGACGGTACCTTCCTTGAGTCCCTTACAATGGTAAGGGAGAGGCAGATACCTATTGCAGGCATAAATTTCGGAAGACTGGGATTCCTTACAACAGCATGTGTTCAGGAAAACAATCCTTGGATTGAGAAACTCATAAAAGGTGATTATGCAATAGAGGAGAGGACGCTGCTGCATCTGGAGAAAGGTGGGCTTCCGGCAGATCTTTACCCTTATGCAATGAATGAGATAACTATACAGAGGCTGAACCCGGCAATGTTGGAGATAGAGATTGCAATAGACGGCCAGCCCCTGCCTAAATATTGGGCAGACGGAATACTTGTGGCAACGGCAACAGGATCAACTGCCTATTCATTGAGTATAGGCGGACCTATTGTAACCCCCGATTCCAGCGTACTCATAATAGCCCCTATCTCCCCACATAACCTTAATGTAAGACCCCTTGTTGTTCCCGACAGTTCCGTTGTGGAGATCTCTTTCCACGGCAGATATCCGAAGGCCTTGCTTACTGTAGACAACAGGTCCCTTGAACTGGGTGCGGGGGAGAAACTGGTGATATCAAAAGGAATGTTCCCAATAAAGAGTATCTCCATAAACAATAATTTTATAGCGGCGTTGAATCAAAAACTATTATGGGGTGAGGATAAGAGAAATATGCAATAATTTTCTTATATTTGCGCCCTATTTGTATAAATGTATCTATGACAGAAGTTAAGACATCAGTACCAGAGCATGTTACAGTGATTATGGATGGTAACGGCAGGTGGGCCAGGCTGCGTGGCCAGGAGAGGCTTTACGGGCATAAGGAGGGAGTTGAAAGTGTGAGGGCCTGTACAGAGTTTGCCGTTGAGAAAGGGATAAAATATCTGAGTGTCTTTGCTTTTTCTGAGGAGAACTGGGACAGGCCGGTTGAGGAGATAGAGGGGCTCATGCAACTTATGCTCAGGGCCATAGTCAATGAGACACCGCTATTCCAGAAGAATGGGATAAGATTCAGGGTCATAGGAGACTTCAGCAGGCTGTCCGACAAACTGAGGGGAGAGATTGAGGAATGTATGGACCTTACACGCGGAAACAGCAATCTGCAGCTGATTATATTTTTGAGCTACAGTGGGAAATGGGATATCGTACAGGCAGCCAACAAGGTTGTTCAAAAGAAGCTGAGTATGGGTGAGAATCCTGTGGTTTCGGCGCAGGAACTTGATGCCGCCCTTTCAACAGCAGATATTCCTGATCCGGATTTGCTTATCCGGACAAGCGGCGAGCAGAGGATAAGCAACTATATGTTGTGGCAAACTGCATATACCGAATATTATTTTACCCAAGTGCTTTGGCCCGATTTTCGCAAAACGGAGTTCCAAAAGGCACTTGATGCTTATAGCAAGAGGGAAAGACGATTCGGAAAAGTTTAATTTACAGCAAGATGAGACTCATTTTAAAAATATTTATCACATTGGCACTAATGGTGCCGTATGCCGTATCTGCCCAGAATAGTGCAGTTGTGGACTATGAATCACCAAAGACCTACACCATAAAAAAGATAAAGGTGGAGGGGACAAATTATCTCAGTGCAGACAGGCTTATAGGTCTTACAGGTCTGCAGGAAGGTGATAAACTTGAAATCCCCGGACAGCAGTTGTCGGGAGTTGTAAACCGGTTGTGGCTGCAGAGAAAATTCTCTGATGTGGGATTTTACATTGATTCAATCTCTCCCAAAGGTGACAGCTGTATCCTCATTTTGAGAGTACAGGAGCGCCCGAGGGTTTCGAGATGGCTGTTCAAGGGGGTAAGAAGGTCTGAGGAGTCTGATCTGAACGAGCGCCTGAAACTCAGAAGGGGTGGAGAACTTTCTGATTATGTGGAGAAGTCATCCATTGATATCATAAAGAACTATTACAAGGAGAAAGGTTTCCATCTTGTGGATGCCTATCTTACTCATGAGCCTGATTCTACCGTAAAGAATGCTGTAAAGGCTACATTCCATGTAAACAGGGGGGACAAGGTTAAGATTGAGAAGATAAATTTCAATGGACTTGAGGAAAATATAAAGGAGAAGAAGCTTGTGAAAGCTATGAAGAAGACAAGGGACAGCAGGATTGCAAACTTCTTCAAGTCAAAGAAATTCATTGAGAAAGAGTATGCCAACGACAAGGAGGCATTGCTTGAGGTGTTCAATGAGGCAGGTTATCGTGATGCACAGGTCATATCAGATTCAATAAGCTATACTCCCGAAGGTAAAGTTGTCCTTGATATCAACCTCAAACAGGGAAAGAGGTACTATTTCAGGGATATCACATGGACAGGAAACTCTGTATATACAGCTGATCAGCTGAATAGTGTGCTTATGATAAAGAAGGGAGACATCTATGACCTTGTAACTATGGAGAAGAGGTTGCAGGGAGATCCCAAACAGCAGCACAGAGATGTTAGGAAAATGTACACCGACAACGGATACCTGTTCTTCAATGTTACACCAGTTGAGCTGAATATTGATGGAGATTCAATAGATGTTGAGATGAGGATAATGGAGGGCAAGCCTGCCACTTTCAATAATGTGGTTATAAACGGTAATACCATTACAAGTGAGAAGGTGGCCAGAAGGGCCGTTTATACCCGCCCCGGTTATCTATACAGCCAGTCTGATTTTGAGAGGTCAATGAGGGAGTTGGGTTCAATAGGACACTTTGATCCCGAGAGGTTCCAGTCGAGCGAAGGTTACAGCATAATCCCCAATATCAACAACAATACAGTTGACATTGCATATAACGTGCAGGAGAAGCCCAACAGCCAGCTTGAGCTCAGCGGCGGATGGGGTGGAAATACCTTTGTTGGAACACTTGGTGTGAGTTTCAACAACTTCTCGCTGAGAAGGGCATTTGAGAAAGGTGCATGGAGGCCTGTCCCTCTTGGTGACGGCCAGACACTGTCAATAAGGTTCCAGACCAACGGTACTTACTATACCGCATTGTCTGCAAGCTTTATTGAGCCATGGCTGACAGGAAAGAAACCCACATCATTGAGCACATCTTTGTATTATACACGTCAGACTAATTCATACTACTATTATCTGAATAATGACGAGTATATGGAGGTGTATGGAATTGCAGCTTCAATAGGTACACGCCTGAAGTGGCCGGATGATTATTTTGTATTGTATAATGAGGTGAGCTGGCAACAGTACAAACTCAAGGATTGGGACTATAACTTCCTGTTTGCAAACGGTAAGTCAAACAACTTCAGTTACAAGGTGACTCTTAACAGAAACTCTACAGACCAGCCGGTTTATCCGAGAAGCGGTTCTGACATGCTGTTCAGTGTGCAGTTAACCCCGCCATATTCATTGTTCAGGTCAAAGGATACAGATTACAAAAATATGTCTGACCAGGAGAAGTACAAATGGATAGAGTACCATAAATGGACATTCAAGAGTACCTTGTATACCAAGATTATAGGTGATCTTGTGCTGCGTACTTCTGCTGATTTCGGTTATCTGGGATACTACAACAAGGATTTGGGCTATTCTCCATTTGAAGGATTCCAGTTGGGCGGTGACGGTATGAGCGGTTACAATACCTATGGCTCTGACATTATCGGCTTGAGGGGATATCCTAACTACTCCCTTACTCCAATTGAGGGGAATGCCTATGCCGGTAGGGTTTACGACAAATTTACCGTAGAGTTGAGGCATCCTGTAATTCTCCAGCCGCAGTCAACCATCTATGCAATGCTGTTCCTTGAGGCAGGTAATTGCTGGAAAGATATAAAGGATTTCAATCCTTTCCAGGTAAAGAGGTCTGCAGGTGTCGGTCTTAGGGTGTTGCTTCCAATCGTAGGTATGCTGGGTATCGACTGGGGTTATGGATTTGATCCTGTTCCTAATGACAATAACAAGAAGGGCGGCAGCCAGTTCCATTTTGTGATTGGCCAGCAGTTCTAATTACGGAGGATATATCATGAAAAGGATTTTTGCAATTGTATTTGCAGTGTTCTTTGCAGCATTGCAGATGAATGCCCAGAAAGTGGGTTATATTGATACAGAGAAGATTTTGGCGGCAATTCCTGCTTACAGGAGTGCGCAGAGCCAGCTTGAGAGCCTGAGCAGACAATATCAGGGGGAGATTGAGAGGGAATATGCCAAGATAGAGACCCTTTTCAATACTTATCAGTCGCAGAAAAGCAATTTGTCACCACTTGCAAGGCAGTCAAAGGAGGATGAGATTATTCGTAAAGAGCAGGCGGTTAAGGAACTGCAGCAGAAATATTTCGGGCAGGATGGCTATATGCAGCAGAAATCGGAGCAGCTGCTCAATCCTATAAAGGAGAGGGTAGAGGCAGCAGTGAAGGTTCTTGCCCAAAGTGGAGGTTATATGGTTGTATTTGATGTTGCCTCCATGCAGGGTGTTGCATACAAGGATGAGTCATACGATCTGAGCAACAAGATTATCAAGTACTTGGGATATTGAGAAATAATAACAACAAATTAACGATATGAAAAAAATCACTAAACTTTTGGCACTAGCAATGGTGCTGTTTGCAACACAGTCTTTTGCCCAGACAAAGTTGGGCCATATAAATATGCAGGAACTTGTAGCTCTTATGCCTGAGAGGGATTCTGCAGTTACAAAGCTGGAGAACTATGCTAAGGAACTTGAGGAGACAATGCAGGGAATGCAGCAGGAGTTCCAGACAAAGTATCAGACATATCAGCAGAAGAATGCTACATGGACAGCTGCCATTCTTGAGGCCAAGACTAAAGAACTTCAGGAGATGGAGCAGAGATTGCAGATGTTCAACCAGAATGCGCAGCAGGAGATGGCACAGCTCCAGCAGTCTTTGTTCGCACCTGTTTATGAGAAGGCAAGCAAGGCTGTAGAGAAGCTCGCAACCGACGGAGGTTTTACTTATGTATTTGATTTGTCAGCAGGCGGCATCCTTTTTAAAGGTGCATCAAGTGTAGATCTTCTTCCCGATGCAAAGAAGGAGTTGGGCATACCTGCTTCAAAGACAAAACCTACCCAGTTCGGAAGCCAGGATGCTGCAGCAGAGTAATTGCGGATAAGGGATAATCTATAAAAAGGGGAGCTGGACGGTTCCCCTTTTTTTTTTATTGTCGGGAAGAACATTTGGAGTATGCTCCAAAATATTTTGTTAAAAATGTGGAAATCGTAAAGAATTATCATTACATTTGTGTAATCTTTTAAAATACACTAACAAAAATAACTACGTATTTTACGTAACAGAGGAGAATTATTCTTTATGGAACACAAAATTATTGACACAAAGGAGGTCGTAATCCGTTTTACCGGAGACTCGGGAGATGGAATGCAGCTAACCGGTACTTTGTTTGCAGATGCCTCTGCGTTGTATGGAAATGAGATCTCTACATTTCCAGATTATCCGGCTGAGATTAGAGCACCTCAAGGTACTGTAGCGGGTGTATCGGGATTCCAGGTACACATTGGACAAACAGAGGTAAAAACACCAGGCGATTTTTGCGATGTATTGGTGGCAATGAACCCTGCAGCGCTAAAAGCAAATGCCAAATGGGCAAAACCTGGAGCAAGTATTATCCTTGATGAAGATGCATTTGATGAAAAAGGCATGGAGAAAGCCGGATTCAAGACAAATGATCCTATTGAGGAGATGAACCTTAAAGATTACCATATCATTTGGGCTCCTATTACAACTCTTACAAAAGAGTCATTGAAAGACAGCGGTCTGGACAACAAATCAATAGTACGTAGCAAGAATATGTTCACATTGGGTATGTGCTACTTCATGTTCAACCGTCCGCTCCATTTTACTGAAGAGTATCTTGAGAAGAAATTTGCAAAGAAACCTAACCTCATTGCCCCTAACAAGAAAGTGCTCAATGACGGTTATAACTATGCACACAATATCCACGCAATTCCTAATACCTATAGAATTGAGCCTGCAAACCAGGAGCCTGGCATTTACAGGAACATCAACGGTAACCAGGCTACAGCATGGGGCCTTTTGGCAGCATCTGAGAAATCGGGTCTTCCAATCTTCTGCGGTTCTTACCCTATTACCCCTGCTACAGTAATCCTTGAGGAGTTGGCTATCCACAAAGCATTTGGCGCCAAAACCGTTCAGTGCGAGGATGAGATTGCCGGTATCTGTACATCTATTGGTGCAGCATATGCAGGTAACCTTGCAGTAACAACAACTTCAGGTCCTGGCCTTTCATTGAAATCAGAGGCATTGGGTCTGGCAATGATTACAGAGTTGCCTCTTGTAATTGTTGATGTACAGAGGAGTGGTCCTTCTACAGGTATCCCTACAAAAACTGAGCAGACAGACCTTATGCAGGCACTTTACGGCAGAAACGGTGAGTGTCCAATTATGGTAATGGCTGCACGTACTCCATCACATTGCTTTGAGTCTGCATACTATGCAGCAAAATATGCATTGGAGCACATGATGCCTGTAATCCTTCTTACAGAGGGCTTCATTGGCAACGGTTCGGAGCCTTGGAGAATTC